>JBDUEE010000174.1:0-28179 GCA_040002615.1 Chloroflexota bacterium | reverse complement strand
GCGCATCCAGTCCCATCTCGCGCCGGATGCGCTCCGCGAAGGCGGTGGTGGCATCCGGGTCGCCGTGGACCAGGAAGACGCGCTTGGGCCGGCCGTTGGAGGCATCGGTCCCCCCAGCCTTCGCGAAGTTTGATAACCAGGCACTGAGCTCGTGCTCGTCGGCATGCGCCGAGAAGCCCGAGATCGAGCGCACGCGGCAGCGGACCTGGTACTCCTCGTGGTCGATCTTGGCTGTCTTGCCGCCGGTCTGCAGGTGGCGCCCCAGGGTGCCCTCGGCCTGGTAGCCGATGAACAGGAGCGTGCAAGCGGCATCGGGGAGGAAGTCCTTGAGGTGGTGCATGATCCGGCCGCCGGTGAGCATGCCCGAGCTGGCGATCACCATGAACGGCCGCGGCTGGCCGCGGATCGCCTTCGACTCGTCGACCTCGTTGGTGTACTGCTCGCCCGGGTATTCAAGCGGCGATTCGCCGGATCGCAGCAGCTCGGCCGTCTCGGCGTCGTAGATCTCGGGGTGGCGCAGGTAGACGTCGCTTGCGCGCGAGGCCATGGGCGAGTCCAGGTAGAGAGGGAGGTGTGGAATGCGCTTGCCGCGCAACAGCTCATCGACCACCCACACCAGCTCCTGGGTGCGGCCGATGGCAAACGCAGGCACCAGCATCACGCCGCGGTCGCCCGCCACCTCGTTGATGGTCGCCGCCAGCTCCTCGATCGCCTTGTCGTGCGGAGCGTGCTCGCGGTTGCCGTACGTCGATTCGACCAGCACGTAGTCGGCGTGGCTGATCGGGGTGGGATCGGCCACGATCGGCGTGTCACTCCGCCCCAGGTCGCCCGAGAAGACGATCGTGGTCGTTGCGTCGCCGTCCGTCACCCGCAGCTCGATGATCGCCGAGCCAAGGATGTGGCCGGCGTCATGAAACGTGGCGTGGATGCCGGGCGCGACCTCGGTCATGTGGCCGTAGGTGACGGCGCGGAACTGGCGGACCGCCTGTTCCACGTCCCGCTCGTCATACAGTGCGGCGCGGGTCATGGTCATGCCCTCCGGCTCGGCGGTGCGGATGCGCTCCGGCATGGCGGCGTCGTCCGCCACCGCGCTCTCCTCGCTCTCCAGAGCGGCGTCGTGGGCGGCAGCTTCGTCGGGGTGCTTGCGACGCCAGCGTGCCTCCGCCTCCGCCTGCAGCTTGGCCGCGTCGCGCAGCACGATTTCGGCCAGGTCCGCGGTCGCGCCGGTCGTGAAGATCGGTCCGTGGTAACCGGCCTTGACCAGGGCCGGGATGCGGCCGCAGTGGTCGAGGTGGGCATGGGTCAGCAGCAGTGCATCCAGCGTCCCGGCCTCGAAGGCGAACGGGATTCGGTTGCGGCTCACCTCCTCCGGCGAGCCCTGGAACATGCCACAGTCGACCAGCAACCGCCGGTCGCCGGTGGTGACCAGAAACTGCGAGCCGGTGACGGTGCCCACCGCACCCAGGAACTGGATCTCGATGCCCATGGCGCCGGAGTATGGCCGATGGCGCCGCGTATCATCGGTCGCCATGGCCTTCCCCATTCCTCCTCCCATCGAACCGATGCTGGCCAAGCCCACCCCGGAGCTGCCCGTCGGCGATGGCTGGCGCTACGAGCCGAAGTGGGACGGGTTTCGAGCCCTCGTCTTTCGCGACGGGCCGGACGTGTACCTGCAATCCCGGGACCTGAAGCCCCTGGACCGATACTTCCCGGAGCTCATCGAGCCAATCCGCGCGGTGGGCGGGCCGTCTGCGCGATTCGTGCTGGACGGCGAGATCGTCATCGCCCGCGACGGCGGCCTGCAATTCGAGTCGCTCCTCCTGCGCATCCACCCCGCCGCCTCTCGCGTGAAGATGCTGGCCGCCGAGACGCCATCCTCGTTCGTCGCCTTCGACTGCCTGGCCGATGGAGCCGATGACCTGCGCGAGGCGCCGCTCGACGACCGCCGCGCGCGGCTGGAGGCCATCCTGGCGCACCCGCCGGAATCGGTCCTGCTGACCCCTGGGACATCGGACCCTGCCGTTGCCCGGCACTGGTTTGATGTCTTCGAGGGTGCCGGCCTGGACGGCGTGATCGCCAAGCGGCATGACCTGCGCTACCTGCCAGGCAAGCGCGAGATGGCCAAGATCAAGCACCTGCGCACGGCCGACTGCGTGGTCGCCGGCTTCCGCTGGCACAAGAATGGCCCGGGCACGCTCGTCGGCTCGCTGTTGCTCGGCCTGTGGAATGACGCAGGCCAGCTGCAGCACGTTGGCGTCACCTCCTCCTTCACGGCGGTCAAGCGCGCCGAGCTGGTGCCATTCCTGGAGCCGTACCGTCGCGATGCGCTGAAAGACCACCCCTGGAAGGAGTGGCGTGAGTGGGAGGCGTCGGCGGCCGCTTCCGGGCGGAGGCTGCCCGGCGCCACCTCGCGCTGGAACCGCGGCAAGGACCTTTCGTGGGAACCGCTCCGCCCGGAGCTGGTATGCGAGGTGGCATTCGATCACCTGCAGGGTGACCGCTTCCGGCACGGCACCACCTTCAAACGCTGGCGGCCGGACAAGCCGCCGTCCGAATGCCGCTACGACCAGCTGGAGGAGACCCCCGCGGCCCTATTGGCCGACCTCTTCGGGGGCCGCTAGGTTCGCCCGTTTTGCGCTTGCCGCCGGCTGGCGCGCCCACTTCGCCGGGTCGCTCGTCCGCGTTGTCGAATGTCGCGCGTGATGCGCATTTCGTAGCTCGACCGCTCGCCACTTGCCGTATGCGAACCCCCGTAGCGTTCCGCGAGTTGCGGCTCCACCGCGGGTCCCAGGAGCCCGCCTTTCACGCTCGCCGAGCGATCAGCTCGGCCTCCGCATTGCCGCATTGAGGCGCATAACGCTACCCACATTCGCATCCCGCAAGTCAGACGCAGCGACCGTCGCGGTGCATCGCCGCCCTATGGCGCAATCACCGACGCGACCAGGCCACGCTCGTTGAAGCAGAAGCGAGTGCCGCCCGGGTAGGACTCGCCTAGCGCTGGATGGACTGGGGAGTTGAAGGTCGGCGCCTTGGCCCACAGGACGCCGCTCGACTCGATGGAGGAGCCACGCTCGATTCCCTCGCCGTTTTCGACGTAGCAATCGGACGGGAGACCCTCTTGGGCCATGAACGCGGCGACGAATGGGCCCGCTTGGTCATCGCCAAGGATGACTAGGCCGAAGCCTCCCCAATCATCCGGCGTAAGCGGACGGTAGCTCTGCGTTCGCACTTCCCGGACGGTCCCGTCGGAAAATGTATATCGGACCATTTCCGCATAGATGCGCAGATCGGTGACCACTCCAGCCTTCGCGATAGTAGGAGCCACAGGCGGCGAACTGGCTTCGGAGGCGCAACCGACCAGAGCCGCTAGGAGTCCTGCACTCAAGGTGATCGACGCGGCACCTTCCCCGGTGCCCGCTATCCGGCCTCGGCTCATTTCATGACGATGGGCAGCAGCGCCCCTTGAGTCAAGCAAGCCGCCGCTGATGGCCACTTTTCGCGCGCCCAATGGCGCCGCTACACTCAGTACCCACTGCTGACTGATCTGGAGGACCGCGTGTCCGTGACTGCCACCGATCCCAACCTCGCCATCAATGAGATCGCAGAGCGCTTCTTCGAGGGCGTCCTCGAGCGTGAGCCGATCTTCGCCACCATCCTGGGCGACGACCGGTTCGACGACCGCATGCCGGACCTCGGTGCGGAAGGCCGGGCCGAGGAGGCCCGCGTGTACCGGGCGCTGCTGGCGGAGGTGGAGCCAATCGGTCCCGACGGCCTCGAGCCTGAGCAGCTCATCACCCGCGACATGCTGATCCTGGTGGCGCGCAACACCCTCGAGGCGCAGGACGCCGGGCTCTACCAGTTGGCGATCAACCACATCTCGGGCGTGCAGACGATGCCGGTGATGGTGGCGCAGTACCAGATCGCCGAGACCCCGGCCGCGCTCGAGAAGCTGCTCACCAGGTTCGCCGCCTTCCCCACCGCGATCGACCAGTACGTCGACACGCTACGCGAGGGGATCAGCGACGGCCGCACGTCCGCGGCCATTCCGGTCCGCAAGCAGGTCGAGCAGATCGAGCGGCTGATCGCCACGCCCACAGACCAGTTTCCAGCCGTGACCCTCGCTCACGTCGCTGACGACGAGGCCCGTGCCAAGGTGGCCGAGGCCGTGGACGAGCACATCAAGCCTGCCCTCCAGGCGCTCCGCGACTTCCTGGCCGATGAGTACGAGCCGCATGCCATGCCCGAGCCGGGGATCAGCGCCACCCCGAATGGCCAGGAGGCGTATCGGCTCGCCATCCGCATGCAGACCACGGTGGCGACCACCGCCGAGGAGGTGCACGCCTTCGGGCTGGAGGATCTGAGCCGGATCGAGGCCGAGATGGACACGATTGCCCATCGGCTCGGCCATGCGGATCGCCATGCGCTAAAGGCTGCGCTCCAGACGGATGCGACCAACCACACTGATTCGCGCGAGGCGATCGTCGAGCTGGCAGAGCAGCAGACGGAGCGCGCGTACGCCGCCGCGCCGAAGTACTTCGGGCGGCTGCCATCGGCCAACTGCGTGGTCAAGCCAGTCGAGGAGTACCGCGAGCGCGAGACGCCGCCCGCGTTTTACATGCAGCCCTCGCTGGACGGCTCGCGGCAGGGCCAGTACTACATCAACACCTACCAGCCGGAGGAGCGGCAGCTCCACAAGATCGCCGCCATCACCTTCCACGAGGCGACGCCCGGTCACCACTTCCAGATCGCGATCGAGATGGAGCTGCAGGGCCTGCCCCGCTTCCGCACGCTGGGCGGCCGGATGGCGGGCGTGGCGTACGTCGAGGGCTGGGGCCTCTACTGCGAGCGCCTGGGCGATGAGATGGGGCTGTACCTGGATGACCGCGAGCGTCTGGGCATGCTCGACGCGCAGGCCTTCCGAGCGTCTCGCCTGGTCGTGGACTCGGGCCTGCACGCGATGGGGTGGTCGCGCGAAAAGGCGATTCAGTTCATGAACGAGCGTGGGACGCTCCCCATGGTCGACGCTGAGATCGAGGTGGACCGATACACGGTCTGGCCCGGCCAGGCCCTCTCGTACAAGATCGGCCAGCGCGAGATCGAGCGCGCGCGGCGCGAGGTGTCCGAGAAGATGGGAGACCGGTTCGACCTCCGCGCCTTCCACGACGAGGTGCTTGGCCATGGTTCGCTGCCGCTCGCGACGCTCCGACGCGAGATCCCGATCTGGGTTGAGGCTGCAGTCACCGTGCGGGAGGGTGCGGGCGAAGGCGCCCCAACCCGCTGACGGGTCCGTGGCCGGCGCCCCGTTTTGGCACATTCAGGCCACAGCCGCACAGAAACGCGTCGAGGGTTCTTGGAGGGTCAAATTCAGGCGACAGCCGCACCGCCACGTTTGGATGACAATTCTGGCCAATCCGATGCGGCTGTCCTCTGAATCTGTCCAGTTCGCCGCGTGAAGCAGCCTGAGCGCATCCTCCTCGCGGGCAAGTTCGTGCGGCTGGAGCCGATCGAGGAGCGCCATTGTGACGACATCCTTGCCGCTGCGGTCCAGGACCCGGAGACCTTCCGCTACCTGTTCACCGATCTCTCGGAAGGGAAATCGGTGTGGCCTGCCTACCTGGCCGATGCGCTCAAACCCGAATACGTGTCGTGGGCGACGGTCGACGCCGCGACCGGCCGCGCCATCGGCTCAACGCGATTCCTGGACATTGCGCCGGAGCACGGCCGGCTGGAGATCGGCTGGACATGGATCGCGCCGTCGCATCAGCGGACCGCTACGAATACGGAAGCCAAGCTGCTCCAGCTCTCCTATGCCTTCGACGAGCTGGGCGCCACCCGCGTCGCCCTGAAGACCGATGAGCGCAATGAGCGCTCGCAAGCGGCGATCGCGCGACTCGGCGCTGTTCGAGAAGGCGTCCTGCGCCACCAGTTCCGCATGCCCGATGGCTTCATGCGCTCCAGCGTGTACTCCTCGATCCTCGCCGACGAATGGCCGGTGGTGAAGGCAGCCCTCGTGGCGCGCCTTGCCGAAGGCTGACGGAGCTGCCCGCACCAGCCTAGGATGCCGCCGTGACCAAGAGCCGGCTCGAGGCGTTCAGCGATGGGGTGATCGCAATCATCATCACCATCATGGTCCTGGAGCTCAGGCCGCCCGAAGGCGCATCATTCGAGGACCTCGGCCCGCTGTGGCCCACCTTCTTCAGCTACCTGTTGAGCTTCGCGCTGCTCGGTACCTACTGGGCAAACCATCACCATCTGCTGCATACGGCGACCAAGGTCAACGGGTTGGTGCTGTGGGCGAACCTGCACCTGCTCTTCTGGCTCTCCCTCTTCCCCTTCGGCACGGCATGGGTGGGCGAGACCCACTTCGACCCGATTCCCGTCGCCGCCTATGGACTCCTGCTGCTTCTCGCGGCATTGGCCTACTACGGCGTCGTGCGCGCGTTGATCCGCGTTCCTGGCCAGACACCCACGCTCGCCGAAGCCGTCGGGCGTGACGTCAAGGGAAAGATCTCGCCAGTCCTGTTCGCGGTGGCCATCCCGATCGCGTTGGCAGCGCCGGTGGTCGCGCTGGCGATCTATGTGGTGGTGGTCATCCTCTGGATCGTGCCAGACCGTCGGCTAGAACGCGTGGTCGAACGCTGAAGCACGGGCTCTGGATGCGCGTGTCCGATCATCGCCACTCCTCGCTGAGGTCGTAGTCTGGGTCCGGCTTTTCTTCCGTCGGCCGATCCGCCTCCGGCACATGGCGCAGGTTGACGCGGACGCGGTACCACAGCGATGAGCGCCCGCGCATGCCGTCGACCAGGATGTCGTCCTCGGCCAGGTGCTTGGCGGCCTTGGCATGGCGGGCCTTCCAGCGCTCCAGGCCGTCGAGGGCATCGGCCTTCTTTTTGGCTTGCGAAATGACGATCAGTGGTTGCGAAGAGCGGCGACGACCGGTGGGCGGGACCGTTCCGTCCGCGCGACGAGTGGGCGCTGACGGTAGCGGCTGCGGGGACGAACCGGCTCGACCGCGCGGCGCCGCGGGATCGCTGGGGGGCGGGGGATCGGGCATTCGGCGTTTCGACGGCTGCACCCGCGGCGGCTCGCCGGGCTGCTTCGCATAGTTCGGGGGCCACGGCGCGTCGCCCTGCCCTGCAGCTTCGTCGCGGGCGGATAGCTCAAGCAAGGCGTCCAGCGAGCCGACCGCCTGGTCAATGCCGGCGCCCACATCGCCCAGGCGGGCGTATCGGTCCTGCATGGTCTTCAGCGTGAAATCGCCGAGCTCTGCGTCGGGTACCTCCGACCACAGCAACGGGGCCGAGACGGTGGCGTTCGGCAGCGGTCGCACGGAGTAGACGGAGGCTACGGTGCGGTCCTTGGCGTTCTGGTTGTAGTCCAGGAAGACGCCGTGCCGCTCCTCCTTCCACCATTTGCTGGTGGCGATCTCCGGCGCACGGCGCTCGACCTCGCGTGCCAGCGCCAGGGCAGCGCGCCGAACCTCGGAGAATCCCCATTCGCGCGAAATGCGCGCGTAAACATGGATCCCGCGCGATCCGGACGTCTTCGGCCAGCCCTCCAGGCCATGGTCCCGCAGCACCTCGCTGACCACCATCGCCACGCTGCGCACGTCCGCCCACGGCACGCCGGGCCCGGGGTCAAGGTCGACCCGCAGCTCGTCGGGGTGAGCCAGATCGTCGTCCCGGACCGGATGCGGGTTCAGGTCGATGCAGCCCATGTTCACCACCCAGGCCAGCGCCGCTCGGTTGGAGACGACCACCTCGTCGGCAGTGCGACCGGAGGGAAAGGACAGCTCCACCGTCCGCACGAACTCCGGGACCGATGCCGGCGCGCGCTTCTGGAAGAAGGCCTCGCCCGTGATGCCATCCACGAAGCGCTTGAGGGCCATCGGACGGTCGCGAACGCCCAGCAGGGCGCCATCGGCCACGGCCAGGTAGTAATTCACGAGGTCGAGCTTGCTGATGCCGGCCTCGGGAAAGTACGGCTTGTTCGGGTTCGAGATGGTTACCTCGAACCCGTCGAGCTCCAGCTGGAGCGATGGATCCTTCGGCATGCGATCAGCGTAGCCTGTCAGGGCACGCCGTTTGCGGAGCGTTACCCCGGATGATCGACCGACTCAAGCGCCTGGCGGCCGGGGTGGATGCCCGGCTGCTCAGGCACCGATGGACCCGCGTCCTGCGGCAGGCTGTGCTCGGATTCCTGGAGCATGAGGCGCTGCAGAACGCGGGCAGCATGGCCTATTTCTCGATCCTGTCGGTCTTCCAGCTCCTGGTGCTGGGGGTCGTGGTGGCGACCTTCTTTGTCGGCGAGGGAGAGGCTCGGCAGTTCGTCGTGGATCAGATCCGGGCGGGATCGCCCCTTGACACGAATAGCATCTCCGCCGTCATCAACGCGATTATCGAGTCACGTGGTGGGATCAGCCTGTTCGGTCTGATCTTCCTGATCTGGAGTGCGCTGGGTGTCTTCTCTGCGATCAGCAAGGGCGTCAGCAGGGCGTTCTCCGCTGCCACGCCGCGACCGTTCTGGCAGGACAAGCTCATTGGTCTGCTGCTGATGACGGTCACCGGCCTGCTGGGTGTCGCGTCGGTGGTGATCGGGATCGTGACCGGCATCGTTCAGTCGGCGGCTGGCGAGGTGGTGGCCGGCCTTCCGGGCGGATACGTGGCGCTGAGCCTGATCGGCCTTGTGCTGCCGATGCTGCTGATTCTTGTCGCCTTCCTGGTCCTGTACCGGGTGGTCCCCAACCGACCCGTCACCGTTCGGGAGGTCTGGCCGGGCGCCGTCGCCGCCACCCTGTTGTGGACGATCCTGCGTATCGGCTTCACGTACTACGCCACCAACATCGCCAACTACGAGACTGCCTTTGGACCGATCTCGGCGGCCATCTCGCTGCTGGTGTTCCTCTATTTCGCCAGCGTGATCGTGCTGCTGGGAGCCGAGGTGGCTCGGGCCAACGCCCTCGAGGACAAGGCCGCCTGATCCCTGGTTGGCCCGCCCACCTGGAGGAGCGGTCCTGGGTAGAAAGGTGCAATCAGGTACTACGATGTAGTACATTCGACCCGTCACGCGGCCGATGTGCCCGGTTAGCATGGCGACGGACCACGCAGCAGGGGCAACTGGGCACCATGGGATACTTCTCGAGCCTCACCGGATGAGGCGACAATCACGACTGGCCGTCACGCTGGTAGCCCTGCTGACGGTCGGCGGAATTGTCGTCGGTGGTGATCCGCGCAACCAGGCCCTGGCAGCGGATCCGATCTCCCAGGCAAAGGCAGAACGAGCCGCAATCGATGGCGAGCTCGCGGACCAGCGCGCCCGCCTGGACGAGTTGCGCGCCACCTCGGCCAACCTTTCACAACAGCTCGACGCGGCGGAGGCGGAGCTCGCCGGCGTCACCGCCGAATACGAGCACGTGGCCAGCCTGCTCATCCTGGTTCGCCGCGATGTTCGGGAGATCAACGACCGCCTGCACGAGCTGCGGATCCAGATCGATCGGATGAATCATCGCCTGCGGGCCGTGTCGGAGGACATTTCCCACCAGACCGCTGAGCTGATGGCTCGCGAAGCCCTGCTGCAGGATCACCTGCGCGCCGCTTACGACCGCAGCCAGACGTCTCTGCTCGAGATCATCCTGAGCGCGGATTCGCTCGACGAAGCCACCAACCAGGTCGGCTACCTGCTCACTCTGTCCGACGAGGACAAGGCCCTGGCCGACGCGATTCGCGTCATTCGCGAAGAGCTTTTCTACAGGAGGCAAACCCTGCGCGAAGGGCGAGTTGCCCTGCAAGAGGCGCGCGTGACCGCTTCCGAGCAGCAGCAGCTGCTGGTGGAGCGTCGCGAGCAGCTCGAGCGACTCGAGCAGCAGACGGCCAAGCTCAAGGCCGAGGCTGCGCGCAAGCGCGCCGAGCAGGGGGTCGCGCTCAATGCCGCCCTCGAAGCCAAGGGCAATGTCAAGCAACAGATCGCGGCCAACGAGGCAGCCTTCCGACAGGCGAATGCCCTGGTCAGCCAGCTGGTGGCCGAGCGCGAGGCGCTTGAACGAGCGCGGCGACTGGCCGAGGAGGCTGCGCGCCGGCAGACGAACCAGCTTTCAGGGTACGGATTCCGTTGGCCGGAGGTCGGCGCCACGATCACCCAGGAATGGGGGCCAACCAGCTTCGCCATGGAGCCGCCGTACGTCTACCAGGGCGTCTACTACTCGCATTTCCACGGCGGCATCGACATGTCCGCTGGTTGCGGCACCCCGATCATGGCCGCAAAGGCCGGCGTGGTGGTGGCATCGGGCCAACCGCTATGGCCGTACGACGCCGGCTACGGCGTGGTGATCGACCACGGCGGCGGCATCCAGACCTGGTACTGGCACATCACCACCACCATCGTCGTCAGCCCAGGCCAGGTGGTGAATACCGGCCAGCTCGTCGGCTACGAAGGAACGACCGGCTTCTCCACCGGCTGCCACCTGCACTTCGCCACCAACGTCAACGGCATCTGGGAGAACCCGCGCGCCCTCTTGCCGTAGGAGCTGGTTCGTCGCGGCTTGTCGCGGCCCCATTCAGCCTGGATATGGTGTCGCGACTTTGGGGCGGATTCGAGGCTCGGCGGCATCGCCATAGGCGCCCGAGGTCATATCCCGTCGTCGAATGAGCCGATGCTTCCCGACACTATATCCCCGGTGAATATTCGGTGCGCTCACCACGGGTCAGGCGGGAACGGCGGTCTCCTCGGCGGCCACCACCGCCGGCCGATACAGCTCGTCGACGTATTCGATCAGCATCCTTGCCGTGCTGAACTGCCAGATCGAGGCGGCCACTGCCGCGCGCATCGTCGCGAGCCAGGCGATGGGCAGGTCGTCTGTGCCGCGTTCGAAGAAGCGCGGCACGATCTCGTCCTCGAGCAGGCGGTAGAGCGCCTCCGCATCGGACCCGTCCTGACCATCCTCGTCGGCACTCGGCTCGCGGGCGCCGATCGCCCAGCCGTTCTCGCCGTTGTAGCCCTCATCCCACCAGCCGTCGAGGATGCTGACGCTGGGCACGCCGTTCATGGCGGCCTTCATGCCAGAGGTGCCGGATGCCTCCAGCGGACGCCGTGGGTTGTTGAGCCAGATATCGACGCCGGCGACCAGGAAGCGGGCGATGCGGATGTCGTAGTCCTCGACGATGAACACTCGGCTGCGCAGCCGATCGGAGCGCGATAGCTCAAAGATGCGCTGGATCACGCGCTGGCCGGGCCGATCCGCCGGATGCGCCTTGCCGGCGATCACGATCTGCACCGGTCGATCCGGATGGGAGAGGAGGCGCGCCAGGCGCTCCTCATCGCGGAAGATGAGGTCTGCGCGCTTGTAGGTGGCGAAGCGTCGGGCAAAGCCGATGGTCATCGCCCGCGGGTTGAGGGCACGGTCAACCTCGCGCAGCTGGTCGGGTGACTCGCCATGGCGGGCGAACTGGCGCGCCAGCCGGTGGCCAATGAAATCGGTCAGCTCGCGCTTCTGCTGCATGTGTCCGGCCCACAGGTCGTCATCGGCGATGGCGTCGACGCCGGCAAGGCCATCGGGACCTGCATGATCGGCCGACAGGAAGGTGCCGAGCGCGCGCTCGTAGAGCCGGCGCATCGGTCTCCCAAGCCAGGTTGCCACGTGGACGCCGTTGGTGATCGCTCGGATCGGGTGGCCGGCCACGTCCTGCCAGGTGTCGGTCGCCGTGTGCGCGTGCAGGCGGCTGACCGCATTGGCATCGCTCGCATGACGCAGGACAAAGGCCGTCATGTCGAACGGGGCGTTCTGGTCGTCGGTTCGCCCACGACCAAGCTCCAGCAGCTCCTCGGCTGGCATACCGGTGGCTGCCAGCCACGGCTCAAGGTAGTTGGCCAGCAGCGCCCGGTCGAAGGTTTCGTTGCCGGCGGGCACCGGAGTGTGGATGGTGAAGACGGCATTGCGCCCCACCTGCCGCAACGCGTCGGGCGCGGCCAGGTTGCTGTCTGCGGTCATCAGCTGGCGGGCACGCTCCAGGAGCAGGAACGCCGAATGTCCCTCGTTCAGGTGCCAGACCGCCGGCTGGATGCCCAGCTCGCCCAGCGCTCGCACACCGCCAACGCCCAGGATCAGCTCCTGGCAGAGCCGCATCTCCCTGCCGCGAACATAGAGGATGTGGGTGATCGGGCGATCGGCACCGGCGTTGGCCGGCAGGTCGGTGTCGAGCAACAGGACCGGCACTCGTCCGACCTGGGCCACCCACACGGCGGCGTGGACCTGCCGGTCGGTGAAGTCGACGCTGACCTGCAGGGCGGAGCCGTTCGGGCCACGTGCACGGCGCAGGGGCAGCATGCCTGGATCGAGGTCCGGCTGGGCGTGCTCCTGATGCCCATCGGCGTCGATCTGCTGGCGGAAGTAGCCACGGCGATAGAGGAGGCCCACGCCGACGAACGGCAGAGCGGCGTCCGAGGCGGACTTGCAGTGGTCGCCGGCCAGGATGCCGAGGCCGCCCGAGTAGATCTGCATCGACTCGTGGAAGCCGTATTCGGCGCAGAAGTAGGCCACTGGCCCTGGCAGGGCGCGGGTCGCGTCGTCCGCCACCTGGCGCTGGTACCACGAATCGCTGCCGTTGCCCATGTAGCGGTGGAACTCGTCGAGCAGGCGGCTGGCGTCAACCATGAAGTCCTCGTCGGCCGCGACCTCCTCCCAGCGTGCGGCGTGCATGCTGGCCAGCACGGCAATAGGGTTGCGGTAGCGCGCCCAGGCGGCCGGGTTGAGACGCGAGAAGAGGGTCCCGGCCCGCGGAGTCCAGCTCCACCACAGGTTGTAGGCGAGCTCGTCGAGCCCTTCCAGGCCGCGCGGCAGGTTGAAGTCGTTGCCGGGCAGCGTCGGCACGCGCAGGGAGGCGCTCACAGGGCTGCTCATGGCTGACCGATCCTACCCGATGCCTCGACGGCCGTGACCACGCTCACGACGTACCATCATCGCTGCCATGACCACACCCATCGCACGACGCGGCCTTGACGTCGCCGCCGTGCGTGACCATTTCCCGGCGCTCCGTCGCGAGCTCGACGGCCGGCCGATCGTCTTTTTCGACGGCGCGGCCGGCAGCCAGCTGCCGCGACAGGCGATTGATGCCGTGGCTGACTACCTGTTACATCACGACGCCAATCAGGGTGGTCAGTTCGCGACCTCGCTTGAGACCAATGCGATGCTTGCCGAGGTCCGGCAGGCCACGGCCGACTTCCTCGGTGCCCATGCCCCGGAGGAGATCGTGTTCGGTCCGAACATGACCACGCTCACCTTCGCCATGAGCCGGGCGATCGGGCGCGAGCTGGGCCCGGGCGACGAGGTGGTTCTCAGCAGGCTCGACCACGACGCGAACGTGGCGCCCTGGGTGGCTGTGGCCGAGGAGCATGGCGTCACCGTGCGGTGGATCGACGTGCGCACCGAGGACTGCACGCTCGAGCTCGATCCGCTCGGGTCGCTCATCGGGGAGCGGACTCGGCTCGTGGCCGTGGGGCTGGCCTCGAATGCGGTCGGCACACTGAATGATGTCGGCCGCGTGATCGAGGTCGCGCATGCCTTTGGCGCCCTCGTGTTCGTGGATGCCGTCCACGCGGCCCCGCATGTACCGATCGACGTGGCCGCCCTGCACGCTGACTTCCTGGTCTGCTCGCCGTACAAGTTCTTTGCACCGCACCTGGGGGTGCTGTACGGACGGCGCGAGCTGCTCGAGCGGCTGGCCGCCTACCGCACTCGCCCGGCGGGCGAGGCGCTGCCCGGCAAATGGGAGCCGGGCACGCAGCCGCATGAGCTGCTGGCCGGCCTGCTGGGTACGTTCGAATACCTGGCGCAGCTGGGCCGAGCCTACGGCGGTGCGTCGTCGGACGACGACCGCCGCACTGCCCTGCGCTCAGCCATGTCCGCCATTCACGCCCACGAACGAGAGCTCACCGGCCCGCTGCTCGAGGGCCTGGCCGCCGTCCCCGGGCTCACGGTCCATGGTATTCGCAAGGCGTCGCGCGCCGGCGAGCGGGTGCCCACCGTCGCCATCAGCCTGCGCGGCCACCTGCCTGAGGCGGTGGCCCGGCACTTGGCGGATGCTGGAATCAACGCCTGGCACGGCAGCATGTACGCACCCGATCTCATGCGGGCGCTGGGCCTGGACGACGCGGGTGGCGTGGTCCGCATCGGCCTCTTGCACTACAACACCGCTCAGGAGATCGAGCGGCTGGTCGCCGGCCTCAGTCAGCTGGCAGGACGCTCGACAGCAGGTATTACGCTATCGGCCCCGTGATGGACGGTTACTCGGTCAAGGACGCGGCCATCGTCCTTGGGATCCCGGAACGGCGCGTGTGGGAGCTGATCGCCCGCGGTGTGCTGTCGAGCGCTCCCGAGGGCCCTGACGGCATGCGCGTCTTCCTGCAGCCGCGCCCTGCCCAACCGGTGCAGGAGGCGCGCCCGTTTGAGACCGATGAGCCGAGCCCGCGGCACAACGGCAACGGCGGCGCATCCGTCGAGATGAGCCCGTTCCGCGAGCTGCTCACCGAGTTCCGCAGCCTGACCGAGCGCTACGGCCAGGCGCTGCTGGCGCTAGGCGAGGCCCGCGGCGAGGTCGCGGCGCTGCGGACCCGCGTCGAGCTGCTGGAAGCCAGGATGGACCTGCGGCTGCCCGGCACGCGCCCCGCGTCCACGGTGGCCTGGGAGATCCCCGGGTATGCAACCGGGCCCGAGGAGCAGGAGGGAGCTCCTGAGGCAGCTGCCGAAGCCGACGAAGAGGCGGAGCAGGCTGCATCTGCCGCGGCGGCGGCCGAATTTGCCGAGGTGGCGGCTGAATTTACAGAGCCGATGGCCGAGGCGGTGGCCGACCTCTCTGCGGATGAGGAGGAAGCGGCCGTTGTGGCCGAGCTCGCGGCCGCCGACGAGGAATTGGTCGTCGCCGACGAGGCGTTGCCGGACTTGGTCCTGGAGTCACTCGCCGAGGAGGCCGCGGCGGAATCGATGGAGGCGGAGCCCAGGCCCGAGGCTGAAGCTGAGCCCCAGGCTGAAGCCGAGGCGCAGGCTGAGGCCGAGGCGGCTGCCCCATCTGCGTCAAGGCAGCGCCGAGCGGAAACCCGTCGCCGCAAGATCCGTGGCGGCCGCACCGCGCTGGTCGGCATCGCTGAGGCCCTGGCCCGGGCGGACGATCCCACGCTGGCTGAGCTGCCAGGGGCGGAGGAGGCGGCCGAGGCCCTTGCCGCGCTCCAGCGCGATATCCAGGCAGCGCGCGATGCGGCGCCGGCCGCCGAGGCAACTGACGAGCTCGAGCTTCCGCCCGACGAGGAGGATTTCGTCGACATTCCCGCCGGCCCGGCCGCCAGCGAGCTGGCCGACGAGATGGCCGTCGCGGCTGCATTCGCCGAGGAGGGGTCTGACGAGGTCGAGGTGATGGTCGCGACGGCCGAACCCGAACCGGAGCCGATGGTGGCGATGGCCGAACCCGAACCGGAGGCCGAACCCGAACCGGAGGCCGTACCTGAAGCCGCGGCTGAGGAACCTCAAGCCGCGTGGTCTCCGTACACCACCGAAGTCGTCGAGCCCGATTGGTTCGCGGACGGTGACTTCACGTGGCTCGAGGCAGCCCAGGCGGAGGCCGATGCCCAGGCTTCGGCAGCGCAGCCGAGTGAGCCAGAGCCATCGTCCGCTGCGGAAGCATCGATCGAGCCCGAGGCCGCTCTCCCTCCAGAAACGGAACGAGAAGCGGAAGCCGTGCCGGCTCCCGAGACGGCGGCGGAGCCCGAGACATCCGCATCTTCCGACGCAGACGCAGAGATGCCCCCTCACGAGCAGATCGACACGGAGTTCGAGCCGTCCTCTGGGGCAACCGAAGAGGCGCCGGAACCAACCGCCCATGAGGCGAGTCGCGACGACTTCGCGCCCGATGTGCCTGGCTCTTCGCTGGCTACCGACGCATTTGAGCCGAGCGCAGAGGATGAGGCGCAGGCCGAGGAGCAGGCGCGTGCTGCCATCCAGGAGGCATTCGAGGAGCAGGAGGCATCGGTCCAGGAGCCCTTCGAGGCGCCGGCCGAGGTCGCACCTCCACCACCCGTGGACGAGCAGGTCGAATTCGCGCCTCCACCCGTCGAAGAGTGGGTCGCGCCGCCCCAGGAGGCAGTTCCGGACGAACCTGAGCCTGAACCTGAGCCTGAGCCTGAGCCCGAACCTGAACCCGAGCCCGAACCCGAACCTGAGCCCGAACCGGAGCCTGAGCCTGAGCCCGAACCGGAGCCTGAACCAGAGGCAATTCAGGAAGCATTCGGCCAGCCGATGGCGCCGCTAGATTGGCCGGCATCAGACGTCGCGCGTCGAGGCGCCGTCACCATCGAGCGGCAGGACGTGGATGAGCGGGCGCCGGAAGAATTCATCGCGCCCAGCACAGAGCCGGAGCCAAGTCCCTCCCCTGGCCACCCTCCTGCAAGCGGGCCAGCGGGGGAGGAGGAGCTGATGTGGCTGGGCGATGAATTCGAGGAGGCCAGCCTGGAGATAGCGACGCACGGCTGGGGCAGCCCGGATGCAGCGGTAGCGGCCAAGGAGGCGGCGCCCGCCCTCGAGCTGTCCGATTCGGAGCTGTCCCAGCTGGCGGAGGATGAGGGCTGGGACGTGGCCGAAGTGGAAGCCATTCGAAGCCTTCTCGGTCGACCGAGCGACTCCCCAGCGAAGGCCGAGACTGTCGGAGAGACCAGCGCACCCGCAGAACCTGATGAACCGAAAGGGCCGAGTGGGACCGAGTTCTTCGGAGAGCGGCCGGAACCGCCCCCCGATTCGGCAGAGGACCAACGCGAAGACCCGCCGCTCGAGAATCCACCTGCAGCCACCGCGGCTGCCTGGTCGTATGAGCGGAGCGATCTGACGGGGACCGCCGAAGGCGCGTCCAGCTCCGTCGATGAACCGCCGTCAGTCGACGTTCCGACGAACATCCTGGCCAGGCCGTACCAGGGAGCAGAGCCGATGACGCGCCCGATTCAGCGAAGCGGCGCGGTAGCGCCCATCGGCGACCCGCAATGGCTCAAGGGTAGGCGGGGCCCGGCCGCAACCGCCTACCGTCGTCTGCGGAGGCTCTTCCCCGGCTGAACCCGGCGCATCAGCCTTACGCGGGCTGTGCCAGGGACGCCAGGTCGCCGCGGAGGGCGGTGAGGTCGGTATCTTCCAGGGAGTACTCGGCCAGGTCAGGCCGCAGCTGGAACGCCTCGCGCAGCACGGCTCGCGCCTCGTCAAGGCGGCCGCCGAGGGCGTGGTAGCAGGCGATGTTATAGAGCGCGGTCCCGGAATCGGCGGGCGGCAGGCCGCCCTGGTCCACGACCACGCGCAGCTCTTCAATGAAGGCAGCCAGGCGCTCAGGATCGACCCCGATCTTCGCCTCCTCCAGCCAGCCGAAATGGCTCATGGCGTGAAGCGGCCCGTTGCCGAACGAGCCACCGATCAGCTGGTCGTATTTCGCGATCGACTCCGGATCGGTGGCCGAGACTTCACGGATGAGCCGCTCGCTCACCTCCTCGGCCTCCTCGACGATGGCGTCCCAGGTCCAGTCGGCGCGCGCCGCCTGGAGCTCCGCGTTGATCGCGTCGGTCTCGCCATCCGGCGTCTGGCCGGGCTTCTCGCCGCGGCGCGCCGCGGCGAATCGGTTCGCCTGCCGTGCCTTCCATGCCGTGAGGTGGGCCTGGTGGTCTTTCGGCGACCAGTCACCAGGGCGCAGCGGCTGGTCGCGGACAGTCGGATCCAGCCCACCGAACACGTCACGTTCGGCCTCGCGCGTGGCGCGCAGCAGCGCGACGAGCGAGTCAACAACCTGCTTTGCCATCGTTCCTCCTCGAGTCGGGTCAGGCGCTGGGGCCCAGGTGATAGCCAAGGCGGCGCGGCATGGCGGTGAGCTGTCGCAGCCACCAGGGCGCTCGGCGACCGTCCATCTCGCGCGCCTCCCGCATGACGATCGCCTGCCGCAGGATTCGGGCCCCAATGTAGCGGAATGGCTCCGGAGGCAGGCGGTGCGGCGGGGGACCGACAAGGCATAGCCGGGTGATTGGCTCGTCTGCGCCCAAGGCCAGGGCCGCTAGGACCCTGCCTGCCAGGTGGGATGGGGCGACCCCATTGCCGGAAAATCCCACGGCGTAGTGCACACGGCCGCCGGGCAAGCTGCCGAATCGCGGCAGGTGGTCGCCGGAGAGGTCGATCGGTCCGCCCCACGCATCGGTCAGCCGGACGTCATGGAACTGCGGAAACAGGAACCGGAAGGCGGCGGCGGCACGCCGGGCGGAGCCAAGGTCATTTGTGAATGAAGAACCGATACGCCCGTCATAGCCCGGCACCCCACCCCCGGAGCCGATGGCGATCCGCCGATCCCGGGTCACGTGGAAGTACTCGACGTTGAAGCGAGCGGTGTAGATCGACTCGCCGCCGATCCAGCCCAGCTCGGCCAGCCTGTCCTCCCCGATAGGCTCCGAACGGACCATGTAGCTGCCCCAGGCCAGGATGGACCGATGAAACGGCCGCCATCCCGCCGACCACGCATTCATCGCCAGCACGACCTGGCGCGCACGGACTTCGCGTGTACCTGCTGGCGTGTCGACCACGAGCCGCATGCCTTCGCCCGTGCCACGGTGCAACCGCGGACGGACGTGGGTCCCCTCGTGGATGGCGATGCCGCGCTGGAGAGCGACGTTGCGCAGGCCGCGCGCCAGCAGGGCGGGCTGGACGGTGGCCCCGTCGCGCATGAACGCCCCGTTGCGGAATCGCGGTGAGGGGCAGCGCGCCTGCACCTCTGCCGGCGAGAGAGCGACCATTTCCTCGGCCGCGCCGATCTCGGCGGCGGCTTCCACCGACCCGGACAGCCGGCCGTCGTGGAGTGGCGTCGTCGACACGACCAGCATGCCCGCCCGGCGGTAGTGGGCATCGATGTCGTTTGCCTCGCACCAGGCGCCGATTGCGTGGACTGAGCTCGACAGCTCACGCGCAGCCTCGAGTGCGCGTTCCGGGCCGAAGAGGTCAACCAGCGTGTCAAGCTCGTCCCACCAGGCGTTGACGAAGCCACCATTTCGTCCCGACGGGCCGCTGCCGCAGATGTCCTGCTCCAGGATGGCGACGCTGAGCTGCGGCGCACGCTCCTGCAGATGGAGCGCGGTCCACAGCCCGGTGTAGCCGCCTCCGACAATCGCCACGTCGCACGTCAGCGTGCCAGTCGGCGGCGGCAGCGGCGGTGGGTCGCCCTCGGCGGCCAGTGCCTCGCGCAGCCAGGGGCTGCGCTGGCCGTGCCCTGGGCGCAGCGCGAGGTCGTCCGCAGTGAGGAGTGAATTGGTCATGGGTGCCCGGATCTTCTCACCTGCGCGTGGCAGTAGCACTCGAGGGCGTGATCAGGCCGGTGGCCCGCGGAGGACGGCCATTTGAGCGTGGCGACGGAGGCTTTGACGTGGAACTGCCTATCTAGCGCTACTGACGGCACCATCTGAGAACAACTCCGCACGGTCCCGTCGCCGCGCCTTCTGGGGCTCGTGGAACGGACCCCTTGACGCCGAATGCTTCGTACGGATAGAATCATTCGCGTGACACAAACCATTCGCCCTGAGCAAAGCACCCTGCCGCGTCCGAACAGCTCGCGTCCCCAGGTTACGGCCGATGAGCTGATAGTGGAGCTCGGCGCACTGGTCGCCGGCGACAAGGCGGCCTTCGCGTCGCGCTGTCACGAACGCTCGATCAGCATGGCCCACCTGTTCCTGATGTCTAAGATCGACAAGCACGGGGCCATTCCCATGACGCGCGTCGCTGAGCTTCTCGGCTCGGGGCTGCCCACCGCAACCGGCCTCGTCAGCCGGATGGAGGAGCGAGGCCTGATCCGTCGGGACCACGACACCAAGGACCGGCGGGTCGTGTTAGTCAGCCTCACCGATGCCGGCGCCGCAGAGGTGCGTGAGCTCCACGAGGCCCGCGAGCGCCACATGGCTGCCGCAATTGCCCATCTCTCAGCAACCGAGCAGACCGACCTGCTCGTTGCGATCCGATCCCTGCGCTCGGCATTGGAGCGTGTGAACGAAGGAGACAACCCCCGGTGACCGCCACCGCCAACCCCACCACCGCAAACCCAGCCGCCGCGCGACCAATCGACGACGCACCGGTCCATGTTGACCCACGCGCACGGTTCCAGATCTTCGGAGCTGTGCTCCTGGCACTCTTCCTGGCGGCGCTCGACCAGACGATCGTGAGCACCGCGCTGCCGAATATCCTCACCGACCTTCGCGGCAATGACCTCTACACCTGGGTCATCACGGTCTATCTGCTGACCAGCACGGTCACCGGTCCGCTGTACGGCAAGCTGTCCGACCAGTTCGGGCGCCGACCGATGCTGATGATCGGAATCGGTCTGTTCCTGTTCGGCTCGCTGCTGTCGGGCCTGTCGCAGACGATGTGGCAATTGATCCTGTTCCGTGGCATCCAGGGCCTGGGTGCCGGCGCGCTCTTCCCGATCAGCCTGGCCGTCATCGGCGACCTCTTCAGCCCGCGCGAGCGCGGCCGCTACCAGGGCCTGTTCGGTGGCGTCTTCGCCGTGGCGATGCTGATCGGTCCGTTCCTGGGCGGCTTCCTGACCGACAACATCAGCTGGCATTGGATCTTCTTCGTCAACCTGCCGGTCGGCGCCGTGGCGCTGGTGGTGATCTGGCGCCTGCTGCCGAAGATCAGCCATCCGGAGCGCGTCGTCTCGATCGACTACCTGGGGGCGGCGGTCTTCACCGGTGCCATCGTGCCGATCATGCTGGGCCTGACCAACAAGCAGACTGGCGACTGGACCGATCCGGCAGTCGGCGGCCTCATGCTGCTGGGCGCGGTGCTGCTGGGCGCATTCCTCTGGATCGAATCCCGAGCGAAGGATCCGATCCTGCACGTGGGCCTCTTCAAGAACCAGACGTTCACTGCCTCGGTGCTGGCGACCGGCCTGGTCAGCTTCGGATTCTTCGGCGGGATCATCTTCATCCCGCGCTGGTTCCAGTTCGTGGCCGGCTCCAGCGCGACCGAATCGGGCTACCAGATCCTGCCGATGATGGCTGGGCTGATGGTCGGATCCATCGGCAGCGGGCAGATCGTGAGCCGCACCGGCCGCTACAAGTGGCTGGTCGCCGCCGCGATGGTGATCGCCGGCATCGGGATCCTGCTGCTGACGCAGCTGCGCGCCGACACTTCGGTCACGACGCTGTGGATATGGCTGGCGATCATGGGCCTGGGCATCGGTCCATCCATGGCCGTCTTCACGATCATCGTGCAGAACGCGGTTCCCTTCCGCGAGATGGGAGTGGCGACCAGCGCGCTGACCTTCTTCCGCCAGATCGGCGGATCGATCGGCCTGGCGATTGCCGGCACCGTGTTCGGCAGCTCGCTGGCGGCTGAGATCCCGAAGCAGCTGTCTGCGGCCGGGGTTCCGCAGCAGATCGTCGACAGCATTCCGAGCGGCACCTTCACCGGCGGTGAGATTACCAACGTTGGCGTGGACTTGGGCCAGCAGATTCTGTCGCAGGCTCCCGCTGCAGCTCGGCCCACCCTGGCGCCGATCATCCCGAACATCGTCGACGGCGTCCACCAGGCCTTCTCCCTGGCGATCTCCTACGCGCTGTGGTTCGGTGTGGTGGCCTCGGCCTTGGCGGCGCTGATCGTCATCTTCGGGCTGCCGGAGCTCCCGCTGCGGCACCAGCTGGGCGAGACCGTACCGGCGAGTCAGCCGGGCCAGCCGGACCAGCCGGACCAGCCGGACCAGCCGGCGGAGGCAACGCAACCGGGCCGACGTGGCCGGCCCGGTCCGCCCGAGGGCTCGCCGCCGGTCACCGCCTTCGACTGAGCATGAGGCGTCTGAAGGAGAGGCGTCAGCCGGTTTAGCTGCCACCCATTCGAGAGCGGAACCACTCGAGCTGCTCAAGCTCCCCAAGCCTCTCCAGACGGTTGAGTCCGTCGCTCAGCCGTCCGTCGTCCGACGTCTGAAGGCCGATCTCGGCCAGTACTCGGGCAACGAAGGGTTCAGCCTCGACGGCGCCGAAGAGCGCGAGGCTCTGTTCCAGCTCCTGGGTGTCCCCGCGCTGGGTGCCCCGCAAACGCCTTGCCTGCGCCTCGACAACCGGGGTGCCCAGCGCCTCGGCCCGCCTGATAGTCCGATCGAGGGCTGCTTCGTCGCATGCGATTCCGTGGTCGCACGCCACGCTCATCGCCAGCTCGATGAAATGGATCCGTTCTCCATAGCGCTCCGGGTGTGAGACGATGGCCGATATACCCTCCGCGTCCAGAGCCACGATCGCGCGCACGGCGGCGGTCGGGTGTGCGGGATCGAAGCGACCCAGGATATGGTCCGCGACCTCGCGCCAGCGTTGATACGGGAGATCGTCGCGCCGTCGTCGCGCAACGTCGACTCCAGCCAGGAGTCCCTGGAGGGCATAGCCGGCCGCCGGCCGATCCGCCTCGATCCACAGCGCCCGGCATCGCTCGATGGCCTCTGCCATTTCATCCCAGCGGCCGAGAAGCGCCAGCGCATAGGCCCGCCAGGCGGTGCCGCCGAACGCAAAGGCCGGGTTCTGACCAGGCTGCAGCAGCCCCATGGCCTCGTCGGCGGCAGCGAGGACGGCCGGAAAGTCGCCCAGCAGCGCTGAGTTCCATGCCACCATGAAGTTCGCGTCCAGCCGTTCCTGCAGGTTGAGTCGGACGCCCATGGCGGTCCGCCTCCGGGAGATCTCGCGTGCTTTTGCCGGCGGCGTGCGGGCCATGGTCGACACGGATGCATCCAGGGCGGCACTGATGAGCGGAGCATCGTCCAGGCTTTCGGCGAGAGCCAAACCCGCGGCCAGGCGCTCATCGGCGCGCCGGTAGTCATCATCCCCGGCTGCGCGCTCGCCGGTGTTGCTGAGCCAGAAGGGCATGAATCCGCACGAGATCAGAAAGGTCGCGCGCGTGCGTGCATCGCCCACCTCGGGGAGCATCTTCAAGCCGTCGTCGATCAGTGCCTGCATTTCCACCTCCCGCGGTTGACGGGCAACCGAGGAGTACCAGCGAGCACTGACCATCAGGATATTGCCGATGTATCGGAGAAGCAGGTCCGGCGGGCGGCCCTGCTCACGTGCCAGGCGGAGCCCGGTCGTATAGGCATCCACCGAGCGGTCACCCGATGCGTAGGTTTGGCCAAGGAGGAGGTAGAGCTCCGGCCGTTCATCTGCCTCTGCCAGCTCGATGGCTGCCAGCACGTGGCGTGAGGCCTCGACATTGGCCGAGGCGCCCAGCGCGGTCTCAGCGGCGCGCCGAAGCCACGTGACCGCCTCCTGCTCGGTCCGTGCGTCGCGCGTGCCGGAGGTCGCCGACAGCGCGGCCGCTTCCCGCAGATGGAAGGCGATCAGCTCCGCCAGCTCATCTTCGCGGCCTTCGGCCAGCCGCATCAGCCAGCGTCCTGCCGCAGCATGCAGGATGGCGCGCTCGGCACGCGGCATCGTCTGATAGGCCACCTCGCGGATGAGGATGTGGCGAAACGCGAACTGGTCTCCGCCCGACGGCCGCACCAGGTCGCGTTCGATCAGCCCCTCCAGCGCGGGATCCGCGTGATCGGCCAGGGTCTCGTCCAGCGCTCCAATTCCTGCCCGGCTGAAGCTTCTGCCGAAGACGGCCCCAACCTGCAGAGCTCGCCGACCCTCATGGTCGAGTAGATCCAACCGCGCCAGCACTGTGGCCTGCACCGTATCTGGGAGAGTCCTCACCGCATCGGCGACGCCGCCAGGATCGGACAGATCGGTCCCGCGCTCGAGGATGGAGCGCACGATCTCGCCGGCATAGAAGGGGTTTCCCTCCGCCCGCTCAACCACGAGCTGCACGATGTCGGGAGACGGGCCGTCGAGCATGTGCTCGACCAGGCGGCCGACATCCTCCGCGCGCAGCGGGTCGAGCATCAGCGATACGTGGTTGCCTCGGCCTCCGCCCCAACCCGGCCGGCGGTCGAGCAGCTCCGGGCGGGTGAGGGTCGCCATCAACATCGGCACGTCACCTCGCGGCTGGAGGATGAACTCGACCAGGTCGAGCAGGCTGTCGCTCGACCAGTGCAGATCCTCCACCACGAGCAGCAACGGCTGTCGGGCGGCCGCCAGCTCCAACAGCGTGCGCCAGGCCGCGAATAGCGAGGCTCGGTCGCTGACCTCCACTTCTGAGGCACCGATGGTGGCGGCAAGCAGCTCCGCGGTTTTGTCCGCGTTGGCGTCACCGGACTCGCGCAGCCAGTTGCGGACTCGTTCGCGCACCTCCTCGGGACGTGCATCGTCCGCGATGTCGAGCATGCCGAACAACAGCTGGCGCATCGGCCAGTAGGTCAGCCGCTGTCCATACGGCAGGCACTGGGCGGTCGCAATCTGCGCATCCGGCGCAGTGTCTCGCAGGCTGCCCAGAAACTCTTCCAGCAGTCTGCTCTTGCCCGTCCCAGCCGGGGCGATCAGGCTCACCAGGAACGGGCGCCTTTCGCTGAAGGCTCGGCTGGCGACGAGCTCGAGCTGTGTCAGGTCGGCGGCGCGGCCGAAGAGCGGGATGCGATGGGCCTCCTCCGCCCGTTCCCCCAGCACCGGGTAGGCCTGCACCGCGCTGGTCTTGCCCCGCAGGTCGAGTGCCATCGCCTCGCCGAAAGAGAACGCTCCGCCGGCGGCTCTCATCGTTCGTTCGGTGGTCAGGATCTGCCACGGCTCGGCGCTCTGCTGGAGCCGCGCGGCCACGTTCACGGCGTCGCCGGTGATGATGAAGTCACCCCGCGCCCGGTCGCGGCTGGCAACCACATCCCCGGTGTTGACGCCCAGCCGAATTGGCAGATGCTGGCTGAGCCATGCATCGTCGTGCATCCGATCCCGCAGCTGCAGCGCGGCCGCCAATCCGCGGCGTGCATCGTCGTCGTGCGCCTGCGGCACTCCAAAGATGGCCAGCGCCGCGTCGCCGATGAACTTTTCGAGCGTTCCGCCGTGCGCGCTGACGACGTCACTCGCGATCGCGTAGAAACGTGAGAGCAGGCGACGCAGGTCCTCGGGATCGAGGGATTCACCGAGTGCGGTGGAGCCGACCACGTCCGCGAAGAGGACCGTGACGAGGCGTCGTTCCTCAGCCATGGCGGCATGCTAGCTCGGCCGAGCGTCGCCTGAGGGAACGCGGGCGCACCAGTCGGGCGGTCGGTATCATCGGTCCATGGCCGACTACGACCGGTCGACTGCCCTCATCGTGGTCGATGTTCAGAACGACTTCGCCGACCCGTCCGGGAGCCTGTGGGTGCGCGGCGCGACCCGCATCCTGCCCCGCGTCAACCGGGAGATCGAGCTGGCGCGGGCGGCAGGTGGCACGGTCGTCTATACGCAGGACTGGCATCCGCCCTCGACGCCGCACTTCGCCAAGGACGGTGGCATCTGGCCGGTCCATTGCGTGGCCGACACATGGGGCGCGGAGCTCCACCCCGACCTGGTGGTGGGCGGCGAGACGATCCGGAAGGGGAGCAACGGCGAGGACGGTTACTCCGGTTTCACCATGCGCGACCCGACCAGCGGCGAGGAAATTCCAACGCCGTTGGAGGCTCTCCTGCACCAGGGCGGGATCACGCGCGTGGTCATCTGCGGCCTGGCCACCGACTACTGCGTCAACGCCACCGCCCTGGACGCAACCCGTCTTGGCTTCGAGACGGTGGTGCTGACCCGCGCGATCGCAGCGGTCAATCTCAAGGCTGGGGACGAGCAGCACGCCATCAGCCAGATGGCACAGGCCGGCGCTCAGCTACTGCCGGACTGACTGCATCGGCAGGCGCCCGGCTGGCCGAGGGATAGCCCCCCAGCGGACGCCTCAAGCCGCTCGTCATTGGCAGTTGGCATCGAACGGGCGCAAGAGTCCTCGCGTGACTCCGCTGCGGGGTCTTGTATGCAGCGGGACGTCAGCTCGAATTAACTGTTTTCGGCGCGGCCACGGCTCCAGACGATCAACCCCAGCCCAACGACCGCCGTGGTCGCCCCGATCCATATCCAGGAGGGATTCCCGCGCATGAAGGTGCCCGGCAGCACAGCCATGCCCTGCAGCATCCAGACGCCACCGCCAAGCACAGCCAGGGCGCCGATTACCGTCACCAGCCGCTTCATCGGACCAGCATAACCGCGCGCAGGTTCACGACCTTGCACCCGAAGGGGCGCTGCGTATACTCGCCCTTGTCGGGCCGCCAAACGTGCGGCGCCAGCAGCCTTCCCTCCCCTCCCACCACGGAAACCGTCGGCTCACGGGGTAGCGGCAAGACCCGTGGCCGGCGCTCACCCAAGGCGGAGCCACCGACGTGGTAATCCACTCTCAGGGAGGGTCTCCGTGGCCTACACCGACCAGGTGCTCAACTGTGCGGATTGCGGGATCGACTTCGTGTTCTCCGCCTCCGAGCAGGAATTCTTCGCGCAGAAGGGCTTCGCCTCGGCGCCCAAGCGCTGTCCCGCGTGCCGAGCGCAGCGCCGTGCCGCCAACGGTGGGGGTGGCAGCAGCTACGGAAACGGCGGCGGGTACAGCGCCGGTGGGGGCGGGTACAGCGCCGGTGGGGGCGGGTACAGCCGCGGTCCTCGAGAGATGTTCGAGGCTGTCTGCGCGCGATGCGGCAAGGACACCGAGGTCCCCTTCCGGCCGACCGGCGTGAAACCGGTGTACTGCAGCGACTGCTTCCGGTTGATGCGCGGCTGAACCCTCGCGCCGGTCGCAACGGCCCACCCAGGCGGCGCTTCCCTCACGGGGGCGCCGCTTTCCATTGGTTGCGGGGCGCCGCTTCCATTATTACTCCATGTGCTCACAGCGACGGTTTTTCGCGGATTTCGTCTGTTTCCAGCACCTGGGGTTCTAAAGCAAGCGTGATTCGGCGCAAATCGGTCACTGTGAGTACACCAGGTGCTATCCGGCGCGCCGCGCCACGCAGAGCTTGCTCGCTCGGCGAGGGTCTTCGCGGCCAACAGTTCCGAGACTCGTATCATTGAAGGGCAGATGACATCGGCAGGGAACTTGCGGGATATGGGTGTGACCATGAATGAGCACGACCAGTGGCGTGAGCTGGGTCAGCAGCTGCGCGTCGACTCGATCCGATCGAGCTCCGCCGCCGGCTCCGGGCACCCAACTTCCTCAATGTCCGCCGCGGACCTGATGGCCGTGCTCATGAGCAAGTACCTGCACTATGACTTCGACGCTCCGGACGACCCGCGCAACGACCATCTGATCTTCTCGAAGGGCCATGCCTCGCCCCTGCTGTACGCCATGTTCAAGGCCGCCGGCGCCATCTCGGACGAGGAGATGCTCACCTTCCGCCGGCTGGGCAGCCGGATCGAGGGCCATCCCACGCCCGTGCTGCCGTGGGTGGACGTTGCCACCGGGTCGCTGGGCCAGGGCCTGCCGATCTCGGTGGGCGTGGCCTATGCGGGCAAGCACTTCGACCAGCTGCCGTTCCATGTCTGGTGCCTGTGCGGCGACTCGGAGATGGCCGAGGGGTCGATGTGGGAGGCGTTCGAGGCGGCGGGCTTCCGCGGCCTGGACAACCTGACCGCCATCATCGACGTCAATCGGCTCGGCCAGACCGGCGAGACGATGCACGGCTGGGACCTCGACGCCTACGCGAACCGGGCCAGGGCATTCGGCTGGGAGGCGATCGAGATCAACGGTCACGACGTGGCCCAGATCGACGAGGCCCTCGCACAGGCCGCGGCGACCACGGAGCGGCCGACGGTGATCGTGGCGCGGACCGAGAAGGGCCACGGCGTCGCCGCGGTGGCCAACGTGAACGGGGCGCACGGCAAGCCGGTGACCGATGAAGCCGCGGCCATCGCCGAGTTGGGCGGCATGCGCGACATCCACGTCAGCGTGCCGAAGCCAGAGGGTGACAGCCGCCCGCACCGCTTCGAGGCCTTCGGGGCGCTGAACCTGCCGGCCTACGAGATCGGCACCAAGGAGGCCACCCGCAAGGCCTACGGCGACACGCTCGTGGCGCTGGGCAACGCCCGCGGCGACGTCGTCGCGCTCGACGGGGAGGTGGGCAACTCGACGTACACGGAGGAGTTCGCCCAGGCGCATCCGGAGCGGTTCGTGCAGGCCTACATCGCCGAACAGCAGCTGCTGGCCTACGCCGTCGGCTTCCAGGTGCGCGGCTGGCGTCCCGTTCTTCTGATGCGCCATTGCCACGTCGTAGATCGGCTCCGCTTTGG
>JBDUEE010000173.1:0-31908 GCA_040002615.1 Chloroflexota bacterium | reverse complement strand
GGCGGCCTGGCCGCCGCCCGCGCGATCGCCTCCGCGCGCCAGGGCGATCCGGCGGCACCAGGTCGCCCCCGCTGAACGGCGCCTCGGATCCCGAGCGCCAGTAGCGGACGGGCGCCGGAAGCGTGATCGGGTCAGATTTGCGCCCCACCAGGTACGCCACCGGAAAGTAGGACCGCGCGTCGGCCACCAACACGAAGTCCCCGGCACGGACGCGCTGGCTGAGCGCCAGAGCTGCCGCGCGCCCAGGGGCCAGCCCGGTCCCATTGATCCAGGTTGCCTCGAAGACAAAGGTGCCAATCCCAATCAGGACGACCAGAGTGGCCGTGAGGACGCGGTCCGCCGACGCGCCTCGGGCCCCCTTGGGGCGCATCGCCAGTCGCTCCCAACCGACGGCGATGGCCATTGCCAGCGGCGGGACCGCCGCGCCGAGGTAGCGGCTGTCGTACGCGGAGCGCCATTGCGAAATCGTCCACCACAGCAGTATCAGGCCGGCGCCTCCACATATCGCAAGGGCCGTTGCCAGCTGATCGGAATTGTCGCGAATGCTTCGAGCGCGGAACAAGGCCCACAGGCCGACGCCCGCCAAGCCGGCCAGCGGCAGAGCGGCGATCCAGGCCGGGGATGGGGCCTGGCCGGTGAACGCCACCGCGAACGTTTCTGGCAGGTCTCCCAGGTTGGGCGTGGGTGTCCAGAATGGCCGCCCGGCATCGGCCGCAGCCATCAGCCGTGGAATCCACGGCGCGAAGGTTGCCAGCCCGCCGATCAATGCGGCGCTGGCGGCGCGGCTGCCCGCGTGCGGCGCGCGAAGCAGCATGATTCCGACCACGCTCGCCTGCATCACGAAGGCGCCGACTCCGGTAGGCAGCATCCAGAGCTCGCCACCTACGGCCAGCGCGGCCAGCAGGATGGGAATTCGACGCCTTGCCATCGGGCGCCGATCGGTCAGCAGTCGCCAGATGAGCCACCAGGCAACAGTTGCGAGGAGCGCTTCCAGCGCGTACATCCGCGCCTCGCGGGCATTCGAGATGGCCAGCGGCGCAACGGTGACCAGTCCCGCTGCCAGGATCGCCACATGCGAGCCGATCGACGCCCGCGCCCAGACCCAGGTGACTCCGACCAGCGCCACACCTGCCACTGCCGAGAGCGCCCGCAGCGCCGCCTCGCCGTCCCCCAGAATCGAGGTCCAGGCTTTGAGCGCGAAATCAAAGACCGGAGCGTATGGCTCGGCCGAGGCGCGGGGCAGGATCTCCGACCACGAGGCCTGTGACAGCAGCCACGAGGCGGCTTCGTCGCGAAACAGCTCCCGCGTGCCGAGCAAGGCGAAGCGCAGGATGGCCGCCACGAACAGCAGGACGAGCAGGGGTGCCACCCCATCCAGCGCCAGCCGTTGCCCCGCAGCGCGGCGCGCCACGGCGATGCCGCGGGTGAAGGATGAGGCGGCCGGGGCAGCCGGACCTGACGTGTCTCGCACTGAGTGCCCAATAATGGGGCGAGCGTGCGACGTCTGCTGATCGGCACCGTCCTGGGCGCGATCGTGGTGGCGGCTGCCGTGCTCCGCTTCGCCGACCTGGCCGTCAATCCCGGTGGCCTCTTCGTCGACGAGGCCGCCGAGGCACTCAGCGCTCAGCGGCTGCTTCACGAGCCTGGCTACCATCCTGTCTTCTTTGCCGATGGTGGCGGTCGCGAGGCGCTCTTCGCTTACCTTGTCGCGGCCGGCTTCAGGCTGTTCGGCGAGTCGGTACTTGTCCTTCGTTCCGTGGCAGCCGGGATCGGCGTCGTCGCTGTGCTGGCCGTGTGGCTGCTGGCAAGGCGATTTGGCGTGGTCGCAGGCCTGGCCGCCGCGGCGTGGGCTGCCGGATCGCTGTGGCTCATGAGCGTCAGCCGGGACGGTATGCGCAACACGCTGGTGCCGCTGTTCGGCGCTCTCTCGCTAGCCGCGGTGCTGGCCTGGCAGGAGCGACCGACAAGGATCAGCGCGGTACTGGCCGGCGCAGGTACCGCGGTCGCTGCGCTGTACACCTATCAGCCGTTGAAGCTGATTCCGCTGCTTCTGGTCATATGGCTCGCTTGGCTCAGCCGGGTCAATCGCCCGGCCTACCTTCGCCTTCGACCGACCTTCATGGTCCTGACCCTGAGCTTCCTCTTCGTGGGAGCCCCGATGATCGCGTACGCGATCTCGGACCCAGCGAGCTATTTCGGGCGGGCCGTTGGCGTCAGCCTTGCGGTCGATCAGCACATAAATCTGCCCGGGCATTGGCTTCGCACCTTCGGCATGTTCGCGTTCCTTGGCGACCCCAACGCGCGGCATGACGTGGACGCCCTACCGCTGCTCGGCTGGCCGCTCTTCGCGGTCGCACTGGTGGGCGTATTCCGGCTCTGGAGGCGGCGGCACGACCCCGCCCACGCCCTGGTGCTGTGGAGCCTGCCTGTCTTCTTGCTTCCACCTTTGCTGGCCACCGAGGGAGAGGCGCCGCATTTCCTGCGATCGCTGGGCCTGGTCGCGCCGCTGGCGGTGACCATCGGCCTGGGTGTAGCCGAGCTCAGCGAGCAGGCAGGCCGACGTTGGGGGCGCCGGGCCACGCGCGTCGTGATGTCTGGCGCCGCCGTCGGGCTGTTGGCGCTGGCCGTGGGCAGCGGCCAGGCTTACCTGTCGCGGCCGGTCGCCGATCGCTACCAAGCCTATGGCTACGACCTGGTCGCCATGGCCGACGCCGCACGCAGCGAGGACGTCGTCATCCTGGACGCGTACAGCGCCGGCGTGGTCCGCTTCCTGGACTCCGCCGCCCCGCCGCGGGTCTTTCCCCCTGGCAGGCAGCTGATCACATTCCCGCTCGATGGCAACGTTCTGGCGCTGACCCTCGCCGAGCTGGAGATCGCGGTCGGCTCGGACGCGATGAGAAAGGCCCGCGCCGTGGCATTCACTCCCGCCGGTGAACCGGCGGTGTGGATAATCACCCCGTGAGACCTCTCCAGTCGCTCCTGATCTATGCACGCAGGACCCCCTTCCTGGATGGATGAGCGGCGCCCGCTGATGAGCGCACCGCGCATCGTCGCCGCGGCTGCCACGCTGCTCGCCGCGATGGCGACGGTCGTGGCGTTCATGGACCGCGACTCCGATATCGCTCCGTTCTTCGTTGGCCTGACCGTGGCAGCCGGCATTCAGTGGTGGGCGGTCGGTGCCTCGTTCTCTGGACCACGCCGCCGACTCGCCTGGACGATTGTCGCGCTCTGGCTGCTGGCGGCGATCTGGATCAGCGTCCTGCTGGTGATGTATCAGGCGATGTGCGCTTGCTCTCTGCCACCACCCTCAGCAGAGGTTACGTACCTTGGCCTGACGGCCACGGTCTACCACCTCACCGGTCTGTACGGAGGGCTGCTGCTCGCAATCGTTGCGGCGGTCTTGGCGGAGTTACATCGGCCACAGGCGGCAAGGGCTGACGGCGCGGCCTAGGCACCTGGGCATCGGTATGATGCGGGCCATGTCCGAGGCAGAGGCGACAGCCGAGTTACTCCCCATGCTGCGCGGTGAGCGCGTCTGGCTGCGCGCCGCCGAGAAGGCGGACTTCGTCAGCGACGCGCCAGCGGTCAGCGACGCCGAGACCGGCCACTTGCTGGGACTCAAGATGCCGGTCAGCGCCGAGGGCGGCGAGCAATTCGCGAAGCACAAGATCTTCGCGCAGGGCCAGTCCGTGTATTCCTTCTCAATCTGCCTGCTGGCGGATGATCGGCGGATCGGCAACACCACGCTCCGCAACGTGGACCGCGAGAACGGCGGCGCCGAAATGTCGATCGTGATCACCGACAAGGCCTACCAGAGCCGCGGGTACGGCACCGACGCGCTCAACTGCCTGGTCGACTTCGCGTTCGGCGAGATCCGGCTGGAGCGCGTCTACCTGCACGTCTTCGACTTCAACCCGCGGGCGAAGCGCTCGTACGAGAAGGCCGGCTTCCAGACCGATGCGATCCTGAGGCACGCCCGCTTTCACCGCGGCCAGCACCATGACGTGCACCTGATGTCCATCCTGCGCGGTGATTGGCTGGCCATCGACCGGCGGCGAGCCTGGGACCCGCCAGCGGGCTAGCCTCACCCCGTCGGGGCGCACCTCTCACGGCGTGAAGGCCACCATCAGTGCGTCACTGATCGGCACGTAGCCGATCGCCTGATAGATCTTGTTCGAGGTCGGGTTGGCCAGGTCCGTGTAGAGGAAGCAGAACCGCCTCCCCTCTTTCAACATGGCGCGGCTGACCCAGGCGGTCAGGTTGCTCGCGAACCCGTTCCCGCGGTCGGAGGGTGGGGTATAGACGGGGCCGATGCGGATGCCGTTCGGCGTCTCGCCCCAGGCAGCGACCATCGAAACCGGACGTCCGGCCGCCTCCCACAGCCAGAAGCGGCGGCCACCACCGCGCTCCCAGTCGTCAAGCCCGAGCCGGATACGCTCCGAGTCGACGTCGTTCAGCGCCTCCGACCCGAATGCCACCAACCACTCCTCGATGAGCGATCGGTCGCCGTGGATCGCCAGGCGCGGCGTGCCGTCCGCCGGACGTGGCGCGATGACATCCGTCAGCTGGAAGATGCGCTCCTTCAGCACCACTTCCCACGCGCCACCGACCATTGCCACCCATCCGTCGGCGAAGCCACGCACCGCCGCAGGCGGCCCAACCACCCCGGGGAGCGGCCGGCCGCGCAGGTCGTCGAGCACGGGCTGCAGCGCCGCCGGTTTATCCATCTCGGACAGGACCATGTTGAAGGGCGGGGTTCGGAGGACGGCGGCCACGACCTGGTTCCCTTCGCTCACCGTGGCCAGGTAGGGCGGCGCCTCATACGCCTGCGGGTCGCGCTGCAGCGACGAGCTGATGCCCAGCAGCAGGTTGTGCTCGGCCTCGCGGGCCGCCAGGAACGGGCCGGCGCGCGACAGGAAACGTTCGACGCTCTCGTATCGGTCCAGATGCACCGGTGAATCATGCGTCCAGCGGAGCCATCCGGTGCGCCGATGTACGCTTGGCATATGACGAAGATTGGCTACGCCTGCATGCTCGAGCAGTTCCATCCCACCGAGCTGCTCGACTGGGCCGAGCAGGCCGAGGCGGCGGGGTTCGACGCGGGGTTCCAGGTCAGCGAGCACTTCCACCCGTGGACTCCGCAGCAGGGCCAGGCGGCATTCGCCTGGAGCTTCATGGGTGCCCTGGGCCAGCGCACGACGCTGCCTTTCGGCACGGCGGTCACCTGCCCCGGTTTTCGTTACCACCCCGCGGTGATCGCCCACGCGGCGGCCACGCTGGGGGCGATGTATCCGGGCCGCTTCTGGCTTGGCCTGGGAGCGGGAGAGGCGCTGAACGAGCACGTCATCGGCGGCGAGTGGCCGGAGGTCGGCATTCGCAGCGCGATGATGTTCGAGGCGATCGAGCTCATCTCGAAGCTGTTCAGCGGCAAGGTGGTCAAGCACGACGGCGAGTACTTCACCCTTGAGTCGGCACGCCTCTACACGCTGCCCGAGCAGCCGGTGCCGATCTACGTGGCCACGGCCGGCCCGCTCAACGCGAAGCGAACCGGCAAGTACGCCGACGGGATCATCACCGTGGGTGCCGCCGACGAGAAGATCGCGATGCTATGGGATAAATTCCGCGAGGGCGCGCTGGAGGCGGGCAAGGACGCATCGGCCATGAAGACCCAGCTGCAGGTGCATGTCTCATGGGCGCCCACCCAGCCGGCTGCCGAGGAGCAGGCCGTCCGTGAGTGGCCGAACGGTGGTATGCCATTCCCGAAGCAGGACGTCCGCAATCCCGAGGACTTCGAGGCCATGGCCAAGCTCGTGAACCTGGCGAGCTTCAAGAACCGAATGCTGATCAGCGCCGACCTCGAGGAGCACGTGGCCACGCTGCAGAACTACGTCGACATGGGCTTCGACGGCATCTACCTGCACAACGTCGGCCGCAACCAGGCCGAATTCATCTCAACGTTCGGCGAGAAGGTGCTGCCGAAGCTGCGCCTGGCGTAGGACCGATGCCGACGCTTCCGCTCGCCGAAGCGCGGCGCAGATTCGGTGCGGCGCACATCGCACGGCTGGCAACTGTCCGGCCCGATGGTCGGCCACACATCGTGCCGGTCGTCTTTGCGCTCGACGGCGACCGGATCTCCATGGTCGTGGATGAAAAGCCGAAACGTTCGTCCGATCTCCAGCGCCTGCGCAACGTCCGCGCCAACCCGGAGGTATCGGTCCTGGTCGACTGTTATGACGACGATTGGAGCCAGTTGTGGTGGGTTCGCGCCGATGGGCACGCCCGCGTAATCGAGGCAGGCCCTGAGCACGAGGCAGCCACCAGGCTGCTCACCGCCAAGTACGCGCAGTACCGGACGACCCAGACGTTCGCGACAGCCGTGATCATCGACGTCACCGGCTGGTCAGGTTGGGCCGCCGACGAGCGGTAGGCGACCTCGCCCGGGCGACCCGACAAACCTGGTTCAGCCGATTGCGAACCAGACCCGTACCTGGGCGGTGACCTCGATCTCCCCCGCCGCGACCTCTGTTGGGGCGGCTTCCTGGACGGCTGCCATGCGCATCATTCCGACAGGGCGGATTGGCCCTGATCCGCTCCCGCCCTCCTCGACGCGCAGCGGCGCGCCCAGTGACACGCCGGCAGCGGCAGCCAGCGCCTCCGCCCGCGAACGTGCCACGGCCATTGCCAGGCCGAGCGCCTCGCGGGTGGCTGCTTCCGGCTCCGCCAGCTCCATGGCGGTCCCCTGCACCCGCGTCGCCCCGTCATCGACCAGTCCGTCCAGGACCGGGCCCAGCAGCTCGACATCGCGAATGCGCAGCGTCATCGGCCGAGAGGCCTCGTAACCGGTGAGCCTCGGGCTGCCGCGACCGTAGTCATAGGTCGGATGGACGACGAGTGACGGCGCCTGCACGTCGGCCTCCGGCAGGCCGAGCTCACGCAGGTGACCAAGGATGGCCGATGCGCGCCGGTTGGCCTCATCGCGAGCCGGTCCGGGCTGCTTTCCACTCACCGTGACCGCCAGCGACACGACCGCCAGGTCCGGCACACGGCGCACGGTCGCCTCGCCGTTCACCACGATGGCGCGCTCAATCGGCTCGGGCACGCCTACTCGACTGCCTCCCACACCGATGCGATCCCCTGCCCGACCCCGATGCACATGGTGGCAAGCCCACGCCGCGCTCCGCGTCGCCGCATCTCGTGTGCCAGGGTGGCGACCAGCCTGGCGCCCGAGGCGCCCAGCGGATGGCCGAGGGCAATCGCACCGCCGTTGACGTTGACCTTCTCCCCATCCAGGCCAAGCTCGCGCATGACCGGAATCGCCTGGGCGGCGAACGCCTCGTTCAGCTCCACGAGGTCAAGGTCCGTGACTGACACGCCGGCACGCTCCAGCGCAATGCGCGAGGCAGGGATCGGACCCAGGCCCATGGTCGCGGGATCGACGCCGGCGACCGCCGAGGCGAGCATCCGGATCATCGGCCGCAGGCCAAGCTCCCGAGCCCGGGCTTCGGAGGTGACCAGCAGCGCGGCGGCCCCGTCGTTGATGCCCGATGAGTTGCCGGCGGTGACGGATCCCGTGTCGTCGTGCCGGAAGGCCGGCTTCAGCCTGGCCAGCTGCTCGAGCGTGGTGTCCGGCCGCGGATGCTCGTCGACAACCACCTCGACAAGCTCGCCGCGCTTCGGACCGGGCGCCGGGATCGGTACCACCTCGTCGGCAAAGCGGCCCGCTTCCTGCGCGGCGCTCCAGCGGCGCTGCGACTCGAGGGCAAACGCATCCTGCTCCTCCCGGCTCACGCCACAGCGCTCGGCCACGTTCTCGGCCGTTTCGCCCATCGAATACGGGTAGTAGGCATCGGCCAGGCGCGGGTTGGTGAATCGCCAACCGAGCGTGGTGTCGAAGAGGGTCTGCTCGCCGCGTGGAAAGGCGGCAGACGGCTTCGCCATCACGAAGGGAGCACGAGTCATCGACTCGACACCGCCGGCCACGAACAACGAACCATCGCCGGCGATCACCGCGTGGGCGGCGCTGATCACCGCGTTCATGCCGGAGCCGCAAAGCCGGTTGACGGTCGATCCGGGCACCTCCACCGGCATACCAGCCAGCAAGGCGGCCATGCGGCCGACATTGCGATTGTCCTCGCCGGCCTGGTTTGCGGCGCCCAGGATCACGTCGTCCACCGCGCCGGCCTCGACACCGGTGCGATCGAGCAGCGCGCGGATGACGTGGGCAGCCAGGTCATCGGGCCGTACCTCGCGCAGGACTCCGTTGTAGCGCCCGAACGGCGTGCGCAGACCGTCGACCACCACCGGGATATGGGCTGGATCGGTCCTCATCGAGCCCGATCCTAGCACCGCTATCCGGGAAGCCCGCGTTCGACGTATTCGTTCTGCCGTCGTGCCTGTGCGTAAATGCTCCGCAACCTCCAGCCGAGCAGCACCATCGCGATTCCCATCAGAATCGAGAAGAGCCCCACCAGCACGAGGACCGACAGGATGCCGGTCCCCGGGGAGATGATCAGGAGCAGCCCGAACAGGATGGCGATGACCCCCGACAGGCCCATCCACAGCTCGCCGCTGATCTGCTCGCGCAACCGAATGGCCATCCAGATCTGCAGCACGCCGGTGACGATGGCCCAGGCGGCGACCACGAACAGGAGCGCCAGCGCGGCGGCGGCAGGCAGCAGGATGGCCACGATGCCGGCGACGATGCCGGCCAATCCCTCCAGGACTCCGACCCACCAGTCTTTCTGGCCGCGAGATCGCCAGGCGCCTACGAGCGACGAGACTCCCCCGATCAGCGCCCAGGCCGCGAAGAGCGCCACGACAACGACCAGGCCGATTCCGGGGAAAAGGATCACGGCGACGCCGAAACGATCCCCAGCACCCCGCGGAGGATGAACGCCCACCACAGCTGGGCGAGAAGCAGGATGGCCGCGAACTGAATGGTCATGCCGTTCCACGCCTGCATACGGATGGCCTAAACCATACAGATGGCCTAGAACGAAGGCGGGGTCAACACGAACATGAGTCGAGCCGAGCCAGGCCCGGGATTCTGGTTGCGGTGTGCGACACGGCTTGGGTAGCGAATGGCGTCGCCGGCCTCGAGCCGATACGTCTCGTCGCCGACCCATAGGTCCAGGCAGCCCTCCAGCACGATCAGGCATTCCTCATCGGACTCATGGGCGTAGGCGTCCGGGCCCGTCCCGCCTCCGGGTTCGATGACGGACTCGATCACCTGGAGGCGCGCATTGGGACCATCGGTCAGGAACTCGTCGCGCGCGCCGAGCCCCGCGTAGCCCACAACGCGCCGATCGGCCCGTCGCACCAGCTGGGCATGCGGCCCGGCACTGTCGAGCAGGGTGCCGATGGTGGTGCCGAGCGCAACCGCGATCCGCCGCAGCGTGGCGATCGAAGGGCTGGCGATGTCGCGCTCCACCTGGGACAGGAAGCTCTCCGTCACGCCCGCCTCACCGGCGACGGCGCGGAGCGTCATGCCGCGCCTGCGCCGCACCTCGCGCAGGCTGCGACCGATGAGAATGTCCTCGACGGCCATGCTCCGATTCTAGTAGCATCCGGCGCACCTTAAGTAGCGCTTAAGAAGGGCCGGGGCCGTGCGCGAGGATCCCGCGAAGGCAGTCGGTTGGTGGCTGCGCGACGCGCTGGCATTGGAATCGGCTGACGCGACTCCGGTCCCGCTCGTTGCAGAGGAGGGGGCCTTCGACGTCGCCGTCGTCGGCGGGGGCTACACCGGCCTGTGGACCGCCTGGTGGCTGCGGCAGCGGCAGCCCGGGGCACGGATCGTGATCATCGAGCAGGGGATCTGCGGCGGCGGACCGAGCGGGCGGAATGGTGGATTCGTGCATGGCTGGTGGGACCAGCTCCCCTACCTGGTCGAGCGGTTCGGGCCTGAGCCGGCGCTGCACATGGCGCGGCTCGTTGACGACGGTGTGGGCGGCATCGGGGAGTGGTGCCATGAGTACGGCGTTGACGCCTGGTATCGGCACGGTGGATACATGCGGGTCAGCGCCTCGACGGCGCAGGACGGCGAGTGGCACCCGGCGGTCCAGACGTGCGCAGCTCTGGGCGTGCCGGAGCAGTACCGCGAGCTGAGCCCGGCCGAGGTCCAGGCGCGCTGCGCGTCTCCGACCATGCGCGGCGGGGCGCTGATGGCAAACGGAGCCACCATCCAGCCCGCTCGGCTGGCACGCGGGCTGCGCCAGGCCCTGCTGGAAGCGGGAGTCACCATTCGTGAACGGACTCGCGCCACGCGTCTGCGTGCAGGTGCGCCGGTCCTGCTCGACACGACGAGCGGTGCGATCCGCGCCGAGCAGGTAGTGCTCGCCATGAACGCCTGGGCAGCGGGATGGAGCGAATTCTCCACCACCCTGCTTGCCTGGGGCAGCCACATCGTGCTCACCGAGCCGGTGCCGGGCCGCCTGGCTGAGCTGGGATGGACCGGCGGCGAGGCGATCGCCGATTCCCGCTTCACGGTGCACTACTTCCGGACCACCCCGGACGGCCGCATCGCGTTCGGAGCCGGCGTGGGTGCCGCCGGCTTCGGCGGGCGTGTCGATGGCCGCTACGACAGCGACCCACGAGCCGAGGGTCGAGCGCAGGCCGCCCTGCGCCGCTTCTTCCCCAGCCTGGCCGATGTCGGCCTGGCCGATGCCTGGGGTGGACCGATCGACATCAGCCCCGACCGACTGCCCATGATCGGTTCACGCCATGGCGGTCGAGTCCACTTCGCACATGGCTTCTCTGGCAATGGGGTGGGTCCGGCGCATTTCGCCGGACGCGTGCTGGCCGCGCTGGTCGACGAGCCTGCCGGCGAGCTGGCGAAGCTGCCACTCATCAACCGCAGGGTGCGCCGCTTCCCTCCCGAGCCGATTCGCTTCGCCGGAGTGCGCCTGGTGCGCGAGGCTCTCGTGCGCCGCGACGAGGCCGAGGACGCAGGGCGCCGGCCGTCGGCGGCGGTGCGCATAATGGCCTTCATCCCGAGGTTGCTGGGCTATCGCCTTGGGTCCGGTCCCCTGTCTGAGGCGAGTCTCGAAATCCCGGCGGTCGCCGCCGATGATTGACCCCGGCCGCGGTGCGGCCATACCATCGGTCCTGCAGTATTGCTTCAGGCGTGGCCTGAATAGCACGAGTGGTGGAGGTTCGATCCGAGCATGAGCATCCAGTACCGATCCCTGGGCCGCTGGCTGGCCCCGCTGGCGATCCTGACCCTGGTGACGGCGGCCTGTACTGGCGGGTCGGGCACGACCGGTGGCAGCGAGAGCCAATCTGCGCAGCCCGAGCCGGATGAGCTGCTGGTACTCGAGTGGGACGGCTACGAAGCCGAGGATTTCTTCGCCGACTTCGCTGCGGCAAACCCGAGCACGTCGGTCGAGTTCGAGATCGGTGCCAACGATGCCGATATCCTGGCGAGGATGCAGGCGGACGGTGGGGCCGACATCTTCCACTTCTACACCGGCTGGCAGCAGTTCTACGTAGACGAGGGGCTGGTGCGCGAGATTGACACCAGCAAGCTGACCAACTGGGACAAGGTCCCGGAAGCCATGAAGGCCCTCGGCCAGGTCAACGGCAAGCAGTACTACCTCCCGTGGGATTGGGGCTTCACCTCGATCCTGTACAACACCGAGAAGGTGCCTGAGGTGAAGAGCTGGGACGCCTTGTTCAACGCCGACTACGCCGACCACATTGCGATGTGGGATGACGGTCCGGCGGCGGTCACGACGTCGTCCTATATCAACGGCTGGGACGAGACGGCGATCACCGATGAGCAGCTGACCCAGATCGAGGCCGACTGGATCGAGCAGAAGCCGCTCAACCTGCACTACTGGGACTCGGAGTACGACAACCTGTGCCCCGAGGTGATCAGCGGCGACATCTGGGTCGCGTATGCCTGGCAGGGCTGCTACGCCACAGCCCTGTACAAGGGAACGCCAGTCGCATATGCCAACCCGAAGGAGGGGCGCAACTCGTGGGTGGGGCTCTACGGCATCAGCGCTCAGAGCGACAGTCCTGAGCTGGCGCTCGAGTTTCTCGACGACAAGCTTGCTGAGCTGACCTGCAGCAACGCGGTGACGCTGTTCTACTACGGCTGCGCGAATGCGGACGTCATGGCAGCCGTGGAAGACCCGATCCTGATCGAAGCGTTCGGCATCGACGATCCCGGCATCCTCGAGACCACGAACTTCACGCCACTGGTCACAGCTGAGCAGCGCGACGCGTGGACGGCGATGTGGACGCGGGTGAAGGCCGAGTAACGGGCAGCCTCTCCTCGCGCTGAGAAGCAAGGCGAGCCAGAGAGGATGCTTGGCCGTCGCGGATTCCTCGGATTCCTGGCCCTGCCACCGTACGTCTGGCTTGCCGTCTTCTTGGTTGCCCCGGTCCTGTTCATCGTCATCATCAGCTTCCGCCCGGAGCCCGGGCCACTCGACTTCGGCGATCCCTGGACTCCCACGCTGATCCAGTACCAGCGCATCCTGGAGACGCCGGCGTATCTGCGCACGCTCGGTATCTCGGCCCTGATGGCGCTCATCGTGGCCGTCTCCGCCACGATGCTCGCGTATCCGATCGCTTATTTCCTGGCTTTCAGGGCCGGGTCGCGGGCGACGCTCTTCCTGCTCCTGCTGCTGATCCCGGCCGCGGTCAGCTTCCTGCTGCGGATCATGGCGTGGCGACTGATGCTGGGTGGGGAGGGCGCCATCAACTCGGCGCTGCAGTGGCTGCACCTGACGGACGAGCCGCTTGACCTGCTCATCTACTCCAGGGCGGCAGTGGTCGTCACCTTGGTCTACGTCTGGATCCCGTTCGCCGCCCTGCCGATCTACGCGGCGATGGGGCGTATCGACCGGCGTCAGCTGGAGGCCGCGGCCGACCTCGGCGCAGGCCCGTGGACGCGGTTCTTGCGCGTGACGGTCCCGCTCAGCCTGCCTGGCGCCTTGGCCGCCTTCTTCATGGTCTTCATCCCCACCGTGGGGGAGTACGTGACCCCGCGCCTGGTCGGCGGCAGCGAGACGTACATGTATGGCCAGCTGATCCAGGACTTCTTCGGCCGCGCTGCGAGTTGGGCGGCCGGCTCGGCGGCGGCCGTGATCATGCTGACCCTGACCGTGGTACTGGTGCTGATCGCCACGCGGCTGGTCGACCTGCGACGGCTGACCGCATGAGCCGGCACAGCGCTATCGGCATCGGGCGCACGCGCGTCCCCCTGGGCCCCGTCTTTGCATTGATCCTGGCGCTGCTCTACTTCCCGATCGCGCTCCTCTTCCTCTTCTCCCTCGGCCGCAACTCGGTGCTCGTCTTCCCGCTTGGCGAGCTGACGCTCGACGGGTACTGGGAGGTCTTCGGCGATGCCGCCCTGCTCGAGGCGGCACGCAATAGCGCGGTCGTCGGCATCGCCTCCGCGACCATAGCCACCGGACTCGGGCTGGCGGTCAGCGTGGCATTCGCCAGGTTCCGATTCCGCGGCCGGCTGCCGCTGCTGGGGCTGGCTGTGCTCCCGCTGATCGTGCCGTTCATCGTGCTCGGCGTCTCGCTCTTCCTGCTTCTCTCGTTCCTGGACGTGCCGCGCTCATTGCTCACCATCGCGGCCGGCCACTCGATCATCGCCCTGCCATTCGCCACCCTGATCCTGCTGGCCCGGATGAGCGGCATCGACCCGGCGCTCGAAGACGCCGCCATGGACCTGGGCGCCACCTACGGCGTCACACTGCGGAGGGTGGTCCTCCCGCTGATCGGCCCAACACTCTTCTCCGCCTGGCTGACCTGCTTCATCGTTTCGTTCGATGAGGTGGCGATCGCCCTCTTCCTGGCCGGCAGAGACCTGACCTTTCCGGTGTTCCTGTACGGGCAGCTGCGGTTTGCGCATCGGCTCCCTAGCCTGATCGCAATGGCCGTGATGCTCATGCTCGGCACCGTCATCCTGACCCTCCTCGCGTTCCGCCTCGGTCGTCGGCAGCCATGAGCGACGAAGCGGAGATCGGACGAGCGAGTGCCTAGCTGGCGCGACGGGCGGGGTGCGTGGCCGTCACCGCGTCGAGGAGCCGCCGCGACGCTGCAGCGACGTCTTCGACGGCGTGGTTGAAGGCGTGCTCGTTGGCGGGTGACGGCTTGCGGTAGCCGCTCACCTTGCGCACGTACTGCAGCGCGGCCGCCCGAACCTCGTCGTCATCAGCTGGGACGTCGAGCGTCCGGAGAGTCTTGATCGATCGGCACATGGATGAAGATTAGCCCGAATGAGCAGAAGGGCGCGTACCGCAGCCACGGTCCTGGCTGTCACCACGGCCCGGATATGACCCGGTTGTCTTAAGGACGACCAATATCGGCTGGATTGTGCGCTCGTCATGACAACTCGGTCATGTGAAGGCGTGAATGTGCCTGGAACGCGTCGTTATTACGACTGCGGAGTCATATCCGACGGATCCTACGGATCAGACGGATCAGACGGATCCTACGGATCAGACGGATCAGACGGATCAGACGGATCAGACGGATCGGCGCGCGCCCCTAGGTCTCGGCGAGCAGTTCCTCCAGTGAGTCGATCACCCGATCGGCCGCCGACACATCAGTCTCCGCGAATTGCGGCACAGCAATGCAGGTCAGCCCGGCAGCCTTTGCGGCGGCGATACCGCTGGGCGAGTCCTCCAGCGCCAGCGCGTCGGCGGGCGCCACGCCCAGCCGCTCACAGGCGAGCAGGTATAGATCCGGCGCTGGTTTTGAACGCTCGACATCATCAGAGGTCACGATCGCGTCGAACGCGTCGCCGATCCTTGCGGTCGCCAGCGCGGTGTCGACCAGCTGCCGCGGCGAGTTGGAGGCCAGGCCGAGCCGCGTTCGACCCCGCAGGCGTTCGACCAGCTCCACCGCTCCGGGGCGCCCATTGACCTGCTCCCGCAGATGGCCGTGCATCAGCTCCGCCATCTCGGCCACCAGCGCCGCACCTTCATCGCCTGGACGGCCCAGGCGATCGGCGAAGTAGCCGGCGGTAAATTCGAAGCTGGAGCCGATGACCGCCATCTTGTCGTCCCACGTGAACTCGGCCCCGTGCCGCGCAAATAGCTCCTGCTCGGCCTTGTGCCAGAGCAGCTCGGTGTCCAGCAGCAGGCCGTCCATGTCGAACACGACAGCCCGATATCGGTCGGGCAGCAGCTCGATCACGCGCCGTCGCTGAAGAAGCTGCCCCCACGCTCGGCGAGCTGCCGCAGCAGAGGCACCGCCCGATAACGACCGTCCGGCACCTGTGCATGCAGGGCGTCGAGCGTGTGGATCACGTGATCGAGACCGATCCGTTCACCCCACTCCAGCGGCCCGGATGGGTAGTTGGTCCCCAGTCGCATGGCGGTGTCGATGGCCTCCGGCTCGGCCACCGCTTCGGCCGCCGCCGACGCCGCCTCGTTCACGATGGTCGCCAGCACGCGGGCCTCGATCAGCTGCTCGCTGAGCCGATCGACCCGCGGCCCGGCCGGCCGACGCTCGACGCCGGGCCAAACCGCTCCACGCGTTCCATCGGTCCCATACTCGTAGAAACCCCCGCCCGCCTTGCGGCCCAGCCTGCCGGCATCGACGAGCATGCGCTGCAGCGGGTGCGGCCGGTAGCGTGGGTCGAAGAAGAGCTGTTCGTACACGCTCTTGCTGACCGCGAAGTTGATGTCCAGCCCTATGGCATCGATCAGCTCAAACGGGCCCATCCGGAAGCCGATGCCACGCATGGCGGCATCCACCTCGGCCACACCCGCCGCGCCTTCACCGACGATGCGCAGCGCCTCGAGGTAAAACGGACGCGCCACTCGGTTGACGATGAAGCCGGGCGTGTCAGCGGTGAAGACGGGAGTCTTGCCCAACCGGGTCGCAAGCAGAGCCACACGTTCGCATGCGGCTGGATCGGAGAGCGGCCCGGCGACCACCTCCACCAGCGCCATGAGCGGCACCGGGTTGAAGAAATGCATGCCCAGCACTCGCTGCGGCCGCGTCACGGCCGACGCGATGCGCGCCACGGACAGGCTGCTGGTATTCGTGGCCAGCAGCGTCTCCGGCGCCGCGGCGGCATCCAGGCGCCGGAAAGCCTCCTGTTTGAGGTCGAGCTCTTCGGGGATCGCCTCCACCACCAGTTCCGCCGCTGTCAGGCTCTCGATTGACGGCTGCGGCCGAAGATGGCCAATCGCCGTGTCGCGATCGGCTGCGCTCAGCTGCCCCTTCTCGACCTTGCGTTCCAGGAATTGGCCGATGCGTGCCTGAGCGCGCTCGACCGCGCCTGCGGCGGGGTCATGCAGAAGGACCTCCATGCCGGCTTCGGCCGCCACCTGGGCGATGCCGGCGCCCATGGTGCCCGCGCCCAGCACGCCCAACCGCTGAATCCCCACCGGACGCTCCGCCTCAGCGCCCGACAAAGCGTGGCTCGCGCTTTTCGGCGAACGCCGCGAGCCCCTCCGCGTGATCCTGGCTGCGGCCTGCCAGCTCCTGCAGCGCGGCCTCCAGCGTAAGGCTCTCTTCCAATCCGGCGTCCTCGGCGGCGTTGATGAGCCGCTTGGCATAGGCGATCGCCCGCGTCGGACCGGCGGCCAGGCGTACAGCTGCCTGATGCGCCGCGCCTATCAGCTCGGCGCCCGGCAGCACCGCGTTGACCAGCCCAACGGCCTGCGCGTCATTCGCCGACAGCGGCTCACCGGAGAAGATCAGCTGGGCGGCTCGGTGGCGGCCCATGGCTCGCACCAACGTGCGGGTCGACCCGGAGTCCGGCACCAGGCCGATCTTGACGAACGCCTGGATGAAGCGTGCATCTTCGGCTGCGTATACCAGGTCGCAGGCCAATGCCAGGCTGACACCGGCGCCGGCAGCGACGCCGTTCACCGCGGCGATCACCGGCTTCGGCAGATCGCGAATGGCGCGCACCAGCGGGTTGTACTCGCGCTCCAACACCCTGCGGAACTCGCGCTCGCCAGAGCTGCCACGCAGGTCGGCGCCTGAGCAGAACCCCCGACCTTCGCCGGTGACGATCACCGCGCGCACCTGGTCGTCGCGGCCAATCGACTTGAACGCCGCCAGCAGCTCCCGCCGCATGTCAGCGTTCAACGCGTTGAGCGAATCTGGACGGTCGAGGGTGACCGTCGCAACGCCATCGGCGACCTCCAGCCGGATCGTGGTGGGCACATCGTCGGCCATGGGGGCGATTCTAGCGAGCGGTGTGGCGGCCCGGTAAGATCGCGGCCACCATCGCACCCAGGACTGACGAATGGATCGAGCGGGGGTCGAGCGCTGGATCGATGCCTACCGCAAGGCATGGGCGAGCGACGCGCCGTCTGACATCGAGGCGCTGTTCACCGAGGACGTCAGCTACTCACCTCATCCATGGCCGCGCGATGCCAATCGGTGGGAGGGCCGCGACACGGTGGTCCAGAACTGGATCGAGCGGGGCGACTCAAAGTTCGGCTGGCAGTTTGAGCATCAGGTGCTGGCGGTCGAGGGTGACACGGCGGTGATCGAAGGCTGGACCTACTACGACCCCCGACCCGACGATCCTCTGCCGGACGCATATGCCAACGTGTGGCTGGTGCGCTTCGCTCCCGATGGCCGGGCTCGAGAATTCGTCGAGTGGTGGGTGCAGCAACCGCGGGAGCGCGACGCCTGAGGCGCGGTCAGCTCGTCGCCTGCTGGCGGAGCAGGTAGGTCCGCCCGCTCTCAGCGAAGCCCATGGACCGATACAGGCCGTGGGCCGCCAAACGCGTGTGCCCCGTCTCGAGGGAGACCTGGGCCGCACCACGATCCTCGGCGGTCCGAAGCGCGCTGGCCAGCAGTGCCCGGCCGATGCCTGAGCCTCTGGCGTGCTCGGTGACCAGCAGATCCGCGACCCACGTGTGCGTCTCATCGGTCCAGAACGGCTGCTGCCATTCCAGGCTGCACACGCCGACCAGCTCACCATCCAACTCCGCAACGGTCGACGCCAGGGAGCCATCCGCTACCCGGCGAAGGTGGTCCGCAAAGGTCCGCAGCACCGCCTCCGCCCTCTCCGGAGCGGGCGTGCGCGCGGCCCCGAACTCGGCGAGCAGGCGCGTGACCGGCTCCTCGTCGTCCTCACGCACCGGCCGCAGGGACACGCCGTCAGGCATCGTGACGGGTGGCGCATGAATCGGGCGCAGACGAAAGTCGAGCATCCACTCCTCGAACCCTGCGACGGTGAGGAGCAACGCGGCGGCAGCGGATCCGTCCGGCACGTTGGCCTGCAGGCGGTGGCTGCCGCGCAGCCGCCACTCGGCGACCAGCGCGCCTAGCAGCGCCCGACCGATGCCGCGGCCTCGAGCGGCCTCAGTGACGTACAGCTCCGACACCCAGCCCTCGAATGTCGCGAAGTTGAGGCGGCGGCGGAACTGGAGGATGCCCAACCCGACCGGCTGCCCGGCCTCGACCGCCAGGAACGGGGCAACGTCGACGCTGTTGATCAACGCGGCTAGCCGGGACCGGAATGCCTCCGCGTCGTCGAGAGGCGGGTGGCCGTGCAGCTCCCGGGCCATGGCCACCGCCATGCGCAGATCGTCGCGTCCCAGCGGCCGGAGCTCGACATCGGGTGGCGTGCGGACCGCGATCCCGCCGACCGCCCGCTCCGGGTTCTCCATCCTGACGGTCAGCGCCCCTTGAAGTCGGGTGGCCGCTTCTCCAGGAAGGCGGCCATCCCTTCCTTCTGGTCCTCCGAGGCGAATAGGAGATAGAACAGCCGGCGCTCGTGGGCCAGCGCATCGGTCAGACCCATCTCGTACGCCGCGTTGACGGCCTCCTTGGCCAGCCGCAGGGCGATCGGTGCCTTGCTGGCAATCTGCGCCGCCAGGGCCAAGGCGTCCTCCACCACGAGCTCGTCAGGTAGGACCCGCGCCACCAGCCCCCGGTCGCGGGCTTCGGTCGCCGGCATCGGCTCACCGGTCAGGATCATCTCCATGGCCCGACTCTTCCCAACCGCTCGCGTCAGTCGCTGGGTCCCTCCGGCACCGGGGATGACGCCGATGTTGATCTCCGGCTGGCCGAAGCGGGCGGTCTCGCCGGCAATGATCAGGTCCAGCGTCATGGCCAGCTCACAGCCTCCACCCAGGCACCAGCCGTTGACCGCCGCGATGACCGGCTTCCCGATCTTCCGGACACGGTCCCATTGCCCGATGCGATTGGAGCGCAGCATGTCCACCGCACTGGCTCCAGCCATCTCACCGATGTCGGCGCCCGCGGCGAACGCTCGCTCGTTGCCGGTGACCACGATGGCCCGGACCGATTCATCACGGTCCAGCTCTTCGAGGGCGTCGCACAGGGCGTCCATGACCTGCGCGTTCAGCGCATTGAGCTGCTTCGGCCGGTTGAGGCGCACCAGCGCCGTGCGCCCCTCAGGCTGGCGTTCGACGAGGACAAGTGGCTCGGCCGCCTCGGCCGGGTCGGCCGCCTCGGCCGCGCTCACGGCACGCCCTCCTCGAGTGCCGTCAAGGCGGCCCCGCAGGCGCCGCAGTACGCGTACCCCGGCGGCAGGCCGGTCTCGCCACAGGTTGGGCACGTGACCACCGCGCCAGTCCGCAGCTCCACGTATTTCGGCTCGCGCTTCGCGTGGAAGGCGGCAACCGCCTCCCGCGTCTCGTCCGATCCGGAGTGGATCGCCAGCCAGTCGCGGGCATGGGTAACGGTCTGCGACCAGACCAGGTCCCGCCACCAGTTCAGCTGGGTCTTGGTGTAGCGCATCGTTTCCGGCAGCTTGCGGCGCAGCTTTTCGGCCAGGGCGGCAACCGTCGCGTCCAGCTCATCTCGCGGCACGACCCGGCTGACTAGGCCCCAGTCCAGCGCCTGTGCGGGCGTGATCTCCTCGCACAGCATCACGATCTCTCGCGCGCGCCGCTCGCCGACCATGATCGGCAGCCATTGCGTCGCGCCGCCGGCCGGAACCGAACCGTGCTCCGGCCCAACGTGGCGGATGTACGCATCGTCGACCAGGACCGAAAGGTCGCAGGCCATCTGCAGCTCGTTGCCGCCGCCCACGCAGATGCCGTTGATGCGCGCGATCGTCGGCTTGCCGATATTGCGCAGCCGATCGTGCATCTCGATGAAGGCACCCATCCAGCGCCAGTACTGGCCGCTGCTGGCCCCGAAGGTGGCCTGCTCGTTGAGGTCGGCGCCGGTGCTGAAGGCCCGATCTCCTGCGCCGGAGACCACGACCACCGCAACCGCGTCGTCCCAGGAGGCGTCCTCGAAGGCACGCGCCAGCTCGCGCAGCGTCTGGAAGTCGAAGGCATTGAGCACATCGGCGCGGTCGATGGTGACCGTCGCCACTGAGGTGGCGGCGTCCTTGGCGTAGAGGATCCGCTTGAAGTCCAGGGTCGCCGGCTCGACCGGTGACGGCGAGGCCTGCTCAGCCATCGGTCGCGACCTCGTCATCGGCGATCAGCATGGTTACCCCCGCGGTTGCGAAGTTCCGCAGGTCGCGCGCGCTCTGCTGGCCCTCATCGGAGGCGAGCGCCTCGTCCAGGTCGGCGCGGCTGTCGAACATCATCTCTGCGACCAGGTAGTACGGGGCGGCTCGTCCGCCCACGCCAGCACCCTTGGTGAGGCGAATGCCGCGGATCCGCGGATAGCGCCGCACGATCGGCGTGTGGACATCGCGATAGTGAGCGTCAAACAGCTCCGGTTCCTCCGGCTGGCTGTAGAGCACGATCAGACGAGCGCCCACGCTACTTGTTGGTGAAGTAGTCGGCGTTGATCTGGATGTAGTTGGTCCACTGGTCCGGAACGGCATCCTCGGCAAAGATCGCAGTCACCGGGCACTCGGGCTCGCAGGCGCCGCAGTCGATGCACTCGTCGGGATCGATGAAGAACATCGTGTCCTCGTCGGTGGCGTGGATGCAGTCGACCGGGCAGACGTCAACACAGGAAGCGTCCTTGACGCCGATACACGGCTCAACGATGACGTACGTCATGTGACGAATCTCCCTCGCGGGGGCTGTTGTTCGGCCGTGCCTGAGGATACACCGATGGACCTGCATGGCCGAGGTCAGCTGGTCGCCAGCTCTGCAGCGGTAGCCTCCGCCCGCAGCTGGGCGAAACCCGGCTTGACCTGCTCGTTGATGATGCGCAGCCGCCCGTCGAACGGCCAGAACGCGCTCTTCATGGCGTTCAGCGTCAGCCACTCCATGTCGTCCAGACTCAGACCGTGGGCGGCGGACAGGGTGGCGAACTCGCTCGACAGGCTGATGCCGCTCATCAGGCGGTTGTCGGTGTTGACCGTGACCCGGAAGCGCAGGCGCCGCAGCAGGTCGATCGGATGCTCGGCGATCGAGATGGCGGCTCCGGTATGGACGTTCGAGGTCGGGCACATCTCGAGCGGGATGCGCCGGTCGCGTACGTAGGCCGCCAGTCGACCGAGCGCCACGCGCCCGTCGGGACGCGAGATGATGTCGTCGACGATCCGCACTCCGTGCCCCATCCGCTCGGCGCCGCACCACTGCAGCGCCTCCCAGATCGAGGGGATGCCGAAGCCCTCGCCGGCGTGGATCGTGAAGTGAAAGTTCTCGCGCGCGATGAGGTGGAAGGCGTCAAGGTGCCGCGTCGGCGGATAGCCCGCCTCCGGCCCGGCGATGTCGAAGCCCACCACGCCGGCGTCCCGATGGCGCACGGCCAGCTCGGCGATCTCCACCGAACGGGCCGCCTGCCGCATGGCGGTAACGATCAGGCCGGCGGTGATGGGGCGGCCGGCCGAGCCACGACGCAGTCCGGCCAGGATCGCCTCGACCGCCTCGTCCAGCGTCAGCCCGCCGTCGGTCAGCAGCTCTGGGGCCATCCGGACCTCGGCGTAGACCACCCCATCGGCCGCGAGGTCCTCCATGCATTCGGCGGCGACCCGCTCGATGGAGTCCGCGGTCTGCATCACCCCGACCGTGTGCCGAAATCCCTCGAGGTAGAGCTCCAACGACTTGCGATCGGCGCCGAGGGTGAACCAGCGCGCCAGCTCATCTGGATCCGTGGTCGGCAGGTCGCGGTAGCCGGCCTCGGCTGCCAGCTCGATCACCGTACGCGGCCGCAGGCCGCCATCCAGGTGGTCATGCAGCAGCACCTTCGGCGCGCGGCGGATGGTTCCCAGTTCCAGCATCGGACGCGCGGCGGCCATCGTCATGGTGGCGGGCAGCCTAGCGTCCGGTCCGACCCACGGCAAGACGAGCAGCTACCCTGCGCGCGTGGCAAATCTCCCGTGGCAGTTCAATCGGCCACCGCTGATCGTGGCCGCCGTCACACCGCTGTCCGATCACGGCGACCAACTGGACACCGATGCCATCTGGCCGATGGTTGCCTTCCTGGCCCAGCACGGGGCGGATGGTGTCTTTGCCTGCGGCACGACCGGCGAGGGCGTCCTGCTGTCAGTGGATGAGCGCCTGCAGGTGGCGGTCGCATTCCGTGCCGCCGTCCGCGGCCGGCTGATCGTGCATGCCGGCGCCCAGTCGACGCACGACACGGCCGAGCTGGCGAGGCATGCCGCGGAGATCGGGGCCGATGGAGTGGCGGTCATTCCGCCGCCCTACTTCCCGCTCGACGACAGTGCGCTCGCGGCCCATTTCGTCGCCGCCGCCAACGCCTGCCAGCCATTGCCCTTTTTCATCTACGCCTTCGCCGCGCGGAGCGGGTACGCGGTCAGCCCTCAGGTCGTGGAGCGGGTGCGCGACCAGGCACCGAACCTCGCCGGCCTGAAGGTCAGCGAGGCGCCGCTCGAGCGCGCGGCCCCCTACCTGGAGCTGGGCCTGCCCGTGCTGATTGGGTCGGAACCCCTGCTCCCGGCGGCGATGGCACGTGGAGCCGTGGGTGCAGTGTCCGGCCTGGCGGCCGCCTTCCCGGACGTGGTCCGAGCGGCGCTCGACCAGCCGGACGGACCGGCCGAGGCCCGGCTGACCGCGCTGCGCAACGCCATGGAGGCGCAGCCGTTCATCGCATCGGCCAAACATGTGCTCGCGCGGCGCGGCGTGCCGGTGGCGCCTGACATGCGCGCTCCAATGCGTCCATTGACTGAAGTGGAGGCCTCGGTCCTCGATGGGCGGCTCGTGGAGCTGGGCGAGGCGAACGCGTGAGCACGATTCGGTACCTAGGGTGCGCTTCGAGACGAGCGCGCCTCACGGCCCGAGATGAGTGCCATCGCCGCGGCCACAAGCGCTTCGTTCCCGGCGGCCGGCGCTCCGTCAGGAAGATAGATCGTGTCCTCGAGGCCAATCCGGGTCGAGAGGCCCCTCCGGACGGCATCGGTGAGAAGGACCCATGTTGCGTCCCCATCTCCATGCTGGAGTCGCGGCGCGCCGATTTCGTATCGGTCGAGCACGCGGTGAATCTCGTCGACGAAGGCGACCGCGCCGGTGGCTTCCACGTCCACCGGCTCAATGCAGACTCGCAGGACTGCCCCAGCCAGCCCGGTCGCGGCAAGCCGATGGACGTCCTCAACCGTCCAGATCCCGGCCTCGATCCCGATGCCTGCGTCGAGGAGTGCCTGCATGACCTCGTCCGACCCCGGCTCGGAGAGGTTCACGGTGGCGTAGTCGGGCGTTGTCCAGCTGCGCACTGACGCGACGCGGCGCTCGATATCGGGTTCGATCCACGCCCCCGTCGTGACGCCCACTGGGACGCCGCACGCATCGCGTACGGCGCGGGCTACGTGGTCGACCACGTTCGCGGTCAGCTGCTCTCGACCATTCTCGTCGCGCGGATGAACGTGAAAGCACTCGGCACCGGCACGAGCGCAATGCCGCGCATCGTCGATGAGCTCGCCGAGCGTCGTCGGGACGGCGGGATGGTCCGCCTTCGTCAGTGGACCGTTCAGGGTCGCCTGCAACATTGGCCGTCCTCATTCATCGAGGCAGGTATCCGTGACCTGTTCCGAGAGCCTGCGGCCGTGTGCGCCTCCGCAAGACTCAGCCACTCTCTCCTCAGCCACTCTCTCCGGCATCGGGGGCCACGGCCATCTGGCCGCTGGTGGCGATCCCGGTCTGGCGGTGCTCGGGTGCGGTGGCGGCGTCATTCATCTCGAAGCGGCTGGGAGGCGCGGCTGCTGCCAGCCTCACGATCTCCTCGTCCGTCAGCTCGTAACCGAAGCGGATGGCCGCCAGGTTCTCGTCGGTGAAACGGCGCGGCAGCGACTCGCGTATGGAAGGCTCATGGAATTCGATCTCGGCCAACCGCATGATCCGGCCGAGCGCAATCATGTTGCCGAAGAGTTCCTTGCCGAACCGTTCTTCGCCGAGCGTCGCGAACGGGATCTGCTCGTCGCCGGGACGCCCCAGGCCGAGGTCGGTGACCACCTTACGACCGCTAATGCGCAGATGGCCCTTGTCGGCCAGCTTGAGCATAATGTCCGCCTCTTCCACCACCGGGTTGGCGATCGGCACGTCGTCGAAGATCACGAAGGCATCGGACATGGAGCCGCGCACGCTGGAGTCGTAGTCGAACAGCACGGTCACCTGCTTGCCCATGCGGGCCAGCAGCGCGCCCAGCACACCGGCAATCACCCGGACGCCCTGGCCCCCTACCCCGTCGAGCGCAATCCGGGTCGCCATCAGTCCTGGACCGATGCCTCCGGGTCCACGCCCGCTTCGCGCACCGCGTCCTCCAGGCTGATCTCGCGCTTGGCGACACGCAGCTTCAGCTCGGATGGCAGGCGCTGCATGAGCGCCAGCTTGCGTTGCGCCTCGACGCGCTTCGCCTCCTTCGGGTCCGGGCCCTCTGCGGCCAACTCCGCCTTCTGTGCCGCCAGCTCGTCCGGCTGATCCTGGGTGTGCGGATCCGCGCCGGAAGCGCTGATCTCGACCTCGCCCGGCGCCACGGGTGCAGCCGCCGGCGCGCTCGCGCCCGTCCGCAGCCATTCGGGAAGGGGAAGGTTGGCTTCCGTCACCGCCTCGACCAGGGTCAGCTCCTTCTTGGCGACCTTCAGCTTCGCCTCCGCAGATAGCTGCGTCATCAGCGCGGCGCGCTCCTGCGACTCGGCTCGCTTGCGTGCCTTGTCATCGTCGCTGACCGGCCGTTCGACCGCTGCCGATTCCGCGATGGAGGTCGTCGGCCCGGACGGCTGGGCCGGCAGCCCTGCTGGACGCTCGGGGACGTCAGTCACACCGGCACCGGTGCCGTTGGTCCCGTTGCCATTTCTGGCGACGCCATCGGTCTTCGGGTAGAGCACGCCGATCTCGAACGGATTGAGATGCTCGGCGTCCCTGGCGGCGCGCTTGTACGTCTTGCGGTAGAAGGTCAGCATCTCGTTGGCACTGGCGAAGCCGATGCGCCGACCGTTGTTCTCGATGCACTGGCTGGTGATGTCGACGAAGGCAAAGCCATCGTGCTCGATCGCCTCGCGGATCACGTTCCGCATGTGCAGCTGGTGATAGACAGTGGTCTTCGCATAGAGCGAATGTGACGAGGAGCGCACCAGGCCCTGCAGGTTGATTGGGGTGTTCGGGTTTCCCGCGGGGCTGGACAGCGTCTTGGTCCCGGTGGGGGTGGTGGGCCCCGTCTGGCCACCGGTCAGCCCGTAGATCTCGTTGTTGTTGCACAGCACCGTGACCCGGGCGTTGCGGCGGATGGCATGGATCAGGTGGTTGCCGCCGATGCTGGCCGTGTCGCCGTCGCCGGCCACCACGATCACGTTCATCTCGGGACGCACCGCCTTGATCGCCTCGGCCACGGGAAGGGTGCGTCCGTGGAGGGTGTAGACGGACTCGTACTTCATGTAGCCGCCCATCCGACCGGTGCAGCCGATGCCAGTCACCATGATCGTGTTCGTCTCGTCCATGGCCATCTCGTCGAGCACCATGGCCAGCTGCATCATGATCGTGCCGATCCCACAGCCCGGGCACCAGATGGTGGGAAACAGGTCGAGCTTGAGGTGGTCCTTGTAGCCGAGCTCGGCGTAGGGGGCTTCGGGCATGCTCAGCCGATCCCCAGCGGCGCGCGCGGCTGGTGCTCGTGTGGCGACACCGGGATGGGCGGCTCCGACGGGCCGCCGGCGAGGACACGCTCCAGGCCGTCACGCACCGCTTCCAGCGAGATGCGCCCCCCGAGCAGCGGCACCCTCTTCACCTCGCGGCTCAGCGCCAGCTGCGCCATGTCCGCGTACTGGCCGTCGTTTGCCTCAATGCATACGATCTGCTCGTAGCGGTCGGCGATCGCTCGCAGCTCGTCGCCCAGCATCGGGTGGATCCGGATCGGGCGGAATAGCGCATAGTCTGGCGCCAGCGGGGCCGCCACGCGGCTGACGATCCCGTATCCGATCACCAGCACCGGCGCGTCGACGTTCCAGGTGTGCTCATACAGCGGATAGCGCGCGGCGACCCCCACGTGCCGGCCCTTGGCCTCGTAGTACTGGCGCAGGTACTCGTCCGCGTCCGCAGTGGCCGGTTCCCCGGCATTCGGGCCGTGCTCGTACATCAGCACCCCGGCGAAGAAGCGCGGCTTCCCGGGCTCGTGCCTGCCCAGCGGTGCGGTCTCCCGTTCGGCCGGTGCGAGGCCGGCTGCCAGCTCGTCAAGGTCCACCACCTCGTTGAGGTGGGCGACGAACGTGTCGGACAGGATGACCACCGGGCTGCGCGACTCCTCTGCGGCGTTGAAGGCCTGGACCGTGATCCGGAACGCCTCCTCCACGCCGTTGGGATAGAAGGCGATCGGCGTGTAGTCGCCGGTGCTGCCATAGCGGACCTGCATGATGTCGCCCTGGCCGGGCATCGTCGGCATGCCGGTCGCCGGCCCGACCCGCTGGACGTTGACGAAGACGCAGGCCACCCCCACCTTCTGCGCATAGCCGACCGCCTCCTGCATCAGGCTGAAGCCAGGACCACTGGTGGCGGTGAAGGACTTTGCCCCCGCCAGCGAGGCGCCAATGATGGCGTTGGCGCTCGCGATCTCGTCCTCCGCCTGCAGGAAGCGGAACTCTGGATGCTCGACCGCCCAGCCGGACGCGATGTTCAGGATCTCGGTCGATGGGCTGATCGGGTAACCGGCGTAGTAGTTCGCGCCGGCCGCGATGGCGCCGCGAAAGACCGCCTCATTACCCTGGCTCAGCTTGCGCGGCATGAGGCCTCCGCGCCATCGGCCGCGCCGAAGTAGGCAGATTCAGGAGAGAGCCGCACAGCGCGGCTGGGATCGGGCGCGAACGGTACGAATTCAGGTGACAGCTGCAGGACAAGGCTTTCTGTCCAAATCCAGCGATCTGGTGCGGCCCTGATATGAATTTGTCCAATTCGGCGTGAAATCGGCACCGCCACTACTCCCCCTTCGCGTCGTGGGCGGCCACCGCCGACGGGATCATCTCGATCGCGAGGTCAGGGCAATAGCGCTCGCACAGCCCGCACAGGATGCAGTTCTGCTCCTCGATGATGGCGTCATTGCGCAGCACCAGCGTGTCCTTGGGGCAGATGTCGACGCAGATGTCGCAGCGCTTGCAGAAGACCGGGTTCCAGCTGATGTTGGTGTAGTCGACCCAGCGGATCCCGTCCTTGTGGTCTTCGGAAATGCCCTGCCCGAAACCGATGGCGGAGGTCGCGCCTCGGGCAGGTTCGCGCGGTTCGGTCATGGGCGGACGATTGTAGACCGATGCGACGGAGCCGCGGCTTCAGGCCGCGGCTCCACGGAACGCTCCCCCAGCGGTAGGAAGTCAGCCGAGCTGACCCCGTATGGCACCCGGCCCAAAGTCGGGAAGGCTGTGGACGTTCACGTAGTACAGCTGCGGATTGGCCACGATGGCGTCCAGGATCGGCCCGATGGCCGCGCTCTCAATGCAGCCCCGGTTGATTCCGGTGCTGCCGAATGTCTCCGTGAACAGTGGAATGAGGACGCCGGCGGCGTGCTCGGTATCGGCCGGGCCGTGAATGTGCGATGCGAAGACCGTGCCGTCGATGCGATTCCAGCTGACCACCCAACACACACGATCGTTATCGGGCTCGATCATGATCGTGGCGTGGCCGATGGCGGTGGCGTCGCCGGGTCCCGGGACTTCCGCGGCGCCGGTCATGACGGCCTGGAGGACATAAACGGGCCGCGCGAGCGCGCTGCCCGTGGCCACGGTCAGCAGCAGTGTTGCGGCGAGGGTTGCGAATAGCGGACGACGAATCATGGACGGATCCTCCATTGCCTCAGCATCGGCGGCGGCGCGGGCAGCGGCGGGGCGTAACAGAGAAGATACGAGGTCGGGTACGCCGCGGTACCGTGAGCCGGGGTCGCCCTTCATCGATCCTTCACGCGCGAGTCATACTCTCAGCCCCATGGCCACCGTGCTGCTGGTCGACGACGACCTGAAGATCCGCGAGCTGCTGCGCCTGTACGTCGAGCGTGAGGGACACCGCACCCTGTTCGCCGCCGACGGTGAGAGTGCGGTAGAGATCGCGCTTCGCACCCGACCGGACCTGGTGCTGCTCGACGTCATGCTTCCAGGCCTGGATGGCTTCGAGGTGTCGCGCCGCATCCGTGACGCCAGTGACGTCCCGATCCTTCTGCTGACCGCGCGCAGCGGCGAGGGCGACAAGGTCATCGGCCTTGACATGGGGGCGGACGACTACATGGTCAAGCCGTTCTCGCCGCGCGAGCTGATGGCCCGCGTGCGCGCGCTGCTGCGACGCCGCCGGCTCGAGGCGGAGCAGGACCAGCCTGTGCTCGTGGCTGATGGGCTCGAGGTGGATCCCAATGCCGTCGAGGCACGCCTGGACGGCCGGCCGCTGGACCTGACGCCATTCGAGTTTCGAATCCTGCGCGGACTGATGCGTCGCCCCGGCCGAGTCTTCAGCCGCGACGACCTGATCGATGCGATCCATGGCAACGATGACCCCGGCATCATCGACCGCACCATAGACGTCCACCTCGGTCGCCTGCGGCGCAAGCTCGGCGACGACGCGGCCATGCCGCGCTTCATCGCCACGGTCCGGACCGTGGGCTACAAGTTCCTGGCTCCGGTCGAGCGGCGAGATTCCGCCGGCGGCGGCTGAGGCGAGCATGCCCACCCTGCGGCTGCGGCTGATCGGCCTGTTCATGCTGCTGACCCTGGCGGTCGCGACGGTCATGTTCGTGGCAGTCCAGCGCTTCGGGTCGGAGCAGATCATGCGGCTGGCCATGGAGGGCGGCTCCTCCGAAGCCGAGGCCCAGGCCATGTTCGACGCCTACATCGGGCGTGTGCTGCTGATCGGCGCCGTGGTCGGCGCCGGCCTGGGCGGGCTGGCGGCGTGGTGGCTGCTGCGGCGAATCCTGCGCCCGCTGGAGCGTCTGATGGCCGCCACCAGGGCCATCGCGGCTGGCGATCTTGATGTCCGAGTGCCGGATGCGCCGGATCCCGAGCTGCAGCGCCTGGCCGACTCCTTCAACCAGATGGCCGCAGCGCTGGAGCGCGTCGAGGATCTGCGCCGGAGCCTGGTCGAGGACATCGCGCACGAGCTGCGAACTCCGCTGACGTCGCTGCAGGGCTACCTGGAGGCCATGGCCGATGGCGTGGTCGAGCCAACGCCCGAGATGCTGCGCACCGTGCACGAGGAGATCCTTCGTCTCACCCGGCTCGTCGAAGAGCTCGACCGCCTGGCGCGGGGCGAGTCTGGCGAGACGGCCCGCGCGCGAGCGGAGATTGACCTGGCCACGCTGGTTCGGCGGGCGGTGGCCATCAGCTCGCCGGAGCTCGCCGCGCGCCGGATCACCGTCCGCATCGACGATGGTGCCGACCTGCCGCACCTGCTTGCCGAGCCTGATGCGATCGGCCAGGTGGTCGGCAACCTGCTCCAGAATGCGATCCGCTACACCGATGAGGGCGGCGAGGTCGTCATCACACTGCGGGTCCAGGACGGCGCGGTGCGGTGTACGGTCGAGAACACCGGCCCCGCCATCCCAGCGGACGAGCTTCCATTCATCTGGGAGCGCCTGTACCGCGTCGACCGGTCGCGCGCAAGGGCCAGCGGCGGGGCCGGAATTGGCCTGGCCATCGTGCGACAGATCGTGCAGGCCCACGGCGGGCAGGTCGGTGCCTCGTCCTCGGGTGGCAGGACCCGCATCTGGTTCCAGCTGCCGTCGATGCAGGCACATGCCGGTGGGCACATTGGTGCAGGTGCGACCTCGGAGTTCGGCTGAAGTTCGTGCGTCGGTCGCGCTAGCGACGTGCGAAACCCCGCCAGGCGAGCAATCCGACCGACGCCAGGACGACGAGCAGGAGGCCCACGACGACAGGGTGATCGACCCCAAGCAAGCCGCCGACCTGCGTCCCGGCTCCCGAGTCTGCCGACGCCGTGGTCGTCGCATGCGACGCGCTCGAAATCGCGGATGGGGACGGGCTGACTTCCGGCGATGGACTGGGGGTCGGCGATGGGGATGGAGTCGCAGTGGCCAGGGGCTTGCCGGTCTTGGGATCGACCATCGTGAAATGCTTCCAGAGGTACTCCCGAATCGTCAGCCCGGAGCGGTGGACCTTTCTGGCGACCTCCTGCCCGAGATAGCGGTAATGCCACGGCTCGTAGTGGAAGCAGGTGACCTCCGAGAAGAGAGCGCCTCCCTCGCCCTTCGGGTAGCTCATGACCCATCCGTACTTCCAGGCACTCTCCTTCATCCACCCTCCTGACGGGGTCGTCGCCCAGTCGCCCTGCAGCGCGCTGCCGCCGCCGGCCGTCATGAAGTCGATGGTCAGGCCGAGCTGATGTTCGGAGTGGCCGGGTCGCTGCGAGTAGGTGATCGCGTCGTCGTAGCCGTCAAGGTTGGCCCACCCATTGAAGCTGGCGACCTGCTCCGCGTAGCTCCGGTAGGGGCTATTGACGGCTATCGGCGTCCCGTTCCTGGCAGCGGCCTTGGCCATGGCACGGAGATCGTCGATCGCCACCTCGCGGATATAGCCGGGGCCGGCGATGCCCGCGTCAGTCACCGGCACGAGGTCTGGTGGCTTGTAGTGCTTCCCGACGCTCAGGAGCCAGTCGACCAGCGTCGTGCTCCAGCTGTCGTAGTCCCTCGGGACCGTCAGAATGTGGTCGAGATGGCACTTGGGAAGCGGCCCGACAGCCTCAACGGAGGATGGAACGGTCGCCGGGCCGGCAAGGAAAGCGGCGCCGAGCACGAGGGTTGCAGCGAGCGCACGGCGTGAGCGCACCCTGGGCACATCCATAGGTATTGGGCCGCATACGATAACGCCATGGAGAAGCGGCTGACCTTCCGATGCGCCAGCGTGGCTGTCACCGCGGTGCTCCTTGCCGGATGTGTCACAGAGAGCCCCACGCCTCCGTCGTCAGCCGGCGCCTCACAGGCGTCCGTCGAATTGCCGTCGCCCTCGTCGTCAGCGACGATCGTTCCCACGCCGACCCCGGCGATCCCTGCGACGTTTCCGCTTGCGGTCGTCACCGGCCTCACGAATCTCAAGTCAGCCATCACGCTTGACGAGCTCGCCACGCTCGCCGCGCGCGGCCGGCTCGTGGTGCCCTGCGGCGTGGAGGTCAAGGAGCCGACGCTGACCGTGACCGCGCGGTGCCTGGCGGCAGACAGGATCGCGACATTCCTCAACGGCCATCAGAAGGGCACCGCCCTCCTGATGCCGGGGCTGGTGGAGCCCGCGACGAAGGTACTTCCGATCGCGGGCAACGGTCCATTCGGCCTCTTCGGTCCGGATCTCTTCGGCGACCCGAAGGCGCGCGCGATGTCCTACCCGGTCGTCGGCTCGGCAGCTCCCGGCGGGTCGAACGCGCTCGACCCTTCCTGGGTCGCCTATGACGCGTCGCAGGTCTGGAACATGACCTCGATCGGAAGCCTCTGCTCCAGTCCCGTGGTCGCCGAGCAGGCGGTCGATCTCGGGAAGGGGTGGGGATGGGTCTTCAATGGTGGGACCGCTCGCCTGACATCTGACCTCTTTCCGGCGGTCGTGGATCCTCCGAATCCTCCCCCATACCCGTATTCCCCGGTAGGGGCCGTGGCCACCGGCAACGATGGCGC
>JBDUEE010000172.1:0-19442 GCA_040002615.1 Chloroflexota bacterium | reverse complement strand
GTCCTGGAGCGCCACCGGGAACATGACGCAGGCCCGGGCCTATCACACGGCCACGCTGCTGCCCGATGGCAAGGTGCTCGTGGTGGGCGGCAGCGGCAGCGCCACGGAGCCGGACTCGCTCATCTCCGCCGAGCTGTACGACCCCAGCAGCGGGACGTGGATGGCAACGGCCAACCTGATCGAGGCCCGCACCCTCCACACGGCGACGCTGCTGCCGGATGGCAAAGTGCTGGTGGCAGGCGGTAGCGGCAGCACCGCCCGACTCGCCTCCGCCGAGCTCTACGACCCAAGCAGAGGGTCATGGACCGCCACCGGGAACCTGAACGGAGAACGCAGTGGACACACCGCCACGCTGCTGCCCGATGGCAAGGTGCTCGTGGTGGGCGGCACCAGCAGCCGGGGCGCGCTGGCCTCCGCCGAGCTGTACGACCCCAGCAGCGGGTCCTGGACCGCCACCGGGAACCTGATCGAGGCCCGCGCCTACCATACCGCCACTCTGCTGACCGATGGCAGGGTGCTCGTCGTGGGCGGCAACAGCAGCAGCGGCGCGCTGGCCTCCGCCGAGCTGTACGACCCGAGCACCGGGTCCTGGACCGCCACCGCGAACATGGACGGGGTCCGCACCAACCACACGGCCACACTGCTGCCCAATGGCAAGGTGCTGGTGGCAGGGGGCGGCGGCAGCACCGGCCCCCAACTGGCCTCCGCCGAGCTGTACGACCCGGGCAGCGGGACCTGAGCTGCCGCTTCCAGCGGACGACTGACCACGGGAGCCGCTAGAGCAAAGGTGGCGATCGGCTGCCGAGGGCGGCCGTTGGTGAGGAAGGCGAGGAAGCTTCGGGACAGCGGATAACTCGGGCCCGTTCGGTCGGCGTGCCACGCTCGTGGCACAGCGCACGCGGGTTCATGCTCCGAAGCCACCCGCTCTGTCCACTGAGCTACGGGCGCACGACTCACGCTCAAACTGAGCGGAAAACTGGAGAGGGCATTGTACGCACAGCACTCACGCACCGAGATGACGGTGCCCACCTCTCGCGCATTGAGTTCACGCGAGGCCGAGAGGCATCGGCATGCTCAAAGGCGAGCTTTCGCCGTTGGTGGAAGGACCATTTCAGTCAGGCGCCGTAGATTTGCTTGATGCAAAGGGTCGTCCACCTGCCGTGGGAGAAGCCGGGTTGGTTTCAGGCCATCAGCGGCTGGGTCGTCAGTGAGCTGATTGCGGCCGGGCTGCCGCCGGAGGGAAGGCCCATCCTGGTGCGTACCCGCCCATGGGCCGCAATCGCGCGGGTGCGAACCGGCGTGGGCGACGTGTGGTTCAAGGAGTCGGCCCCCGCGCTCGCCTTTGAGCCGGCAGTCACAGTGCACATCGCTTCGAGGCAGCCAGACTTCAGTCCCGAGATCGTCGCGACCAAAGGTCCGCGGATGCTGACCCTCGACGCCGGCGCCCAGCTTCGAGCGCTGTACCGGCGCCGATCCCGGGCGCCTTCCTGGGACGACATTCTCCCGTGCTACGCCGAGCTCCAGATCAAGCTCGCCGCTGATCTCCCCGGATTGATGGGTCTTGGCGTGCCCGACAAGCGACCGGCGACGGTCTCGACCCGGTATCCGGACCTCGTCGAGCGTTTCGGCGGGCGTGATGCCCAAGTCGCAGCGCATTTGTTATTGCTCTCAGCCAGGCTCGATTCGCTTGCCCAGGCGCTCCAGGATCCGCTGCCGATGACGGTGATCCACGAGGAGGTCCACGAAGCCAACATCTTCGTCCGCGACGGCGCGGCACGCCTCCTCGACTGGGGGGAGGCCGCCGTGTCCCACCCCTTCGCGGGCGTTGTGAACACCTTCCGCGACATCGCGTTTCGACGGCGCCTGCGGCATGACGGCCGCGAGCTCAAGCGTCTCCGCGCCATATATCTCGAACCCTGGACGCGCTTCGCGCCCGCTCGCCAGCTCGAGGAGCTATTCGACGCTGGTTACCTGCTCGGGATGCTCTGCCGGGTGCTTGCCTGGGATGCGGTCACCGTAGGGCAGGCACCTGAGGTCCGGCAGGAGTATGGGCACAATGCCGAGGTATGGCTGGATATGTTCCGGGAGAGCTTCGAGGAGGGGGTGAGGCTCGGCGGGCCGTAGCTCTCACGAGCAGCTCGACGTTGAGGTATATGCCTCGTGCACAAACGCGTCGTGTGGTGTTTGCGGTTTAGACCTGGACGTGAGCGGATAACTCGGGGCGATTTGTTGTCGCTCATCAATCCTGCGCCGCAGCATCCGCCGCATCGGTCCGAAGCCACCCGCTCTGTCCACTGAGCTACGGGCGCGCAATTCACGCTCAAACAGAGCGGAATAGTCGACATCCTACCCCGCCATCGGCATGTCCCTCGGCCGATGCTGCCGACCCGCGTCTGGACCAATCTCAGTGTCGCCTTATCGAACTCCCCGTTTCGTAATAGACGCCTCTTGCGGGCCGTGGCCTTCGGTGCGAGGCTGGACGCTGCAGAGGCGATGACAGACGAGCATGGAGGTAGACCCGTGAGCCCGACCCTGTCCCGCATCATTGTCAGCGAGATCCCGGCACTCGGCGAGCACCCGGAGGGCATGCGCCAGCTCAAAGATGGGTTGGCCAATGCGGTGGCAGCCCTCGATGTCGAGCCGCTCAACGAGCTACCGCCTGGCGATCGGGCGCTGGCAGAGTGGGAGCGTACCGTGGTGGCCACGGCGATCGAGGATATCGCACCGGCAGTGGCGTCCATGCTCACCGAGGCTATCGAGCGCCGCCTACCGTGGTGGTCGAGCAGCGAGTAAGCCGACAGGCGCCACCGCAAAGGGGGCCTGGCCGAGTTCGCCTGGGACTAAGGTCCTCCTATGCTCCTGGGCGCCACCGGCGTTAAAGTCCCCAGCATGTCAGGACTGCCGGAAGCGCTCAGCCTGTCGTCTCTCGTCGCTGGCACGTTGGAGTACGCCATCCTGCTGCGCCATCGAGACGAACGGCGCCGCGCGGCTAATTTCGACAACCTCGCTGCCACTCTGGGGCATCAGGCCCTGATGCGGATGCGCCTCCTGGAGCGAGCGCGGCCACAGCGATCGTGGGCGAATTTCGGGACGCGCTTCCGCTAATCGGACCTGCGGCGCGCTGAACCACGGCGCGCCAGACGCGATCCGAGTCCCCTTGGCCAGCCCACCATGCTGGAGCGCGCGGTCGACCTGTCTGCCGATGAATCGTCCGAGGCGTCGGGCAGGCGATCCCTCGGCTCGACGCTCATGCCACGGGCGGCAGCCGCAACGCCGGCGACGATCAAGGCCACCCCCGCCAGCTCCCAGGTCGTGTCGAGCACGACCACGAGGCCGGTCATGGAGATGGCCATTCCCCCCAGCAGCGCGAGGATCGATCGCAAAAAGGCCGCTCCTGCCTGACTGTTCTGGTTGCCGTCGGCGACAGCGCCGGCGGCAGGCGTCCATGCTGCGGGCGCTTGCTGAGGAACTGGAGAGGTCCATTCGGGCTCCCCTCCCCAGGACCGATGGCCGCGGCCCGGTCGGCCGCGGCCGAGGCATCGGGCTCTACCAGAGGGATAGGCCGGTGACCTCGTCAGGATGCCGCACAAGCTCCACGTCGCTCATCTCGCGAATGGTGACCTCGGCCACGAACACGGTGCAGCCCGGCAGCAGGTGCCCGCCCAGCGACGCCCCGTCACGATCCGCGAAGGCTCCGTGCGCATGCAGGAATGGCTTCCCGTCGCGGATGGAGACATTTCCAACAAAGCTGGTGATCTCGTGGTGCGCATCGCTGGACAGCTCCAGGTAGCGATGTTCCGCCTGCTCGTAGTAGGCGAACGACGCTTGGCTGACGGCTCCGACCACGCTGACCCAGGCGGCGTGGATGCCACGCTCCTCACAGAAGCGCTCCAGCTCCTCCACCAGGTCTGATCCGGTTGCGAGCCGGCCAACGAACGCGCGCCCGGCGTGGGCCTCCCAGAAGCGTGATTCCATTGGCAACCTCCAGAAGCGTCACTATTCGAAGTGCTTCAGGCTCTCGGTGATCGAGGTGCCTGCCGCGGCACGGGCAGGATAGATGCCGGCCACCGACGCGACTCCCACGCCCAGCAGCACGACGGCGGCCATCAATCCCCACGGGACAGCCAGCCCGCCGGCAAAGTCACCCGGCGCGGCCACCACAACGGTCACCCAGGCGACCAGGGCACCGATCGCCACTGCCGCGATACCTCCCACGGCGCCGATGATCCCGGCCTCCGCGACCACCATGGCCTGCACCTGCCCGACGGTCATGCCATGAGATCGCAGGATCGCGATCTCGCGCGTCCGTTCCAGCACACCGACCGCCAGCGTGTTGACAATGCCCAGCCCGCCGATCACCACCGCCAACAGGGCAAGCACGTCAAACAGGCCAATGAGCCGATCGAGCGACCGGCCCAGCTCGCTGGCCAGGGCCGCCGCGGTCAGCGCCTGCGCGGAAAGGCTGGCAGCCGTCTTGGCCACCGCCGAGCTGAACGCCGCCACTGGCACGCCCGGCTGCGGCTCCAGGGTCCAGAGGCTGGCATCGGTCACCCCGAAGCGGTCGCGCGCGTCGGCAAGGCTCATCAGGATCGCGCCCTCGACGCTTCGGGTCGGCAACGAGTAGGCCACGATACCGGCCACCCGGAACGGCTGGCCTTCACCGCCGGGCTGGGCCAGCTGGATGACGTCGCCGAGAGCCAGCCCGTCGCGTGCCGCCACCGCCTCGGGCAGCAGCACCGATCCACCGTCGCGCAGCGACTGGAAGGCGCGGTAGCGGTCACCACTGGTGAAAATGAGGGATCCGGTGTCCTGGAAGGACGTTGGGTCGATGCCGGCCACCGGTGCCTCGCGCTGCCCGTCACCTATGAGCTCGACCGCCGGGAATTCGCTGATCGGCGTGGCGCTGGCGATGCCGGGGATATTGTCGAAGGTGGGCCGGAGTGCCTCGATGTCGTCCGCCACGCCCAGCCGGATGGCGTGGCCGCCGGGCAGGATCGACTCCACCCAGCGCTCGGCGGTCACACGGGCGGAGGTGGAGACGATGCCCAGCGCCACGACCGACGACAAGCCGATGGCCAGCGCACCGACGGTCAGGCCTGTGCGCACCGGGTCGCGGCCCAGGTTGGCGCGGCCGAGATAGCCCTGGGCGCCGAAGAAGGCAGCAAATGGCCGACCCACGATGAAGGCCAGCGGTTGCAGCAGAAGCGCCACCAGCAGCGCGCCGCCCAGCAGCACCGCCACGGCCAGCAGCGCACCCGGCAGCGAGGATTCACCGCGCTGCAGCGGATAGGCCACCGCGCCGATTGCCACCGCGGCGATGGCCAGTCCGGCGAGCCACGGCAGGCGGCCGCCCAACGTGCGGCCCGGCTGGCGCGAAGGGCGCAGGGCATCCAGCGGCGAAATCCGCGAAGCTGCGAGCGCCGGCACCACCGCGCCTGCCAGGGTAACCAGCGCGCCAAGGCCAAACGCCAGCGCCAGTGCGCCGGGGTTGAATGACAGGCCGCCGATCAGCAGGGCACGCGTCGACTGCAGGAACCCGATCATCAGGTTGGCCGCCAGAAGGCCGCCGAGGGTGCCGATCACCCCGCCCAGGAGAGCCAGCACGATCCCCTGCCGCAGAAACAGGCCCAGCACCTGTCGGGAGGTGGTGCCGGCCGCGCGCAGCAACCCGATCTCCCGGGTCCGCTCGGCCAGGGTCATGGCCAATGTGTTCGCCACCAGGAACGCGCCCACGGCCAGGGCCACCAGCCCGAACAAGAAGGCAAGGCCCGTGAAGCCGGCCTGCGCGCGTCCCAGCTGCCGCTCCGCATCGGCCAGCGTCTCGACCACGAACGGCTCCGTCATGGTGGCATCCAGCGCCGCCTGCACATCCGCCTCGCGCCCCTCGGCCACCTGCAGGTCCACGTATCGGATTGCCACCGGGACCGGGAAGGCCTCGGCCAGGAAGCTCGCATCCATCACCATCACCGCGCCGGATCCCAGGGCACCGAATCCGGCGTCGCCCAGCAGGCCCACGATCCTGTTGGCCGGCACACCTTCGCGACGGCCGTTCAACAGAAGCTTGTCGCCAATCGCCAGGTCGTTCGCCCGTGCCCAGCCCGCGTTGACCAGCACGCCGTTCGGTTCGGCGGCATTCAGAAACGTGCCGGCCGGCAGCTCGTACCTGCGGACATGGGCCTCGTCCTCCGGATCGACGCCAATGAGCAGCATGGTGAAGACCTTCTCATCCGGGCCCGGAGCAGTCATCACGCTGCGCCCCCGCTCCTCCGACACGGCGGCAGCGTTCAGCACCCCGGAGATCGTTCGCATGGAGGCGACGGTGCGGGGGGTGAAGCCGTCCGTCTCGAACGCGCGCACCCGCAGCTGGGCCGAGCCGAGCAGCTCCTGGGCGGCGCGCCGCACCGCCTCGGTCGCCGCCTGGCCGGCCATCAGGGTCGCGGCGATGACCGCCACGCCCAGCGCCACGCCGGCGGCCGTCAGGGCGGTCCGCAGCGGTCGAGCCGCCAGGCCGCGCCAGGCGATCGCCGAAAGGCGCACCCGCTAGAGGCCCAGTGCGGCCAGCCGCAGGATCAGCGGGCGCGCCTCGTGGTCGGCGCGACGCCCGAGCTCGATGGCGTCCAGGATCTCCCCGTCACGGACCACCAGCACTCGATCGGCGTACGCGGCCGCCCGCGCGTCATGAGTGACCAGCACGATCGTCTGGCCAAGCCGTTCGCTGGAGTCCCAGAGCAGGTCAAGGATCTCGCTGCCGGTGGTGTAGTCGAGGTTGCCGGTCGGCTCATCGGCCAGCAGGATGGCCGGGCTGGGCGCCAGGGCGCGCGCCAATGCCACGCGCTGCTGCTCTCCGGCCGAGAGCTGGTCCGGACGGTGGGCGGCCTTGTCCGACAGGCCCACCAGCTCCAACAGCTCGTCGATGCGTTCCCGGTGATCACCCAGCGCGTCGCCCGCGATCAGAAACGGCAGCGCCACGTTCTCCGCGACGTTGAGCAGCGGGATCAGGTTGAAGAACTGGAAGACGAAGCCGGTCTTCTGGCGGCGGGTCAGCGTGGCGCCCTCATCGTTCAGGCGACTGATGTTGACGCCGTCGATCACCACCTCACCGCTGGTGGGCCGATCGAGGCCGCCGAGCAGGTGCAGCATCGTGGACTTCCCCGAACCCGACGTACCCATGATGGCAACGAACTCGCCCTTGGCGACCGAAAGGGAGACCCCGCGCAGTGCTTCGACCGAGCCGGAGCGGAGGGGGTAGCGCTTGACCAGGTCATGCGCCTCGAGGATCACGGGCATCGCCGGTGAGTCTAGACGGATGGCTGTGCCGCGCGAGACGGCACGCCGGCGGTGGGAGTTCGCTAGAGGACGAACCCCAACAGCGAGCCCATCACGGTCTCGAACAGGCCACGCTCAGCGGAAGCGGCAGCCTCGACGCGGAAGTTCGTGGCGACGCCCGCCCCTGCCGCGTTGGCGACGGATGGTTCCTGGACGACGAATGCCACCTTGCGAACAACGCCAGCGGCGGGGACATCCGGGACTCCGGCCAGGAGGGTCGGCCCGTCCATCGGGTCTGAGGCACGCGGTGCCGATGGGGCGTCGACGTGCACCGCTTTGGCGCTGCGCTGGTGCTTCGTGGCTGCTGGGCTCGAAGGGCTGGATGGGCTGGTGGAGCCCCCGCCGCCCCCGCTCGGTGGAGGCGTTGGATTGTTGTCCGGCGGTGGAGGGGGAGGCGTCGACGCGGCGGTCATGAACAGCTGGGTGTAGAAGCGCGGGCTGCGCATCACACCAAGGAACATGACGTTGTCCTTGGCGTAGGCGCCCACACCGCCATGCGTGAAGCTGGGATCGAGGATGTTGTGGCGGTGGTCGGGCGAGGCCATGAAGCCGTTGTGGATGGCGATCGGCGAATCGCCGTCGCTGTAGCCGTTATTCCAGCCGATATTCTCGCCGCCCCACGAGTACTGCAGGCCATTGAGGTCATACCAGTGGTAGACCTGGTAGCCGGTGCCCTTGATGTAATGGTCGAAGTAGTCGCGGTCGACCTGGTCCTTGCTGCGCCATCGGGCCAGGCTGACCAGCGTGCCGTGTTGCTGGACCGCTCGCAGGCCGTTGTTGACCCGCGCGCCGTTCATCAGCTGGAAGAGGGTGGCTTCGGCAGATCCCTGGTTCCACCCGGTCGCGGGTTGCGGATTGCCAGCCAGCAGGGCCGCCGCCATGAGCGCGGTGCCGGCAAGGCCGAGTGCGCGCGCGACGGTATGGCGCGGTAGGCGGCTTCGGTTGAAACTCAATGCAGCAGGCTCCGTTGCGGATCCAATCGGTCCTCCTCGACCTGTGCACAACGGTAATGGCGCAAGGCGCCGGGATATGTAGCACGGTGGTCCCGTCAGGCCCCCTGACCTGGCGGTCGCTGGGTACGGTGTCAAACAGGACCATTGACCTGTGGCAGATGCCCCATGACCCGTCCGAATATATATTGACACGCATCGATATAATGCCAAACGTGAAGAACGCCGAACCCGATGTCCAGCTCCTGCAGGCCATGGCTGATCCCGTCCGACTCTCGATCGTCCGGCAGCTGGGCTCGCAGCGCGACGCCGTCTGCGCCTGCGATTTCACCGAGTGCTGCACCGTCAGCCAGCCCACCGTCAGCCACCACCTCAAAGTGCTGCGCGAGGCGGGGGTGGTGACCACTGAGCGCCAGGGCACGTACATCTACTACGAGATGGCACCGGACTTTACGCAACGCTGGGCCGATCTCAGCGCCAGCCTGGCCGGTCTCGTACCCATCGCCTGATCATTCCCGAGGAGCACCGATGAGCCTGCCGATCGACACCGCCACGATCCACGACGAGGTCCGCGAGCGCTACGCCCAGTCGGCGCGCCAGGTGATGGCCAGTAGCACGGCCGCCTGCTGCGGCGAGCAGGGCATCGGTGCCGAGCTGTACAGCGCCCTCGAGCGGAGAGCGCTGCCCGATGCGGCGGTGCTCGCGTCGCTGGGCTGCGGCAACCCAACCGCCGTCGCGGAACTGCATGCAGGCGAGCGGGTGCTCGACCTCGGGTCCGGCGGCGGGATCGACGTCCTGCTCTCTGCCAAGCGAGTCGGGCCCAGCGGCCGCGCCATCGGCCTGGACATGACAGACGAGATGCTGGCGCTGGCCCAGAGGAACGCTGCCGAGGCGAGTGCCACGAACGTCGAGTTCCTGAAGGGGCACATCGAAGCCATCCCGCTGCCGGCCGACTCAGTCGACGTGGTGATCAGCAACTGCGTCATCAACCTGGCGGCCGACAAGACGGCCGTCTTCCGCGAGATCGCGCGCGTGCTGAAGCCCGGCGGGCGGGTCGGCGTCAGCGACATCGTGGCCGACGACTCCCTCACCGCCGAGCAGCGTGCCGAGCGCGGCTCCTTCGTGGGCTGCATCGCCGGCGCGCTGTCGTTCGCCGAGTACGAGGCGGGCCTGCGGGCGGTTGGCCTCGGCGACATCTCAGTGACGCCGACCCACTCCGTCGGCGACGGGATGCACAGTGCCATCGTCAAGGCCATCAAGCCGGCTGACGCAGCGCCATCGGTCGACCGGTCGGCCCGTGCAGAGTTGGCGATGGCCGCCGGTGGCTGCTGCGGAGGCGAAGGCTGCTGCTAGGAACCGACTCCGCCCGACCCGGCCCTCGTTCATGCACTGGAGATATCGTGTCGGCAAGCACTGCTCGATTTGGCACCACGGCATGCCCGTGGGTGCATAGACCGATGTCACATCGGCCCGGAATGGGCCGAAATTCCCGACACCATACCCGTGCTGAATATCTCGAAGGGAAACGTCGCTAGCCGCGCTCCTTGAGCTTTCGCCAGCCGCCGGCCCGGTTATTCGCGATGATCTGCATGAGCATTTGCTGGAGCGGCGCGGCGTTGATCGGGTCGCCCTCCCGGAACGCAACGGTTCGGGCCGTCTTGTTGTCGTGGCCGGCGGTGATGATGCCGTTGGGGTCGGGAACAATTCCGCCGTCATACAGGAACACGTTGACGTGATCCTTCGCCGCCAGCAGGGCGCAGACATTGCCCTCCAGCACGAAATAGGGCTGGCGGGTGCGCTTGATCGTCTCGGCGACTTCTGGGTCGGCGGCATGCACCAGGTCTCGGACCTGGCGGCAGATCCGCTGCTGCCACTCGGGAAGCGCGTCGATGTACGCGTCTACCCGTGGATCGGCTTCGTAAAGCAAGGCGTCCTGGTGTTCGTCGTCTCAGGTGGAGGATGGGGTGGCCTACGGGTTTCGAACCCGTAACCTTCGGAGCCACAATCCGATGCTCTGCCAGTTGAGCTAAGGCCACCACGGCAACCGCGTTCGCAGCCCGAGATCGGGCCGAACTGGCTCGTGCCTGCGGATCTTACTATGCGCTCCAGCGGCCTTCCTGCCCGCTAGGCTTCGGTGCACAAACGCACCACTGCCATGTTCACGGCAAGGTACAGGGACTAGGCTATGCGTCACATGACACGGTCGACACGGCTCGCCATCCTGGGCGGCACCCTGCTGATCCTGGTTGCCGGCACCGCGCTGGGGACCCAGGCCCTGCGCCCGGCAAAGCAGGGCCCATTGGCCGCCAGCCAGGAGGAGCCCGATGCCCCGCCGACCGCCGACCAGCTCGCACACGCGGTCGATCGGCTCGCCGCCAGCGGCATCGACGCGACCGCCGAGCAGCTGAGCGCGCTCGCCGCGAACTATGGCCTGGGCGGCGCGATCCGCCTGATGGCGTGGGCTGATGCGACCGGCATGAGCGTGGACCAACTGAAGGTGCTGCGCGACGGCGGCGCCGGCTGGGGCCAGATGGCAAAGGACCTGCCAGGGGACGTCAGCCCGGGCATCGGTTCGATCATGGGCAACGGCGGGGGCGGCGGGTCCGAGGGTGCCCCGGGCCAGCAGAAGCCAAAGCCTGCAGGCGGCGACCAGGACGAGGCGGCGGAGTCGCCGGGCAGCTGAATCGCCCAAATCCCACGACGCGCCGCCGCGCCCTATCCTGTTGGGCCGATGACCCTCTATCACCTCCGCAAGCACCCTGATTTCGACGCCCCGATCCTGGTCGCTGCATTCGACGGCTGGGTCGACGGTGGGCGCGCCGGCACATTGGCCGCGGACCAGCTGGCTGCGGAGGGTAAGCCGATCGCCAGCTTCGATGGCGACCGCATCTACGACTATCGCGCTCGTCGTCCCATGCTGGACATCGTCGACGGCAAGCTGATGGAGCTCGAGTGGCCGGCGCTGCAGCTGATCGCCACCAAGATCGGTGAACGCGACCTGCTGGTGCTGACCGGCGCCGAGCCCGACTACCTGTGGCGGCAGCTCTCCAGCGACGTGGTGGCGCTGGCCAAGGAGCTCGGCGTCGTGACCTGGGTCAGCCTGGGCGCCATCCCGGCCACCGTGCCGCACACCCGGCCCGTGCCGATCCTGGGCACTGCCTCATCGCTGGGGCTGCTGCCCGAGGATGTGCCGCAGGGGCCGGAAGGGCAGCTGCGCGTGCCATCGGCCCTGGTGTCCGTGCTGGAGCTGGCCATGAGCCAGGCCGGCATCCCGGCACTGGGCTTTTTCGCCCAGGTCCCCCACTACGCGTCTGGTGTCTTCCCGAATGGCGCCGTGGAGCTGCTCGGACGGTTGGGCAACTTCCTGGGGACCGATATCCCCCTCGGCGACCTGCCGAAACGCGCCCTGGAGACTCGTGCGCTGCTGGACGCTGCTGTGGCGGCCGAGGAGCGGACGCGCACCTACGTCGAGCGCCTGGAGGCCATGGCCGATGAGGCGCGGCTACCGGCCGGCGATGAGCTGATCGCTGATATCGAGCGATTTCTGCGCGATGGGGGAAGCAGCGATGGCGGGAGCGGGTTGCCGAACTAGTCGCGCTGTCCGCGAACCGCGCGGATGACCAGCAGCACGATCGCCGAACCCAGCACCGCGATCAGCAGCGCACCAAGGAACCCGCCGGCCTGGTTCTGGTTCAGGAGATCGGTCCAGATCCAGCCGCCCAGCAGGCCGCCCACGATGCCGATCAGCGTGGTGCCCAGGCATCCATTGCGCTCACGGCCGGGCACAAACCAGCCGGCCACGGCGCCGGCGATGAGGCCGATGACGATCCAGGCGATCGGGTTCAGGTCGGGAGGCACGGCGCCATGCTACGACGCGGTGGGTTCCCTGGCTGCCGTGAAGTCGACGATCACCGCGCCATTGCGGACCGTGACCGGAAAGGCGGTCAGCGGCGGATCGGCGGAGTCAATTGGGAAGCCCTCGTAGGTCCAGGCCGTGCCCTCGCAGTCCCGCAGCCGATCCTTGACGATCTCCAGGGCGCACCCGTTGGCGGGGCTCCAGGCACCGACCACCGAATAGCCATCGCGCCCGGGCAGCGGCGCCACCACCACCGTGTAGCCGACGCGCGCGTCGCGGACCACCTCGCCCGGCAGGTCGTGCGGGTCGTTGAGAACGATCTCGATGCGGCGCGGACCGAGGTCCGCATCCGAAGCAGAGATCACTGGATAGTTGCGGTCGTCTCGCGGCCCGGCCAGGCTGAAGATGAACGGGCGTACCAGCAGGGTGACGACCAGCAGGGCCGCGATACCCAGCGCGGCGGCGATGACGTAGCGCCTGACCGGCACGTCGTCGCGGGCATCAGCCATGCGGCGGCACCAGCTCGATCAGGGTGGCGCCAGTCACGTTGATCACCATTGTGCCGTTGCGACGGACCGTGCGCGCGTCGATGCCACGCCGCACCAGCGCCGTGTGGCCGTGGACCCAGAGCGGCGGCGATAGCCTATCGAGCAGCCAGCGGAATGCCGGGAATCCGCGGTGTGCGTAATCCGGCGCATCGTTCAGACCACGGGGAGCGGCATGGGTCAGCACCAGCAGCGGCCCGCCGCGTGCCGCGCCCGGCCACGAGGCGAGCACGCGTCGCCACATGTTGAAGCCGGATATCTGCTGCTCCACATCAGCCCGCCCGTGGGGGGCGTAGCGCGGCGAGCCGGAGAAGGGCAGCACCCGCACACCGGCCTCTTGGTGGATGCGACCATCCGCCATTGGCTCCGGGACCTGCCACCGTTCGGAGGGTGCCCAGGCTCCGCCGACGTCGTGGTTGCCTCGGACGTAGAGGAGGGGCACATGAAACGCATCGGCCAGGAAGCCGAGGTATGGCGGCTCCAGGTCTCCGGCACCAAGGATCATGTCGATCGGCCCCATGCGCTCGCGATTCAAGGCGCTCTCCAGCGACGGATCGATCTCATCGGAGACCGCCAGGACGCGGATAGGCTGGCCGTCGCGCGCGGCGAAGGGGCGGGCATCGGGCCAGGTCAGCTGCAGCCGATCGGTCACTCTTCATCCTGCGGCGCGAGCTCGGCATTGCTCGTCAGCTGCTCGCGACGGAGCTCGTCGACCTGGGGACGGTGCTCGGCCGTTCGCGACTGCCGGCCGGCGGCCGCCTGGCGAAGCTCATCGGCCCCCAGCAGGAGGGTTGCAGCATCGTGATGCTCCCCCTCCGGGTCCGTGGAGGGCTCCACGCCCGGAATCATGAGCTCGGTCACGTCAGCGTCGATATCGACGCCACCACCTTGCAGGGCAGCCGCAATGCGGTTGTGCCCATCGGACACGTAGTAGTCGTTGCCAACCTTCAGCAGCTCGACGGAGGGCAGGATCGACAGGTCATCGGTGGCTCGCCGGATCCGCTGCCAGCGACCCTCCCAGTTGCGGCCGCGCAAGCCGGGCAGCGGCAGGAAGTCCATGGTGTTCTGCGACGGATGGCGCGCGGTACCGATGATCCGGTCGAGCGCCACCACCTGCAGGCCATGCGGCCGGCGCAGCGCGGTCGTTGCCCGCGGATGATCGTCGTAAAGGGACGGCAGGACCCTGACCTGGCGCCTCAGGCGAGGCAGCCGATGCCGAAGAAATCGACCTCGCAGCATTGGGACCGGACCTTGCGGGGTGGACTATGATGACAGCCTCGCGGTGAATCGCCCATCCGACGCTGGGTCTCCATCACGCCTGGAGGATGCACCTACATGGCGACCGTCACCTTCGATCACGTTTACAAGCGCTACAGCCCAGACGTGGTCGCCGTGAACGACCTGAACATCGAAATCGCGGACGGCGAGTTCCTTGTGCTGGTGGGTCCGTCCGGCTGTGGCAAGACGACGGCCCTCCGCTGCGTGGCGGGGCTGGAGACGATCAGCGAGGGGAACCTGCGCATCGGCGACCGCGTAGTGAATGACGTGGCGCCGAAGGATCGTGACATCGCCATGGTGTTCCAGAGCTACGCGCTCTATCCGCACATGTCGGTATACGACAACCTGGCATTCGGATTGAAGCTGCGCAAGACGCCGAAGGCCGATATCGAGCGGCGGGTGAAGGAGGCGGCCGGCATCCTCGGCCTGGACCGCTTCCTTGACCGCAAGCCGAAGGCGCTCTCCGGTGGGCAGCGGCAGCGCGTCGCCCTGGGCCGTGCCATCGTGCGCGAGCCATCCGTCTTCCTGATGGACGAGCCGCTCTCCAACCTGGATGCCAAGCTGCGCGTGCAGACTCGTGCCGAGATCGCGAGGCTCCACCAGCGGCTGAAGACGACCACCGTCTACGTGACCCACGACCAGGTCGAGGCCATGACCATGGGCGACCGGATCGCGGTCATGAAGGACGGCCTGCTCCAGCAGGTGGGCACGCCGCAGGAGTTGTATGACGGCCCACTCAATGTGTTCGTGGCAGGCTTCATCGGCTCGCCGGCCATGAACTTCGCGACCGTGAAGGCCGCCGAAGGCGAAGCCCTGATGCTGGGCAACGCCAAGCTGGTCCTGTCCGGCAAGGCCGCCGCCGCGGTCGCCGCGCGACCCCCCGGAGCCGACCTGCTGATCGGTTTCCGTCCGGAGCACCTGGATGTCACCGATGGGCGCGGCGAGGTCGTGAAGATTCCGGCCAGCGTCGACGTGGTCGAATACCTGGGCAACGAGGAGCTGATCCACGCCCAGGCGGAGGGCAACGAGATCGTGGCCCTGATTCCATCCGATCGGAACGTGAAGTCCGGTCAGCAGATCGAACTGAGCGTGCCGATCGACAAGCTGCACGTCTTCGATCCCGAAACCGAGCAGTCTTTGGTCTAGCGGCCACCCATGGCTGCGCAGTCAAGAAGGCGTTGCGGGCGACCAGCCCGCGCCGCCTTGAGACGGAGTGGAGGAGTTGAATGACTGGTAGGTTCCGATTCTTCGCACCGATCGCCGCACTGGCGATCGTCCTGGCCGCCTGCTCATCGGGCAACAGCGGCGCGTCCGGGGGCGAGATGGTGGTGAACATGCTCGTGGTCTTCGGAGGAGACGAGCTCCAGAACTTCGAGTCGATGCTCAAGCCATTTGAGGACCGCACGGGCATCGACGTGCAGATCGAAAGCAACCGCGACGCCAACGCGATTCTCACCACGCGCGTCGACGGTGGCAATCCACCGGATGTCGCCGGACTGCCTGGACCCGGTCCGATGGCCGATTTCGCGAAGGCCGGTGACCTGAAGGAAATGCCAGACGATGTCAAGCAGACGGTCGCCGATGAGTTCGCGGACACGTACACCGCCGCCGGCACGGTGGACGACAAGCTGGTGGGCATCTTCGCCAAGGTCAGTCTGAAGGGCCTGATCTGGTACAACCCAAAGGCATTCACGGATGCGGGCTACGAGGTCCCGGAGAACTTTGACGGGCTGAATTCGCTCGTGGACCAGATGGCGGCTGATGGCACCACGCCGTGGGGCATCGGCCTGGAAAGTGGTGCCGCCACCGGCTGGCCCGCAACCGACTGGATCGAGGACTTCCTGGTACGCCAGGCGGGGCCCGACGTCTACGACCAGTGGTGGCAGGGAACGCTCAAGTTCACGAGCCCCGAGGTCAAGGCCGCCTTCGAGGCGTTCGGCAAGTGGGGCGCGGATCCGAAGTACACCTACGGCGGCGCCAACACGGAGCTCTCGACAGCCTTCGGCAACGGCGGGGACTGCCTCTTCGCCGATCCGCCAAAGTGCTTGATGGACCATCAGGCAAGCTTCATGAGCGGCTTCTTCGAAACGAACTTCCCCGACATCGCGAAGTCCGGGGTGACGTACGACTACTTCATGATGCCGCCGATGGAGTTCGACGCCCTCACCGCCAGCGGTGACTTGTTCGGGATGTTCAACGACACGGACTCCGCCAAGCAGCTGATGGCGTACCTCGTGAGCAAGGAGGCCCAGGAAGCCTGGGTCAAGACCGGCGGCGTGCTGTCTGCGAACAAGAATGTGCCGACCAGCGCCTATCCGGATGAGGCCACCAAGCGCGCGGCTGAGATCCTGTCGACCGCCGAGATAGTTCGTTACGACGCGTCCGATCTGATGCCGGCCGCGATGAACGACGCCTTCTTCAAGGCCATCGTGCAGTACGTCCAGACCCCGGACCAGCTCGACTCGATCCTGGCCGGCCTGGACGAGGCCCAGACGAGCGCGTACGGCGGCTGATCCCTTATGCACCGGGCGGCCGGCTATCGGCCGCCCGGTGAGTTCAATCTCCATTCCGAACGGAAGGAGGTCGGGCGCAGGTGAATAATCTGCTGACGGCGATCATCGTCGTCATCGGCGTCCCGGGGGCGGTGGTCGGTTACATCATCGGCACCGAGTGGGTGCTCCGTCTCGTGAGCGAGACGGCCCGCGCCCGGTTCAGGCCATGGCTGTGGGTGCTCCCGGCGTTTTTGTTCCTGACCACCTTCCTGATCTACCCCACCATCCGGACTTTCATCGCGTCGCTGCAGAACAAGCGATCGACAGAGTTCGTAGGCCTGACCAACTACCTGACCCTTCTTGGGCGGGGCTCCTTCTGGCAGACCCTGCTGAACAATGGCCTGTGGATCGTCTTCTTCACGTCATTCGTGGTCGCCTTCGGCCTGCTGATAGCCGTGCTTACGGATCGCGTCAGGTACGAGACCGTTGTGAAGACGGTGATCTTCATCCCCATGGCGATCAGCTTTGTGGCGGCCGGCGTCATCTGGGGCTTCATGTACAACTTCAACCCTGACATCGGCACGGTCAACGCAGCGATCGTCGGGCTCGGCGGCGATCCGGCTCCTCTCCTCCTGGAATGGCCGCGCAATACGTTCCTGCTGATCGGGGTCGGCGTCTGGATGTGGGTCGGCTTCGCGATGGTGATCCTGTCCGCCGGCCTGAAGGGGATCAGCGTCGAGCTGCTCGAGGCCGCCCGCATGGACGGGGCAAATGAGTTCCAGGTGTTCTTCCGCATCATCCTGCCGCTGCTGGCCCCGACGATTGCGGTCGTGGCCACCACGATCGTCATCACCGCCCTGAAGACGTTCGACATCGTCTACGTGATGACGAACGGCCTGTACGGGACCGAGGTCATCGCCAACCTGTTCTACAAGGAGAAGTTCATCAACGGCAACAACGGAACATCTTCGGCGGTGGCCATCATCCTGCTGCTCGCCATCGTGCCCGTGATGATCTTCAACATCAGGCGCTTCCGCGCCCAGGAGGCCATGCGATGACAACCACCGTCGAACGCGGCGCCCCGCGGGCCGAGCCGCGGGGTGGGTTCCTTGGCGCACTGACTGCTTTCGTTGACCGCTGGCCGGTACACCTGACCCTGATTCTCGTCTCGTTGGTGTGGCTGCTACCCACGGCAGCCCTGCTCGTCAGCTCGTTCCGTCCTGCGGACCAGGTGCTCACCAATGGCTGGTGGAACGCGCTCAGACTGCCGTTCCAATTCACGCTGCAGAACTACCAGGACGTTCTCGATCAGAACAACATTGGCCAGAGCTTCATCAACAGCCTGTTCGTGGCGATCCCCGCGACCCTCATCCCAATCATGATCGCTGCCTTCGCCGCGTTCGCCTTTGCGTGGATGGACTTCCCCGGCCGCAATGCGCTGTTCATCCTGGTGGTGGGGCTGCTGGTCATCCCGCTGCAGTCGGCCCTCATCCCGGTGCTGCAGCTGACGACCAGTGTTGGCCTGACCGGCAGCTTCCTGGCCGTCTGGCTGGCTCACACTGGCTTCGGGCTGCCATTCGGGATCTTTCTGCTGCGGAACTTCATCGGGTCAATGCCGCGAGAGATGTTCGAATCGGCGTACATCGATGGCGCAAGCCCTGTCACGGCGTTCTTCCGGCTCGTCATGCCGCTTGCCATTCCCGCGATCGCCTCGATGGCAATCTTCCAGTTCATGTGGGTCTGGAATGACCTGCTGGTGGCCCTCATCATCCTGGGAGGTACGCCATCGGTCGCGCCTCTGCCCGTGCAGATCGCCAGCCTGGTGAACTCGCTGGGACAGGGCTGGCAGCTGCTCACCGCTGCAGCATTCATCAGCATGATGCTGCCGCTGGTCGTGTTCTTCGGCCTGCAACGCTACTTCGTGCGCGGCATCATGAGCGGCTCGGTCAAGGGCTAGCGGCGAGCTACGCCATTCGGGTCAGGATGGATTCCCGGTCGAAGGCCCAGGAGCCGATGACCATGGTCACGCCGATCAGCCCGGCCACCAGCAAGTCGCCGAGCAGCACCTGCTGCATGTTGAACGTCGCTTGGCCGCCGAAGAACTGCGCCACGGCCACGGCGATGATCGGGATGACTACGAAGCCGCCGATCTGCTGCGCCGTTCGCGCGTCGGTCACGCGGCTGCTGACGATGATTCCGAGCAGGACGCTGAAGATGCAGATGAGCGGCACCAGGCTGACCATGGCGACCAACCACTGATCACTGAACACGAGCCGGGTGAGACGGGCATCGGCGATCGCGCCGTTGACCAGCCCGTAGCCGACGAAGACGGCCCAGGTGGCCACCACGGCCGGCAGTGCGGCGGCCAGCGTCTTGCCGGCCAGCAGCTCCGGCACCTCCAGCGGCGTTGCCAACTGGGGCTCGAGGGATCGCGCGACCTTTTCGCCGATTACCGACTGGCTGGCGATCGCCATCGGCACCATGGCCGGGATGAGGAGGAAGTAGGCCATGAAGTTGGTGACGATGAAGCCTTGCGCCGCCAGCTTGGCCGGCAGGCCGGGGAAGGCGGAGATGTACTGCTCGATCTGGCCGATCTGCTTGGGGTCGAGATCGTGCACCTGGATGAACGCCACCAGGCCAGTTGGGATAGCCGCGAAGATCAGTGCCGGCAGCGCGACCGCGCCGAGCAGCAGCCGGTTGTTGAGCAGGTCGCGCCACTCCTTGACGAAGACGGCCCACGCGAAGGCGGGCCTCACGCCGCAGCCTCCTCGTCCGGCAGCGTCCGGGAATCTCGGACGCCCGCCTCACCGACCAGCTCGAGGTAGACCTCCTCCAGGGTCGCGGCCTCCTCACGCACTCCGGTGATCCGCGCGCCGCCGTGCACCAGCGCGGCCACCAGGTCCGGCGTCTCGCGCGTGGGGTCATCCAGCTCGACCACCAGCGCGCCGTCGCGGGCCCGTGCGCCGTGCACGTATGCCAGCGAGGCCATCGTCTC
>JBDUEE010000171.1:0-2757 GCA_040002615.1 Chloroflexota bacterium | reverse complement strand
GCCACGGCTTCGCGTCACTCGGTCATCGCCGGGGCCACACGCCGCCGATAAACCGAATCCCAAACTGGCGGTCGCCAGCCTCAAGCTGCATCAATGTGTCCGGGAGCGCCCGATCGCTGGCAGCGTTCAAGGAGCGCGTCAGAGCCTGCCGTGAGGGCCAGGAGATGTTCCCCGGGTACTCAGGCGATGCAAGGGGAATCCTTCGTGCGCCCGGTGAGTATCGGGCTGAATCAGGTTGTGGTCAGCCAGTTTGGTCAGCCCGCTCAGTCCTGCAGAGGCACCGGATGGTGCGAGCGCGGTTGCAGGCGAAATACACGCAGCAGGAAGTAACCAAGCAAGGCGCCGATGACGTTGAGCATCACGTCGTCAACATCGGCCGAGCGATCCGGGATAGCCAGCTGGACGAGCTCGATGAAGGTGGAGAAAAGGGCGGCAACCAGCAGGACGCGCCACCATCGGCCCAGCCAGTGGAGGGCAAGCGGACCGAACAGCCCCACCGGCAGGAGCAGCAGCACGTTGCCGACCGCCTGTGACTGCCAGAAGGGCGCGTCCAGGTTGGCGAGGTAGATGCGGATGGTGGCGAACGGGATCAGGTTATCGGTGACCACCTGGCCGGGGAGCGGATGAGCGGCCCGCAGGGTGAAGGCGAGCGTGCCGATCAGCCACGTACCCAGGAACAGGCCCGAGATCAGCCGCGACATGCGACCACCTTCTCATGGATCGGGTCCGTGGCGTTCCGGCTGCGCTAGAATCGACCTCGGCCTCGCTCAATCCGAGGCCGTTTGAGCGCTCGAACCACCAACGGGAGCCTCCGCCCTGGACCTTACGGGAGTCCTCTTCGTCCTGCTCGCCGTCGGCGTGGTCGGTGGCGGGCTGGCCGTCGTCACGCTCCGCAACATCATCCACTCGGCGATCGCGATGATGGTCTGCTTTGGGTCGCTGGCCGGGATGTACCTGCTGCTGGGCGCCGGAATCGTTGCGGCTGCGCAGGTCCTCATCTACCTGGGCGCCATCAGCGTTCTGATCCTGTTCGCCATCATGCTCACCCAGGCCGGCGACGCGAACCTGCCGGCGCCGTTCCATCGACAGGTGTGGTTCGCCGCAGCGGTGTCGCTCGCCGTCGTCGGCCTGATCGGCTGGGCAGCCATCAGCACCAACTGGGGCGCCGGCGTGGAAGCTGTCGCCATCAACCTCCAGGTCATCTCCACCGCGCTGTTCACCGTCTATGCGCTGCCGTTCGAGATCGTCAGCCTGCTGCTCCTGGCAGCCATCATCGGCGCCATCTTCCTGGCCCGGCGACCGGAAGAGGACGAGAGGGCCAACTGATGGGCCTGACCGGCTACCTGGTCGTGTCCACGCTGCTGTTCGGCATTGGCTCCTTTGGATTCCTCGCCCGCCGCAACGCGATCCTGATGCTGATCTCGATCGAGCTGATGCTGAACGCGGTCAACCTGAGCCTGGTTGCCTTCAATGCCTTCCTGCCCGGGGGAACGAACGCCGGGGGCATCTTCTCGCTGATGGTCATGGCCGTGGCCGCGGCGGAGGCGACCGTTGGCCTGGCGCTGGTCATCGCTATCATCCGCACCCGTCAGACCCCAGAGGTCGACGAGTACTCCGACCTGAAGGAGTAGGGATCGACCGATGGACCTCCTGATCGCCCTCATCCCGGCCCTGCCGCTGGCCGGCTTCCTGTTCGCCGTGCTGGTCGGTCCGCGGCTCGACCGCGTTCCCTCTGACGGGACGCACGGCGGCCCGGAGGGACCCGGGGGCGAGAGCCGTCACGGTCACACCGGCCACGACGAGCATGCCCCGGCGGCGGAGGCGCAGGCCACCGAGCACGGAGCGGCCGACACGGCGGATCTGGCACCCGTCCCCACCGAGGATGAGCAGGCGCGTACCAGCCCACACGCCGGCCACGCCGATGACCTGGCCAACGCCGAGGGGGCCGATGGCGTCATCCCACCCGACCTGAACGACGGCCTGGGGCAGTCAGGCCACGTCACGCCGGACGCCGCGCAGCCGCGCTACGCGTCCTGGATCGTGCCAACCCTGGCGGTGAGCATCGCCTGGGTGCTGAGCATGATCGTGTTCGGGTCCGTGGTATTCGGCGGCAACGAGTACCACGTGACGCTGTACGAGTGGATCGGCGCCGGCGACTTCCATGTCCAGATCGCCTTCCTGGTCGACTCCCTGACGGCGATGCTGCTGCTGGTGGTGAGCAGCGTGGGACTGCTGGTTCATGTGTACTCGATCGGCTACATGAACGGCGATCGCGGCTTCTGGCGCTTCTTCGCCTACCTGAACCTGTTCATGCTCAGCATGCTGCTGTTGATCCTGGCCGACAACTTCCTGCTCCTCTACGTCGGGTGGGAGCTGGTGGGCCTGTGCAGCTACCTGCTGATCGGCTTCTGGTACAAGAAGCCCTCGGCGGCGGGCGCCGCCAAAAAGGCATTCGTCGTCAACCGCATCGGCGACTTCGGCTTCGGCCTGGGCATCATGGCCATCTGGACCGCGCTGGGCACCCTGCAGTTCGACGAGGTCTTCGCGCGGATCGGCACGCTCCAGCCGGCCCTGATCACGCTGATCGCGCTGCTGCTCTTCGCCGGCGCAGTCGGCAAGAGCGCCCAGTTCCCGCTCCACGTCTGGCTGCCTGACGCGATGGAGGGACCGACCCCGGTCAGCGCCCTGATCCACGCCGCCACCATGGTCAACGCCGGGGTCTACATGGTAGCCCGCGCCAACCCGATCTTCGCGGAG
>JBDUEE010000170.1:0-9986 GCA_040002615.1 Chloroflexota bacterium | reverse complement strand
TGACCTCGACCTTGGTGCCGAAGGCATCGGTCCCGATCGGTCTCAGGCTGACATTGCCCTCGATCCGCATCGACCCGGTCTCCATGTCGCCGTCCGATGCACCGATATAGCGCAGGATGTCGCGCAGGGTCTCGCCGTAGGCACGGGCCTGCGCGGGGGACCGGACATCCGGCTCGGTGACGATCTCCATCAGGGGCACGCCCGCACGGTTGAAGTCGACCAGGCTGTAGCTGCGGCCGCCGTGCTGCAGGCGGGCCGTGTCCTCCTCCAGGTGCGCCCGGGTGATGCCGATGCTGACGCTCGTTTCCTCGGCCGGCACCGGCACCGCCAGGCGGCCGCCGGCGCACAGGGGCAGCGCGTACTGGCTGATCTGGTAGCCCTTCGGCAGGTCCGGGTAGAAGTAGTTCTTGCGCTCGAAGCGGACCGCCTCGGTCTGGACTTCGCACTCCAGCGCGATACCGGTCAGCATCACCAGCTCGACCGCCCGGCGATTGATGACCGGCAGCGTGCCGGGCATGCCCAGGCAGATCGGGCAGACGCGCGTGTTCGGCTCGTCAGGCTGCCCCTCCGGGGCCGATGCGGGGCATGAGCAGAACATCTTCGAGACCGTTTTCAGCTGAGCATGGACTTCGATGCCGATGACGGTCTCGTAACGGGTGCCGGTGGCGGTGGCCATGGCCCGATTGTAGAGGCGTGGCGCGCTATCCTCCCCCGATGAAGATCGGCGAGTGGGACAACCTGGGTCGGGTGCGTGCCGTCCTGCAGCGCCAATTGGGCGACCTGGGCGCGGCCGAGCTGGCGGCGCACGTCACCCTCAATCCGGACAACGGTCGCCTGCGGATCTACGTGGCCACCGACATCGGGCTGCTGGAGTACGGCTACGGTCCGGCCGGGGCCGATCCGGAGGGTCCGTGGATGCTCCGGGGCCAGCTGTACCGCTGGCAGAGCGTGAAGGGCATACGCCTCCAGAATGACGCCCAGATCGACGACGACTCCGGTGAGGTGCGCGCCATCTGGCGGCTGGTGGCGGACGACCCGAAAGTGGAGCTCTCAGCCGACTCCACCGGAGTCGGCGAGCAGTCGCCAAGCGCGGTGCTGGCCTTCGCGCGAGCCTGCATCCAGCACGCCGGCTGACGTCAGGCGCTCGCTGACGGTCAGTCGCCGGCCGCCCTGTTTCCGGCGGTGAGATAGAGGGCGCCGAACGGAATTCGGAACGTTCCGTCCTTCTCGCGCGGCGTGATGGCCAGCATCTCCGCAGTCAGCGCATCGTGCTCAGCCTCGCTCAGCTCGGCGTTGGCCGGCCCGCGCGAGCCGATCTGCCGCCACAGGCGAAAGGCCTCCTCGTCCGGCAGCCGAATGGCCATGGCTGGGTCCGCGGCGGTGCGGATCTCGCGCCAGCCGGCCCGCTCGGCCCAGCTCGCGAACTCGTCCTGGGTTGGATACCGCCCAGAAGTGTCGATCCCGTAGCGTTGATAGATCTCGCCGTAGATGGCGGATGGCGAGCGCTCGCCTGGGCCCGGCACCGACAGGGAGAGGCGACCGTCCGGCCGCACGACGCGCCGCCATTCACGCAGGGCTGCCGGGCGATCGTCGGCAAAGAGCAGCGCGTGCGAGCTGATGACCACGTCCCAGCTGCCGTCATCGAGCTGCAGATCGTTGAAGTCCATGACCTCGAACGTGGCGTCCGGCACCTCGCGCCGGGCGATCTCAAGCATGGCCGGCGCGCCATCGACGCCGAGCACCACGCGGCCCTCGCCGATCGCCGCCGCCGCGGCGATGCCCGTTCCACTGCCGATATCGAGGATCCGCTCCCCCGGCTGCAATGCGGCCCGGCGCACGACACTGGCGGCGACGGAACGAAGGGACGGCGCCATCGTGGCGGCGTAACCCTGCGCGCTCTCCAGGAACCCGGCGGAACCACCGGGGGTCGGCCGCTGCTTCACTGCGGGATGTTTGGCGGCTGCTCCACGTCCAGGCCCTCGCCGCGGGATGACGGCGTGACAAGGATGTCGATCGGCAGGTCGCCGGTCCACTGCGCCGTCGCGCCCATGTCGAGCAGGATCTGCGCCCCACGGCCGAGGAAGGTGATCGTCGGCACGGCCAGTGTTGCCATGCGCACGAAGAGCAGCGGGCGCAGCTCCGAGGCGAGCATGCCCGGCGGCAGCTGGCGTGCCCAGCCCCCGTCGCCGACCCGCTCGACCAGGCACTCGGCCAGGGTCGTGACATCGGTGTCCTCGAGCAGATAGGAGGCGTAGCGAATCGGCAGCCGCTGGCCGGTTCGCGGCTCGACGAACGAGGCGATCTCGCCGAACGTCGCTACCTTCATGCGCTGGCGGCGGCCGCCCGCCGCCGCTCGACGAAGCGCTGCATGCGGTCCATGGCCTCCTCGATCTCCTCGTAGGCGGTCGCGTAGCAGGCCCGCACGTGGCCCGCACCGGACGCCCCGAAGGCGCTGCCCGGAACGACCGCCACGTGCTCCTCGCGCAGCAGCTCCTGGGCGAACAGCTCGTCGTCCAGCCCAGTCGCAGCGGTCACGTTCGGGAAGCAGTAGAAGGCGCCGCGCGGCTCGAAGCAGAGAAGGCCCATCTCGTTCAGGCGTCGCGTCATGAGCTTGCGCCGGCGATCGTATTCGGCGTGCATTGCCGCCACGAACGGCTCGCCACTGCGCAGCGCCTCGATGGCCGCGTATTGGGCGGGAGTCGGCGCGCACATGATTCCGTACTGGTGGACCTTGGCGATGCCGGCCATGAGCGCCGCCGGAGCCGCCACGTAGCCGATGCGCCAGCCGGTCATCGCGAAGCTCTTGCTGAATCCGCCGATGTACACGGTGCGCTCCCGCATGCCAGGCAGCGCCGAGAAGGCGACATGCTGGTGGTCGCCATAGACCAGGCGCTCGTAGATCTCGTCGGTGATCACCAGCAGGTCATGGCGTTCGACAACCTCGGCGATCGCCTCCAGGTCTGATCGGTCCAGGACGGCGCCGGTCGGGTTGTTCGGATAACCCAGGAACAGCGTTTTGGTGCGCGGCGTGATCGCCCGCTCGACCATGTCGGCAGTGAGCTGGAAATCGGTTGCGTCGGTGGTCGCCACGGCCACCGGCGTGCCCCCCGCCAGCTCGATGCATGGCGCGTAGGCCACGAAGCAGGGCTCGTGATAGATGACCTCGTCACCCGGGCTGCACACGGCGCGGAGCGACGCGTCGAGCGCCTCCGGCGCGCCGACCGTGATCAGCAGCTCGCTGCGCGGCTCGTAGACGATGCCCTGTCGCGCTTCCAGGTCGTCGGCGATCAGCTGGCGCAGCTCGAGCATGCCCCCGTTGGCGGTGTAATGCGTCTCGCCGGCCTCGAGGCTGGCGATGGCGGCACGGGTGATCGGTTCCGGGGTGGTGAAGTCCGGCTCGCCAATTGTCAGCGAGATGACGTCCTTCATCTCGTTGAGCATGTCGAAGAAGCGACGGATGCCCGATGGCGGCATGTCGCGCACGGTTCGCGACAGGAAGCGCTCCGGCGATGGATCACCCGCGCCGACGACCTCCGGGCGCGGTTGAGCGGCCGGTTCGATGCTCATGGCCATGAAGTGTAGCCGCCCCTAGCCGCCCCACCCGCCAGCCCTTACCCTTCGCGGCATGTCCGAGCGCGCACTACTGCTGGCCGCTGCCCCGCCCGACCTTCCCGTTAGCGGCCCGTCGGAGCTCGAGCTGTTGCTGGGCATCCTGCTGCTGGTTGCGCTTCTCACCGTTGTGGCGGGACGAATCGGGGTCCCCTACCCGATCCTGATGACCCTCGGCGGCCTGCTGCTCGGCCTGGTGCCCAACCTGCCGCGGCTCGACCTCGCTCCGGACCTGGTGTTCGTGCTGATCCTCCCGCCGCTCCTGTTCGCGGCTGCGTTCTTCACATCGCCGCGCGAGCTGTGGCGGAATGCGCGACCCATCGGCCTGCTGGCCATCGGCCTGGTGCTGGTCACGACCGTGGCGGTCGCCGTGGTGGTACATGCGATGGTGCCTGGCATCGGCTGGGCTCCAGCCTTCGCGCTGGGCGCGATCGTCTCACCGCCCGATGCAGTGGCGGCTACCGCCATCGCGCAGCGGCTTGGGCTGCCGCCGCGGCTGGTCACGATCATCGAGGGCGAGAGCCTGGTCAACGACGCCACGGCGCTGGTTGCCTTCAGGCTGGCCGTGGCCGCTGTGGCAAGTGGCACCTTCTCGCTGGGCGAGGCCGCCATGAATTTCGTATGGGTCAGCGTCGGCGGCGTCGTCATCGGCCTGGTGGTCGGCTGGGTTGTGGTCCAGATCGAGGCCCGCCTGACCAACCCGCCGGTCGAGGTGCTTGTCTCGCTCCTGGCCCCGGTCGCCGCCTGGCTGCCCGCCGAAGGGCTGCACGTTTCCGGGGTGCTCTCGGTCGTGACCGCCGGCATCGTGCTCGGGCGCGCCGCGCCGCGGGTGATGAGCTCCGACACGCGGGTGCTGGGCTCGGGCGTGTGGCAGATGCTGGTGTTCACGCTGAACGGGCTGGTGTTCGTGCTGATCGGCCTCCAGCTGCCGGCGATCATCGAGACAGTCTCGGCCAACGTCACCGGCGCCGCCATTGTCCTGGTGGCGCTGGCCGTGTGCGTCATGGTGATCGCGGTTCGCATGGTGTGGGTCTTCCCGGCCACCTATCTGCCGCGATGGTTGATCCCTGGGCTGAAGGCACGCGACCCCTCGCCGGACCCGCGGATCGTCATGATCCTCGGCTGGTCCGGCATGCGCGGCGTCGTCTCCCTGGCCGCGGCATTTACGCTGCCGAGCTTCTTCCCGTTCCGAGACCTGGTGCTGTTCCTGACCTTCGCCGTCATCCTCGTCACGCTGGTCGGGCAGGGGCTCACCCTGCCGTTCCTGATCCGCCGCCTGGGTGTCGGCGACGACGGGTCAGTGCAGCACGAGGAGATCCATGCCCGCGAGGCGACCATCGAGGCCGCCCTGCTGCGCCTCGAGGAGCTCGCCGAGGAGTGGCCGGGCCACATGGAGCTGATCGAGCAGCTGCGGGCGCGCTACCAGCACGCGGAGGAACACCTGGAGCACGACCACGCCGCCGAGGGTGTCTTCGAGCCGGACCAAGAGCAGATCGAGCACGAGCAGATCCGACGGGCCGTGATCGATGCGCAGCGGGTGGCGATCATCGACTTCCGCGACCGCGGGGTCATCGGCGATGCCGCGGTGCGGCGCGTGGAACGTGACCTGGACCTGGAGGAGCTCCGCGCCGAGGGCTAAGGACGGAAGTCGCGCTCCCCCGCCTCGATGCGCAGGTCCAGCCGGTTCTGTGTCGGAGGCAGCGGGCACGTCGCGTAGGGAGAAAAGACGCACGGCGGGTTGTAGGCCAGGTTGAAGTCGAGCATCACGCTGCCGTCGTCGGCCACCGGCTCCGTGTACAGGAAGCGGCCGCCGCCATAGGTCTCGTCTCCGTTGGTTGCGTCGCCGAAGACAAGCCACAGCCTCCCGTCGTCGCTACCGGCCAGCGATTCAATGCGCCACGTGACGCCATCGCGCTCAAATGCCACGTTGCCCGGCGTCAGGTCGTGGCTCACCTCACCGGTCACGTCGACGATCTCGATTGTCCGTCCCGCGGCTGCCGGCTCGAGGCGCCCCATCAGCCGCCAGGCAGGATCGATCGGAAAGTGATCCATGCCACGAAACGCAGCCAGCGCGGGCGAGGCGCGGTCGCGGACCCGCAGGCCCAGCCGCTCGCCACGCCGAATGACGTACATGCGCAGCGAGCCCAGGTCGATCACGGTCGGCTCGCCGCTGACGTCTTCGGCCAGACGAGCCTCGGACACCGCCTCGCCGCGTGCGCTGACCGCCGGAGAGCTGGCCACCAGCTGCACCATGCTGCTCTCGACCCGCAGGGAGCCGGCGACGGGCGGCACACCATCGCCCTGCAGCACCACCTCGTTGTGGGGATCGGCGCCGAATCGGTTCTCGCCAGGCGCCAGCCAGTGCAACCCGACCAGGGTCAGCCAGCCGTCCGGGTCGCGCAGCTGTTCATCGCGCGCCGCCCACCAGTCGATTACCCGGGCGGCGTGCTCCTCGCGCCTCATCGGGCAGGCAGAAAGAGGAAATACGGGGCGCTGCCCGGTCCCAGATGCATCCATACCGCCGGCCCGTCGGTTACCGGGTTGTCGCTGACGGGGCGCCCCCCGATGCTGGTGCCATCCAGGGCCACGCCGATCGGTCCCTCACCATGGCTAGCCAGGCAGGCGGCCGCGTATCCATCGCTCGTGGGCTCGACGAGCACCAACTCACCGCGTCCGAGCGTCATGCGCCGGCAGGCGCCGCCCAGCACGGCATCCTCTCCAGTGTCGTGCCAGTCGGAGCCGATCAGCGGCTCAAGGTCTCCTGCCGCCCGGTCGGCGTCGCCGGTCGCCAGCAGGACCGCGCGCGGAGGATCGGTCCAGTCGTCGACCGGCCGCGGAAGGAGTCCCTGCCGTGCGTCATGTGTCGGCGCGACCAGGTCCAGCGGATCGCGCAGACCCCACCACAGAATCCGCGCCTCCGGCCCCGGTTCGGCGTACAGCCACTGCGGAAACGACTGCGCGCCGCCCTCGCGCAGGACCCGGCTGAGTGACGCCTGCTCGGGCACGGCAAGGCGGATGTGACTGATCTCGGGCATCAGCAAGGAGTGTAGTCCGAGCACGGATCGGCGCCGAGGGCGTCGTCAGTGGAAAAGGTGCCAGACGCAAATCACCGCGGCCTTAACCGTGCCCGCCGCCTGAGGAAGCCCCCATCTGCAAATCAGGCCAGCATCTGGGGCTCCCGGGAGCCAATTGGGTTCGTAATGCAAATCACCGTGTCATTTGGGTGGGTTGGCGCAAACCTGAGCGGACACGGCCAGGCGGACGTGGCTCACTTCGGGCATCGGAGCCAGTGAACGGCGAGGCCCGGATCGGCTCCTCCGCCGGCCCAGGCCTGTTGCCGCTGCTTGCCGCGCTTCCGCGTCAGGAACGTCGCCCTACAGCGAGACGACACCCCGGCAGACTTCGCCGCTGTTGATGTTCACCGCGCGAGCCGCGATGCGGTCGGTGCCAGCACGGTTCCGGGTCGTGTCATGGACGGTGAACGATCCACTCGGCGCCTGGGTGGTGCGGATGGCGCGGTAGAAGACGTCGCCGTTGTCCGTAAGACGCACGCGCCACTGCTTGCCGACGCGATTCTGGTCGACCTCGAATTCGACTTCGATGCGCCCGTCGCGGTGGCCGGCCTTGAGCTTCCAATCGCTGTTGATGGTGCAAGAGCCGGTGCGGATGACGTCCCCTTCGCGCGCCATCACGGGCGTGGCGACCGCCAGCATGAGCACGGCGACTCCGATGAGCCCGAACAGCCGTGTGTTCCTTCGCATGAGTGCAGAGATCCTCCGTTGCATATTGGTCGACTCGCAGTCTCGGGGACCGTCCCGACCCAGACAGGGGCCACCTGGATCGAATCCGCATGACTTCTGTCCCGGGCCAGTGAGGCTTCGCGGCACCGAGGCGGCGATTGGTCCAATCCCTATCGAGCGGCTTTGAGCCCGCAAGGTTTCAGCGGCGACGAAGGATCAGTCGCGGGCCGTCGGCGGGCGCAGGGACGCGAAGCCGGCCGCGCGCTCGTAGGCATCGGCAACGCGCAGGATGGTGGCCTCGTCGAAGGCGCGACCGATGACCTGCAGCCCCACCGGCAGCTCATCGGACAGCCCACACGGGACCGATATGCCCGGCAGGCCCGCGATGTTGACCGGCAGCGTGCAGGCGTCGTTGAGATACATCAGCAGCGGGTCCTGGGTCTTGGCGCCGATCTTGAACGCGACGCTGGGCGAGGTGGGCGCAACCAACGCGTCGACATCGGCCAGTACCGCGTCGAACTCGCGCTTGATCAGGGTTCGAACCTGCTGCGCCTTGACGTAGTACGCGTCGTAGTAGCCGGCCGACAGGGCATAGGTGCCGAGCATGATCCGACGCTTGACCTCCGCCCCGAAGCCGCTGCCCCGCGTATGAAGGTAGTTGGCGAGCAGCTCGTCCTCGTAGGTCGAAAGCCCGTACTTGACCCCGTCATAGCGCGCCAGGTTGGCCGATGCCTCGGCCGGGGCGATGATGTAGTAGGTCGCCAGCCCCTTGTCGGTCGAGGGCAAGGAGACCTCCACGATCTCGGCCCCCAGCCCCTCCAGCACGCGGATCGCGTCGCGGACAGCGGACTCCACGCCAGGTTCCATGCCCGCCACGAAGTACTCGCGCGGCACGCCCAGGCGCAGGCCACGGATCTCGCCGCTCAGGGCGGCCACGTAATCGGGCACCGGCAGCTCGACGCTGGTCGAGTCGCGCGGGTCGTGGCCGGCCAGCGCACCCAGCACCATGGCGCAATCGCGGACGCTTCGCGTGAGCGGGCCGCATTGGTCCAGGCTCGAGGCGAAGGCCACCATCCCCCATCGGCTCACCCGGCCGTAGGTTGGCTTGAGGCCGATGGTCCCCGTCAGCGAGGCTGGCTGCCGAATGCTGCCGCCGGTATCCGTTCCCAGTGCGAAGAACATCTGGCCTGCCGCCACGCCGGCCGATGACCCACCGGAGGATCCTCCGGGCACTGTCGATTCGTCCCACGGGTTGTGCACCGGCCCATAGGCGCTGTTCTCGTTCGACGAGCCCATCGCGAACTCGTCGCAGTTCGTCTTGCCCAGCAGCACCGCCCCCGCCCCGGTCAGCCGCTCCTCGGCGTCGCCGGCGTACGGGGAGCGATAGCCCTCCAGGATCCGCGATCCGGCGGTGGTCGGCAGGCCGCCGTCCGGCTTGCCGGCGTCATCCAGGGCGCGGGTGACGAAGATGTCCTTCAGCGCGTAGGGGATGCCCAGCAGCGGCCGCTCGGCACCCTCGCCCGTGGCCAGCGCCTTGTCCGCGGCGTCCGCCGCCGCCAGGGCACGCTCTTGCCCGATCGCCAGGAAGGTGTTCAGCCGCTCCCCGTCGCGGTCGATGCGGGCCAGACAGGCCTCCACCAGCTGCCGCGAGCTCACCTCGCGCTGGCGCAGGAGCTCGCCGACCTCGGTGATCGTCTGGTCGGCGAGGGGCAGCATGGCCGTTTCCATCGGTTAGCGGCCTTCCTCCAGGATGACCGGCACGCGCAGCAGCGCGCCCTCGCGAATGGGTGCGTTGGCCAGTGCCGCCTCGCGCTCGATCCCCGGCCGTGCGACATCGTCGCGCATCACGTTCTCCAGCTCGATGACCTGGGCGGTGGGCCCCACGCTGCTGGTATCGACCGTCTGCAACTGGCCGACCGCTTCCAGGATGCGGTTGAGCTGGTCCTGCATCAGGTCGATCTCATCATAGGTCAGGCCCAGGCGGGCCAGGGCGGCAACGTGCTCGACGTCCTCGCGGCTGATCACGAGCCGATGCTAGCAGGCGACAATCCGCAGTGATCGGTGTGCCACAGGAGTGGACACACGCCTGAGCGCAGGGCGAATACGTCGAGGAATCGACCCCCGAATCGGGCCTGCTTCCTATGGGGTATAGGCAATGACCGCGGCGGTGCCGTGCGATCGCCTCGTGCTGCCCCAGCTCGATGCGAAGCACTGGCAACGTCGGGGCTACCTGACGAGGTCCGCGCGCTTCTCCTTCAAGGAAGCGATGACTAGGTAGCGGTGTTTGTCGACCTCCTTGGCCCATGCCTTGTCGCGCTCGCCTGCCGTCTCGGCAACTGTGAAGTAGGCGTCCAAAACCGCGGCATCTGCTAGGTGCGTCGGATCGGCGTACGGGTACACGCGGTACAGGTCGAGGTACTTCTTGTGGAGCTCGCGCCAGCCTGGGCTTCGCAGGTTGACGGCGATCACGTAATCGACTCGGGCGTTGAGCACCTCGAGCGACTTGTCCAGCGCATTGATCTGATGCGCGATGCGCCGATCTTCCCGTGTTCTCATCTTGGCAAGGACATGAACGAACCACCCAAGGATCGTCCCCGAGGCGAGGCCGATTAGGAAGGCGACGAGCAGCTCCACGTA
>JBDUEE010000169.1:0-6092 GCA_040002615.1 Chloroflexota bacterium | reverse complement strand
TACGACGGCACGATCACCAACAACATCGCGTATCCGTTGACCAGGGCGTTGTACGGAGCTCGGATTCGCCAGCCCATCGGCGGCGAGTTCGGGGTATCGGGCGACCTGGTGCAGCGCTACCTGGAGCTGCCCACATTCGATGATTTGACCGCGCGCTTCGGGATCGACATCTGGATGACCCATTCGGCCATCAACGAGGGCTACGCCGTCTGCCAGACGCGCCTGGGCGCCAAGATCCACGACGCGAAAGATCCGGCATCCGACCTGGGACCGATGTTCCGCCAGGTGGTCGGCACCCTCTTCCGGCTGGCGGGCGTGTACGAGGACCGGTGGCTGCGTGTGCGCGGCTCGCATGCCATCCCGGAGTACGGCTTCGAGCGGGTCATCGCGCCGGAGACGATCGACGTCAACCATGGCAAGTTGATCGACAACTTCGAGAGCGCCCGGCTGGCCCAGCGACAGGTGTGGGAGAGCATGCTGGAGCCGGAGCAGCTGGAGCGCGTCATGTCGATGGAGGTGCCGGAAGATCCGTCCAGCTTCCATTTCCCCTCCGAGCTGTGGATCCGCTGCCTGTACGACACCATGGTCTCCTTCCATCGACCGGGGGCGGACCGCGAGCAGCTGCTGGCCGCGCTGACCCCGCTCTATTTTGGCCGGACCGCCGGCTTCATCGGCGAGACACTGGAGATGACCACCGACCAGGCCGAGCGGGTGATCGACGTCCAGGCCCGCGAGTTCGAGGAGCTGAAGCCATACCTGGTGACGCGCTGGCGGAAGATGCGCGGCGCCGGTGCGGCATCCGGCTGATGCCCGCCCGCCGTCGCGCGCCGTATCGCATCCTGCTGCCGCTCGCCAACCCGCGCACGGCTCGCGACCTGGTTCGCATCGGCTCCGGGTTGAGCGACCGGCGCCCGACGGAGATCACCGCGCTGGGCATCGTGGAGGTGCCGGAGGGCGTATCCCTATCCGAAGGCGCCAGGCAGGCGCGTACCTCACGTCGGCTGCTGCAGCGCGTGCTCGACTTCGGCGACGAGGAAGGGGTCGAGATCCGGACCATGGTCCGGATCGGGCGGCGCGCGGCGGACGGCGTGATCGAGGCGGTCGGCGAGGAGGGCACCGATCTGGTCATCTTCGGCTGGGGCGGCCCGCCAACCGCGGCGGCTGCCGCCAGGGCCGAGGCCGAGCGTGGCTCCGACACCCGTTCGGCGGCGGTCTTCTCGCCGACCATCGATGCGGTGGTTCGCGAGTCGCCATGCGACATCGCGGTCGTGAAGCAGCGGGGCGTGGAGCAGGTCCGCTCGATCCTGGTGCCGGTGCGTGGCGGTCCGCACGCCGAGCTGGCGATGCGCCTGGCGCGCGACCTGGGCAAGCGCTTCGGCGCCCAGGTGGCCGTGCTGCACATCGTGCCGAAGGGGGTCGGCCAGCGCGCCTGCCAGCGAGAGCAGGAGGCGCTCGACCGCTTCGTGCGCGAGCACGGTGGCACACGGCGAGTGCGCGGCATCCTGCGCGAGGCAACCTCGGTCCGCACCGCCATCATCAAGGAGGCGGCCAGCCATGACCTGGTGGTGATGGGCGCATCCGCTCAGCCGTCGAACGCGGCGCCGGACGGGCGCTTCCTGTTCGGTACCGTGGCGGACACCGTTGCGTCCAAGGCAAAGCCAACCGTGATCGTGGTCAAGACCAAGCAGAAGCTGGGTATGGCCACCTTCGAGGAACTCCGCTCGGCAGAGGGGACCCTTGCCGCGGCAGATGCCTACGTGGAGCACAGCCGCTCGCTGCCGACCATTGTCGACCGCTGGTTCGCCGAGAACACGTTCCACGCCTCCGAGTTCCGCAATATCGCGCGGATGATCGAGCTCAAGGAGAAGCAGGGCCTGACGGTGAGCGTGGGCCTGCCGGCGCTGAACGAGGCGAAGACGATCGGCCTCGTCATCAGGCGCATCAAGAGCGCACTGATGGACCGGGTGCCGCTCATCGACCAGATGGTGGTGATCGATTCGAATTCCGAGGACCGCACCGTCGAGATCGCCTCCGAGCTGGGCGTGCCGGTCCACCGCCACTCCTCGATCCTGCCCGAGCTGGGCAGCCACGTCGGCAAGGGCGAGGCGCTATGGAAGAGCCTGCATGTGCTCGACGGCGACATCGTGGCCTGGATCGACACCGATATCAGCAACATCCAGCCGCGGTTCGTGTACGGCCTCATCGGCCCGCTGCTGCGCGAGCCGCGGATCCAATACGTCAAGGGCTTCTACCAGCGCCCGATCCGCCAGGGCGACAAGCTGATCTCCGAGGGCGGCGGTCGGGTGACCGAGCTGATGGCGCGGCCGCTCATCAACCTGTTCTTCCCGGAGCTGTCCGGGATCATCCAGCCGCTCTCCGGCGAATATGCGGGGCGGCGCTCGCTGCTGGAATCGGTGCCGTTCTATACCGGCTACAGCGTGGAGATCGGTCTGCTGATCGACATCCTTGACGCGATGGGGCTGTCGGCCATCGGCCAGGTCGACCTGGAGCGCCGCATCCACCGCAACCAGCCGCTCGGCAACCTGTCGCAGATGTCGTACGTGATCCTGCAGGGCGCGATCCGCAAGCTGGAGGAGCGGCACCGGATCGAGCTGCTGACCGAGGTGGGGCGCGGCATGAAGCTGATCAATCAGGACAAGGACCGATTCAACCTGGAGGTCCGTGAGATCGGGGACGAGCTGCGACCGGCGATGCGCACCATTCCGGCCTACCAGGAGCGCCGCAAGCTTCTCAAGCCGCGCTGAAGCGCGGCTGCGCCTGAAACCGCCACATACCAACCACGCTCGGCTTAGGCCGCGTTCGACTGTCTAGACGGCCTCCCGAGCATCATTCCCACGCTCGAAGGTGCTTGCCCTGGGACGTTGCGCCGGCCGCGAGCCGTCCTAAGTCCATCCACATTGGTATCTGGCACCATATCCTTGACCCGATGACCTCCCAGTCGATCCAGGTCGTGATTGCCCCCGATTCGTTCGGCGGCGCGCTCGATTCGGTGGGAGTGGCGGATGCCATCGCCACGGGCTGGGCGCGTGCACGACCGGGCGACAGCATCGTTCGGGCGCCGATGGCCGATGGGGGCGAGGGGACGCTGCGGGCCATCGCCGCCGCCCTTGGAGAACGTGCCGAGCGGCGAATGATCGCGACCGTGGACGCCCTTGGACGGCCCGTCGAGGCTGACTGGCTGCTCCTCGATGGCCGGGAGGCCTTCGTCGAGATGGCTGCGGCCAGCGGCCTGTCCCGCCTGGCCGCCGACGAACGGACGCCGGAAACCGCGCGCCTCGCGTCGACTCGCGGCACCGGCGAGCTGCTGCGAGCGGCTCTGGATGCCGGCGTGGAGTCGATCACCCTGGGCCTGGGCGGCAGCGCCACCACGGATGGCGGCAGCGGCCTGCTCGCCGCCCTTGGCGTCCGGCTCCTCGATGCCCAGGACCGCGATCTGCCGCCCGGCGGTGCCGCGCTCTCCGCCCTGGCGCGCATTGACGCAACCGGCCTCGATCCGCGCCTCGCCGACGTGCGGCTGACCATCGCCTCGGACGTCACCAACCCACTGTGCGGCCCGATGGGCGCTGCGGCCACCTACGGGCCGCAAAAGGGATGCGACACCGCGGCCGTCGAGGCGCTCGACGCCGCCCTGGCAGGCTGGGGCGCCGCGATCGAGCACGCCACCGGACGGGTGGTGGCCGACCTGCCGGGGGCCGGCGCCGCCGGCGGCACCACGGCTGCGCTGCTCGGATTCACGAACGCGCGCGTGCGGCCCGGCGTCGAGGTGGTCGCCGAGCTGGTGGGCCTGGGCGAGGCACTGGAGGCGGCGGACCTGGTGATCACCGGCGAAGGTCAGGCCGACGAGCAGACCCTGTCCGGGAAGGCGGCGATGGGCGTGGCCAGCCTGGCACGCTCCCACAACGCGCCCGTCGTCCTGCTGTGCGGTGGGCTGGGTCCCGGCGCGGCGGCGCTCGACGCATCGGGCGTCTTCGCAGTGGTGCAGCCGGTTGGCGATCGGCCGATGAGCCTCGATGAGGCGATGGCCAATACGGAACGGCTGCTGGCCAACGCCGCGGAGCGGGTCGCGCGGACGATACAGATCGGGCTGTCGCTGGCAGAGACCGACGGTTGATGGCGGCCGCTACCGGGGTGAAGGGGAGGGGCGGCCGACGCATCGGTCCAAATCCGCAGAAGCGGGCCGCTGACCGGCGCAAGCGGCGAGCGCTGGCGGAGGTGGTGCTCGATCGCCTGGGGGAGCGCTACCAGCACCCCACGTGGGCCGGCCCGCGGCTGGATCCGGTGAGCGAGCTGGTGCTGACGATCCTTTCCCAGAACACAGCCGACATCAACTCGTTCCGCGCCTTCACCGCCATCCGCGCGCGCTACATGAGCTGGGACGAGGTCCTGCGGGCCCCAACCGACGAGCTGGTGGACGTGATCCGGCCGGGCGGACTCGCCCCGACCAAGGGCCCGCGCATCCAGAAGGTGCTGGCGGAGGTTCACGCGGCTACGCATGGGAGCTGGGATCTCTCCTGGCTGGGCACCTGGCCGCTCGAGGAGGCGCGCGATTGGCTCATCTCGCTGCCGGGAATCGGACGCAAGACCGCCTCCATCATCCTGCTCTTCGGCTTCGGCCGCCCCGCGGTGCCGGTCGACACCCACGTCCACCGCGTGGCGACCAGGCTGGCTATGCTGCCTGCGCGCACCCCGTTGGATCGTGCCCACGATCTGCTGGAGGAGGTGCTTCAGCCCCAGGAGATGTACCCATTCCACGTCGAGCTGATCCGCCACGGTCGCGACACCTGCCGTGCCCCACGCCCCATCTGCGGCCTCTGCCCGCTGACCGATGTCTGCGCCTACTACGCCCTCGCCTCGCGCGGGAAGGCGCCGATGGCTCCGATTCCGCGCTCGCGACCCGGCGAGGTGGAGGAGCGGCAATACCACGACGAGCTGATCCACGGCTGGGCGCCGCCCGAATGAGCTCTGGCAACCGACAGGCTGGAATGGCGCCTGCATGACTTCGGTACAGACGCCACCCGAACAGACGCCACCCGAACAGACGCCACCTGCGCAACGCAATCGGTGGCCGCTCGTCGCCGGCGCGAGCGCCGCCGTGCTGGGTGGGGCGGTAGTCGGCTTCCTGCTCTTCGGGCCGAGGGCTCCGGTGGACCAGCCGAGCACCTCACCAAGCCCCAGCCCGACGGCCACGCTGAACGCTGACCTGTTGAGCAACCGGCTGACGGTCCTGTTGCTTGGCCTGGACAGCAACGAGGGTCGGCGCGCCAATGGCAAAGGCGTCAACAGCGACACGATCATGCTCGCCAGCGTCAGCGCCGACCAGTCGGAGGTAACGCTCATCAGCGTGCCGCGGGACACCGTCGACGTGCCACTGCCCGACGGCAGCACCTGGAGCCAGAAGATCAACGCCATCTACAGCGTCAACGGGGTGCAGCCCATGGTCGACGCAGTCTCGAGCCTCCTGCAGGTGGAGATCGACGGTTACGTCACGATCGACATGGGCGACATCATCACGCTGGTCGACGCGGTCGACGGGGTGCGGGTCAAGCCAAAGGCGCCCCTCGTCGACGCGCACCTTGACCTGGACATCAACGCCGGGCGGCAGTTGCTCGACGGTAAGACGGCTGAGGGCTACGTGAGGACCCGCGTCGACAGCGACTTCGTGCGAGCGGCCCGCCAGCAGGAGGTGATCCTGGACCTGGTCTCGCGCCTGATCGACCCAGAAACCGATGTCGACATCCTGACGCTGCTCGACAGCCTGGACTCATTCGATACCGATCTGGCCCTGGACCAGATTCCGACGCTGCTCGAGATCGCCAAACGCGCCCAGTCAGCCAAGGTCACCAAGCAGGTGCTGGATCCGCAGGATGGCTTCATCACGCAGGCGGGGGACCTCGGGGACGGTCGCGGTTACGTCCTCGTGCCCGACATCGAGGCGATGCGGAGGTTCGCCGCGAAGCACCTGGCGGAGTAATCGCGGTCAGCCCTGGTGAGCTTGCCCAGGCGTTCGATGATGATCTGGCTCAGCGCGCGAGCCTATCGGCCAATGACAGGCTCTCATGACCCGAGGTAAG
>JBDUEE010000168.1:0-3337 GCA_040002615.1 Chloroflexota bacterium | reverse complement strand
ACGGCAGGGTCTCGAGGATGTCGAGGCCCATCATCGGGCGGACATGCGCGTCCTCGACCAGGATGACGTCACGCTGGGCTGTGTCGATTTGGGTGGCCATGATGCGTTCAGCTTCCTTCCGGGGCTGCGACCCCGTATACTTGCGACTGCAAATACCTTGCTCCTATTTGGTTGCATATGCAAGTACCCTACGAAACCGATATCAGCACGTTCGTCGAACGCCTTGTTGCTCACGAGCTGCCGGGCGGGCGCGGGCTGGAGGCCTGGTCCTCGCTCCTGCGGGCGCACGCCACGCTCCTTCGCCAGCTCGAGACGGATCTCGAACGCGAGACCGGTCTGGCGCTGGCCGACTTCGACGTGCTCGCCCAGCTGGCGAACGGCGGCGGCGAGCTGCGAATGACGGAGCTCGCTGACCGGGCGCTCATTTCGCGCTCGGGGATGACGCGCCGTGTCGCCCGGCTGGTTATTGAAGGCCTCGTTCGTCGATCCAGCTCCGGCACAGACGCCCGTGGTGTGGTGGTCGCGCTGACCGATGCCGGCGTTGCCCGCCTGTCCGAGACTGCGCCAGTCCACGCGCGCGGGGTCGCGAAGCTGTTCGTCGCGCGGCTTGATGACAAGGAGCTCGCCGCTCTTCGTAGTGCCTTGGACAAGGTCACCCTCGACTGCTCGTTCGGCTGATCCTGGCCACGACAGTGGCGGCGCAGTACGCACGGGGCATTGACGGCAGGGTCCTGCACAACCACGCTCCGGTCATGACCGTGCTCCTGCCACGGGCCGAAACGCGGCGCGCGGCAACCATCACAGCCAACGTCCGCACCCGAATCCGGGATCTCCGGTCTGCGATCCGAGCGTCGGAATACCTTGCGGTTGGTGGTGGCCGTCGGTTCCGGGCAGTCGAGCGCCGTCGCACGCGGTCTGCGTGCAGGGTCATCTTCCTGGTCGTTGCCGCCATCAATGTGCTCGACGCGACATACCTCATCGGCCTCGAGACAGCGAGCGTTGGTCCCGCGATCGCCTTCGATGCTCTGGTCGGGCTCGCGGCCCTTACTGCATGGTGGCAGCTGCCGCGCCGCCTCTACCACCATCCCGACGCTGCGGGCTCTGTGATCATGCTCGGGGTGGCGGTAACCACGGTCGCCAGCGGCACGTTCGCGCCGGCGCTGGCGGTCCAGACGGTGGGGTACCTGCTGTTATTACCGACTCTCATCGCATTGGCTCTACCCTGGCGCACGATCGTTCATCTACGCTGGCTGTTGGCGTTCACGGGCCTCGCATTCGCCTATCTGATGGTGGGCGCCGGCTCGCGCTTCTCGATAAGCGAGCGAGCGGATCTGACCATCGTCCTGCTCGTATCGATCGCCGCCAGCCTCATCGGCCATGGCCTGCTCCGTCACGGTCAGATCCGCGCCTTCGCCCAGATGGAACGGATCCGCGTCCTTCGGCGACGGGCCGCGACGGATCATCGTGAGCTGGAGCGCGTCCACCATGAGCTGGAGCGCACCGCCCGCATCGACCCGCTGACCGGCGCCGGCAACCGGCGACGACTGAGTGAGGATCTGATCGGAGTCCGCTCGCATATCGACCGGTCCGGCACGACCTACGGCCTCATGGAGATCGATCTCGACCACTTCAAGGCGATCAACGACCGACTCGGACACCTTGCCGGCGACAATGTCCTGCGACGGGTAGTCGAGGCAGTGCATACCGCCACGCGCGCGACCGACTCGGTCTATCGCTATGGCGGCGAGGAATTCGTCGTGATCCTGCCCATCCAGGACCGTAAGCAGCTGCTGTTGGCCGCGGAACGGCTGCGGATGGCGGTCCTCGACCTCGAAATCGAGCACCCGGCAAATGCGGCGCTCCGTGTTGTGTCGGTCAGCATCGGAGCAACGCTCGTCGGCAACGACACCCTTGGCCTCAGCGACGAGCAGTGGTTCTGGGTGGTTGACCGGGCGATGTATGCCGCCAAGGCCGGGGGTCGCAACCAGGTCCACTTGGCGACTGCCCTCGCTGAGTAGGGTCACGCCGCGATCGAGGATTGGTACCGCGTGAAGGCGAGGGTGTATGGTCGGCAGACCATGCCCGATCAGCCTTCCATCCTGGTGTGCGGTGCCACAGGCGCACTCGGATCGCGGATCGTCCGTGGGCTTGTGGAGGCCCGGATCCACACGCGGGCGCTCGTTCGGCAACAGAGCGACGCGGCTGCCCTCGAGGCGCTGGGTGTCGAGGTGGTGCTCGGAGACCTGCGAGATCGGCAATCCCTTGAAGCTGCGGTTGCCGGCATCGCCACCATTATCAGCACCGCGAACTCGATCGGTCGGCGCTTTGCGGGCGAACGCGACCTCAGCATGCAGGCGGTGGACGACGACGGATATGCCGCCCTCATCCACGCCGCCGACAATGCTGGCGTGGGTCGATTCGTATACCTCTCGCTCGGCGGCCCCGCCCTGCTTGTCGACTCCCCGTTCTCGAATGCGAAGCGCGCCACCGAAGCGCGCCTGCGCCGTTCGCCGATGCACGAGGTCATCGTTCGGCCCGATGCCTACCAGGAGCTCTGGTGCTCATCGGCCGTCGGCTTCGACCCAGCCGCTGGGAAGGTGATGATCTTCGGCCGCGGCTTGAGCCGTGTCAGTTACGTCGGCATGGACGATGTCGCGGCCGTAGTGGTCGCACTGGCTAAGGCCGCCGATCCGCCGCGCGTCGTCGAGCTCGGGGGCCCAGAGGCGATGACGCGCATCGAGGCCGCGGAAGCCTTCGCCAGCGCCATGGGTCGGCCGATCCAGCGGCGACACATCCCGCGCGTTGCGCTGCGCATCGGCTCGCTGGTGCTCAGGCGAGCCAAGCCAGAGCTCGCGTCGTCGATGGCCATGGGCCTGGCGATGGACACCGCCGACTCAGGGCTGGGGCCGCAAGCATTCGCCGAGCTCGGCATCGAGCCGAGATCGGTCCGGACCTACATCGCAGAGGTCGCTCCGACGCTGACCAGCGCGTGACGATCGAGCGAGTCCACGGAGAGCAAACGAGTTTTGGACCGATCTCCAGACGGAGATCAGTCTTTCCGGGTCACGCCCTCCGCCATCACCGTCGGTTCATGTGCGGCCCATACCGCCCCGACGCAGCACTATTCGGGCTCGACGTTCCCGGTGGAGCCGTCGACAGTGATGCGCATCCCGGTCCGCAGACGGGCAGTGGCGTCGCCGCAACCAACTACCGCCGGGATGCCGTACTCGCGCGCGATGATCGAAGCATGCGACGCGAGGCTTCCGACGTCGGTCACGACTCCGGCCGCGCGGGTGAAGAGCGGCGTCCAGGCCGGCGCCGTGAGCGGCGCCACGAG
>JBDUEE010000167.1:0-18255 GCA_040002615.1 Chloroflexota bacterium | reverse complement strand
GATCCTACGTGCGACGAACGTGCTCTTCGCCGGCAAGCAGGTGGTGGTGGGTGGCTACGGCTGGGTGGGCCGCGGCATCGCCTCGCGGGCGCACGGCTTTGGCGCGATCGTGACGGTGGTGGAGGTCGACCCGATCCGTGCGCTGGAGGCTGCCATGGATGGGTTCCGGGTCATGGACGCGGATGCTGCCGCCGGAATCGGGGACATCTTCATCACCGCCACCGGCAACCTGAACGTGTGGGGCCGCACGCACTTTCCGAAGATGCGCGACGGGACGCTGCTGGCCAACGCCGGGCATTTCAACGACGAATTCGAGCTGAGCGCGCTCGAGGAGCAGGCGACCTCGACGCGCGAGGTGCGGCCTTTCACTCGCGAATACCTTATGGCCGACGGCCGCCGCCTCTACGTCCTGGCCGACGGGCGCCTCGTCAACCTGGGGGCGGCGGAGGGGCACCCGAGCATCGTGATGGACATGAGCTTCGCCAACCAGGCACTGGGCCTGGAGTGGCTGCGGGCCAACGTGGGCGAGCTGGAGCCTCGGGTCTACGGCATCCCCGACGAGATCGACCGGGAGGTTGCCCGGCTGAAGCTGAGCAGCATGGGCATCTCGATCAGCGGACTGACGCCCGAGCAGCAGGCCTACTCAGAGTCCTGGGAGTCAGGCACCTAAGGCGATCGGCGCCATCGGTCTCGCGCTACACTCGGCGCCATGTCCGACAGTCCTCGCCGCGTGCCGTTCACCTCCGAGTCGGTCACAGAGGGTCATCCCGACAAGCTATGTGACGCCGTGGCCGATGCCATCCTGGACGATGTCCTGTCGCGTGACCCGATGGCGCGCGCCGCGATCGAGGCGACCGCAACCACCGGCCTGGTCCTGGTGTTGGGCGAGCTCACCACCCTGACCTATTGCGACGTGCAGAGTGTGGTGCGGAACACCGTTCGTGAGATCGGCTATAACGACAGCCGTCTCGGCTTCGACTGGGAGACCTGCGGCACGCTGGTGGCCATCAAGGAGCAATCGTCGGATATCGCGCTCGGGGTCGACCACGCGCTCGAGACGAAGCAGGGCCTCGACCCAGAGGAGCTTGGCGCCGGCGACCAGGGAATGATGTTCGGCTATGCGAGCGACGAGACGGCCGAGCTGATGCCGATGCCGATCCAGCTCGCCCACCAGGTGGCGCGCCGGCTGGCCGAGGTCCGCAAGGATGGGACGCTCCCGTTCCTTCGGCCGGACGGCAAGAGCCAGGTAACGGTCGAGTACGATGGCGATGGGACCCCGCGTCGCGTGGACACGGTCCTGGTCAGCACCCAGCACGACCCCGAGGTGAGCTCCGACGCGCTGACCGAGGCGGTGCGCGACGTCGTCATCAACGCCACGATTCCGGCCGAGCTGCTCGATGCGACGACCCGCTACCTCGTCAACCCCACAGGCCGCTTCGTGATCGGGGGCCCGATGGGCGACTCCGGCCTGTCCGGCCGCAAGATCATCGTCGACAGCTATGGCGGCATGGCCCGTCACGGCGGCGGCAGCTTCAGCGGCAAGGATCCGACCAAGGTGGACCGATCGGGTGCCTACATGGCCCGCTACGTAGCCAAGAATATCGTCGCCGCCGGCCTGGCGCGGCGCTTCGAGCTGCAGCTGGCCTACGCCATCGGCGTGGCACGGCCGCTGGCCGTCAACGTAGAGACCTTCGGGACCGGCCAGATCTCGGACGACCGCTTGGCGGCGTTGATCGGCGAGCAATTCGACCTGCGGCCGGGGGCGATCATTGAGACGCTTGGCCTTCGTGCGCCGATCTACCGCGCGACGGCCGCCTACGGCCATTTCGGGCGCAGCGACCTCGACCTTCCCTGGGAGCGCACCGATCGCGCGCAGGCCCTGCGTGACGCCTCCGGGGTCCGCGGCGAGGCCTCCCTGCGGACCTGAGCCCGATGCAGCCGCGGGCACGTCGCGGGCCGCCGGTGCCCTGGGGCGCGCCTCCACCCCGCCCGTTGGCCAAGGTCCTTGTCCGCGCTCGATCGTTGTTCGGCACGCCACCGCCGCCAGCCCGCACCTCCCTGCCCGAGTTGCCAGTGGCCCTGCTCCGTTCCGAGCTGGCAACCCCGTACCTGGCCGCCCAGGCGGTGGGGCAGCATCCGGACGCCGGGGCCGCGGCCACGGCGGCCATGGAACAGGCGGTCACGCAGCGCGACTGGTGGCCTGCGGACATCTGGGGCCACCGGGCGCTCTGGCATTACGAGCGCGCCGGCATGGAGCTGGAGGCGACCCGCGCAGCGCGACTGATCGGCGACCTGCGGAGCGCCGCCGGCGACCCGGCGAGCTCGCGCCGCTACTATGCCGAGGCGATCAGCGAGGCGCGCGACCTCGCGGCCGAGCGCGAGCAGGGGCTGGCGGCACTGGGCATGGGGCGAGCGGCGCTGGACCTGTCTGCCGTCACCACTGCCCGGCGGCTGGCGCAGGTCGCAATGGAGTTGCTCGAGCGTTGCGGTGCCCCGGCGGATGAGCTCGATGCCGCGCGTCAGCTGCGTGGCGAGGAAAAGGAGGTTTCGTGAGCGCACGGCGAGGCATGCACGTGGCGATCGTGGGTGCCGGCGTCATGGCCGAGGCGATGATCGCCGGCCTGCTCGCCGATCGTGCGGTGACCCCCGCCAATCTTGTCGCCTCGCACCCGCGCCGCGATCGCCGCCAGGCGCTGGCTGAGCGCCACGGCATTCGAGTGGTTGCCAAGAACGCTGACGCGGTCGCGGGGACCGAGATCGTGGTGCTGGCGGTCAAGCCGCAGATGCTCGGCTCGGTGATGCGCGAGGTCGGCCCGGCGCTTGCCAAAGGGCAGGTCGTGCTTTCCATCGTGGCCGGCGCGACCCTGCGCACGCTGACGGCGGGCCTGAACCACGCTGCCGTCGTGCGCGCCATGCCGAACACGCCCTCGCAGATCCGGCGCGGAATCGCGGTCTGGGCGGCGTCATCGGCCTGCACTGCGGGCCAGCGCGAGCTGGCCCGATCCGTCCTGCGGGCGATCGGCTCCGAGAAGGAAGTGTCAGATGAGACCTTCGTCGCCATGGCCACCGCGCTGTCGGGAACGGGGCCGACCTACCTTTTCGCCGTCATGGAGGCGTTGATCGACGCCGGCGTGCACATGGGCTTCCCACGCGAGCTGGCCCACGACCTGGTCGTTGAGACGCTGATCGGCTCGGCGGAATACGCAGCGCAGTCAGAGCTTCACCCAGCCCAGCTGCGCAACCTGGTCACCTCTCCGGGCGGGACCAGCGCGGCAGCGATCTACGAGCTCGAGAAGGGGCGCATCAGGACCGTGCTGTCGGACGCCGTGTGGGCCGCGTACCGCCGCACGCTCGAGCTCGGCGAGCAGCTGGAACACGAGACTGCTGGTCAGCTGTCTTCGAAGCCAGTCGAGAGGAAATAGGGCGGAGGGCAGCTGCCCAGATCCCTGGTTGTCGGCGGCGGATCACCGCTCTCGTAGTAGCCGCCACCCATGCGGACCGACTTGCCCATCCGAACCTTCCGGGAATTCCCCTGAACGACTGGCTCGCCGCCATCAACGGTCAACGAGTAACCCGGTGGCCAGACGACCGTGAACTGCTGTGCCCCACCAGCGCGGATGCAACCCTGAACATTCTGTAGAGGTCCTTCGAAGAGTGCGTTCGGGCCTCCGCCCCACATCGAATGCCGCGGGAACTCAAAACCATCGGGCGGTCACGCCGCTTTCGCAAACCGCATGACAACTCGAGGCAGCGCAGCCCAGGCTCAGCGCACCGCCCTTGGATCGGTCCCTGGTCGTTCGACGTTGGTCTTAGTCGACTGAGGTTGGTACCTGGCGACGTGCGCCCTTCCGCAGGCTCCATGCCGACCCTCACGTGTTGGTGGTACGGTCACGCCCGATGTTCGCGATCGTCATGGCCGGCGGGGTCGGGACGCGGCTATGGCCGCTCTCCCGCCGCCGATCTCCCAAGCAGCTGCTGGCCCTCACCGGCGACACCAGCCTCCTGCAGCAGACGGTCGCTCGGCTCAGCACCCTGCTCAAGCCGCACGACATCTACGTGATCACCTCGCAGCCTCACGTGCGCGCCACCCAGGCGCAGTTGCCGGAGATCCCCGCCGAGAACGTCCTGGGCGAGCCGCTGGCCCGTTCAACGGCGGTGGCGGCCGGCCTTGCCACCGTGCTGGCTCGCCGCGAGTCGGACGAGCTTGCCCTGGTGCTGCCGGCCGACCACTACCTGGCCGATGAGGAGGCCTTTGCCGAGGCGATGCGCGAGGCGATGCGAGCCGCGGAGCGCGGCTACCTGGTGACCTTGGGCGTGGTGCCGAAGCATGCCGCCACCGGATACGGCTACATCAAGGTCGGCGAACGGCTGCACGAGGCCGTCCCCACCGCACTGGTGGAACGCTTCGTGGAGAAGCCCGACGCGGATCAGGCAAAGGCTTTCGTCGACGACGGCAGCTACCTGTGGAACGCGGGCATCTTCGTGTGGCGGGTGTACGCCTTCCGCCAGGCGCTCGAGCGCTTCCAGCCAGAGCTGGCCGCGGCGCTCGATCAGATCGCCGCGCTCAATCGCACGCCGGGCTGGATGAGCGACGTCCGCGATCTGCTGGAACCCGTGGCCGCGGTGCAGATCGACTCCGGTATCGCCGAGCGGGCAGCCGCTGAGGGCCGTGTGGCGGTGGTGCCGCTGGACGCGGGCTGGAGCGATATCGGTTCCTGGTCAGCCCTGCTGGAGGCGTTGTCATCAAAGACTGGTGACAGCCTGGTGGCGTCCGGCGAGCACTTGGACCGCGGCTCGAAGAATGTGCTCGTCCACGGGGGAGATCGCCTGGTCGTCACGGTTGGCCTTGAGGACGTGATCATTGTCGACACGCCGGACGCTCTGCTCGTCTGCGCCCGCGACCGCGCCGAGGAGATCAAGCCGGTGCTTGAAGAGATCGCCCGCAAGGCCGGAGACAGATACCTCTAGGCCGATGAAGCAGGCTGACCAGGAGGACCGCATCCGTTTCGCCTGGCTGGCGCGTGCGCTGGGGAAGGTCATGGCCGCCTACGTCAAATTGGTGGCACACACCAGCCGCGTATCGGGGCCGCCGATCACCCAGGCCCAGGTCATCTTCGCCATCTGGCACGAAACGAACCTGGCCGCGGCGACCGCGGCCTGGAAGCTGCGTGACGACAAGCACCCGGTGGTCTTCAGTACGCGCGGCTTTCGCGGCATCGTCATGAACAGCATGCTGCGATCGTTCGGATCTCGAGTCGTGACCCTGCCCGATGAGGGCGCCGGGACGCGGCGCGAGGCGGCAGCGCTGACCCGCACCATGGCACGGCTGGCGCGTGACGGCGCCAGCCTGGTGATCAGCTGCGACGGCCCCTCCGGCCCGTATCGCGTTGCCAAGCCGGGAGTCGTGATCGTGGCCCGCGAATGCGGCCTGCCAATTCAGTCCTGGGCGGTTGCCACCCGCCCGCCATGGCGCCTGAAGGGCCGATGGGACCGCATGATCGTGCCACTGCCCTTCGGCCGGATGCGGATCTACCAGGGCGAGCCGATCCTGGTGGGCGAGCGCGACCGGCTGAAGCCTCGCCTGGCCGAGCTGCAGGCCGAGCTGGATCGCGTCCAGCAACTAGCTGACCACAAGACCCGCTGAAGCTTCCAGCGGGGCGACCGCGGGGCGAATGAGAAAGCCGACCGCACATGGCGGCCGGCTTTCTCGCCTGAGAGTCGGTCAGCGGGGGATCAGACCCGCCCAGCCGTCGATGACGTTGGTCGTCACCGGGTTCATTCCGAGCCGGCCGCCCTCCTTCAGCGCCACGGTGGCTGTTGCGCCTCCGGCCGAGAGCCTGCCCTGCCAGCCGTCATTCAGCGCCTGAGCATTCGCAATTTTGGCTGTCTGGTGGGCCGCGATGGCGCCGGGGAGATACCCGTCGGTGAGCTGACTGGTTGATGTGCGGAGTGCCGGTGTTGGGCTCGGCTGGGCTGTCAGCACGAACGCAAAGGCGATGCCTGCGGCCGCGAGTGCCACGGCGGCCGCCATGGAGGTCGCGATGGCGCGGCCGTAGCTCTCCGGCTTCTCGAGCGTGATGATGGGCGCTTGGGCTGCGGTCTTGTTGATCTGGCTCACGGTGGTGCTCCTTCGTCGTGCCGCACTCCTCGGTGAGTGCTTTCGTAGGAAAGGCGTGAGCAGGTCCTGCACGCCGGTGCAATTCGCAGGAACAACGGCCGAATCGCGATGGAACGAATGTGCAATGGCAGGTCGTATCCTTCGCCGAGGAGGGCGCCCCAGACCGTGATCGAGCAGCGACCGGGAACCGTCTTTGTTGGCCGCGAGCGAGAGCTCGCGGAGCTGCTTCAAGGACTTGATGACGCGGCAGGCGGTCGTGGCCGCCTCTTCCTGCTCGCTGGAGAGCCGGGGATCGGCAAGAGCAGACTCGCCGATGAGCTGGCCTCGCGTGCCCGTGACGCTGGCCACGCGGTTCTATGGGGCCGAGGCTGGGAGGATGCGGGCGCACCGCCATATTGGCCATGGGTTCAGGCGCTGCGATCCCATGTCCGCAGTTCCGATCCGGACGAAGTGCGTCGCCAAATGGGATTCGGCGCCGCTGACCTCGCTCAGATGCTCCCCGAGCTTCGCGACCTGTTCCACGACCTCGCGCCATTGCCTGATGCAGAATCGGAGTCTGCGCGCTTCCAACTCTTCGACTCGACGACGACATTTCTGCGCAATGCGGCACTCCGTCGACCATTATTGGTGGTCGTCGACGACCTGCAAGCAGCCGATACTCCGTCGATCCTGTTCCTGCGCTTCCTGGCGACGCAGCTGAGCGAGATGCGCGTCCTCGTCGTGGGGACGTACAGGGATGTCGCGTTGACGCCGGATCATCCCCTCACCCTTGCGATCGGCGAGCTAGCGCGCGAGCCGATCACCCGCGTCCTCACCCTCGCCGGACTCCAGGCTGGCGCGGTTGGTGAGTTCATCGGTGCTGCATCCGGCCTCACCCCCCATCCCCACCTTGTCTCGGCCGTGTGGCGCGAGACGAAGGGCAACCCGCTGTTTGTCGGCGAAGCCGTGCGTCTCCTCTCGGCGGAGGGTCGGATCAACGACCTTGCCGACCTGTCGTCGCTGCGCATAGCGGTGCCCGCGGGCATTCGCCAGGTCATTGCACGCCGCATCGGCCACCTTGGAGATGCGAGCGCCCGCGCCCTGGCCTTTGGGGCAGCCATTGGGCCCGAGTTCAACGCGGAAGTCCTTAGGCGCGTTGCCGACTACGACCAGGCGGATGAGCTCTTGGAGCTCCTCGACGAGGCCGTCCAAGCGGGCTTGCTCATTCCGGTGACCGGGGGTCCCGGCCGTTATCGCTTTTCACACGACCTCGTGCGGGAGTCGCTCTACGACGACCTCGCTCCTGCGCGACGGGTGCGCCTGCACCGACGGATCGCCGAGGTGCTGGAGGAGCTCCATGGCGCGTCGCCAGATGCGCATCTCGCCGAGCTCGCATTCCATTTCTTCGAGGCCTCTCGAGGTGGTGAGCCCACGACTGAACCGGACCTCGGCCCCACCGACCGCAGCAAAGGCAACGGACTATGCGCGGCGAGCGGGGGACCAGGCATCAAGATCGCTGGCGTTCGAGGAGGCCGTTCGGCTGTTCGGCATGGCGCTCGTCGTCCTCGAGACGAACGCCGTTCCCGATGAGGTGTCACGCACCGAGATTCTCCTGTCGCTGGGAGATGCCAGCGCCCGCGGCGGGGACCTTGCCGGATCTCGGGCGACGTTCCTGGAGGCGGCCGGGATCGCACGGCGGACCGGCGTGGCCCGCCAACTGGCCCGGGCTGCCCTGGGATACGGCGGACGCCTTCCCTGGGCGCGTCCCGGCAGGGACACGCGCCTGATCCCATTGCTCCAGGACGCCCTCGTTCTGCTTGGTGGCGAGGATGATCGGCTGCGCGCGCGACTGCTCGCTCGCCTCGCCTGTGCGTGGCGAAGTACGCCCGATCAGCGTCAGCAGAGCGGGACCCTGAGCCGGCAGGCCTTGGAGCTGGCGAGGGAACAGGATGACCCCGCGACGCTCAGCTATGCGCTGGCTGCCCGCTACTGGGCGACCTGGTGGCCAGAGAACCCTGAAGAGCGCCTTCGGACGGCGAACGAAATGGTGGTCGTCGCGGAGGCGGCCGACGATCCCGAGCGCCTGATCGATGCTCACCTCATGCTCTTCATGTCGTACATGGAACGTGGTCGGGTCGCCGATGCCCGAACCAAGATGGACGATGTCGCTCGTTTGAGCGGCGAGCTTCGTCTGGTCTTTGCACAGATCTGGCTCGGATTTTCAATCCGCGCCCTGATGGCTCTGCTGGACGGGGATTTTGCGCTTGTGGAGGAGGTCCTCGCCAGCGAGGTGGCATGGACCTCGCCGTTCACGCAGGTCCGCGACGAGACATCGGTCGCCCGAATGCAACTCTTCTTGCTAAGGAGGGAGCAGGGGCGGCTGGCGGACGTGGAGTCGACGGTACGCGCCTCGGCCGAGGAGTTTCCCTGGTACCCGCTCCACCGGTCCGCGCTGGCCTGCCTCCTGCTCGATCTCGGCCGAGATCGCGACGCGCGGGCCGTGTTCGACGGTCTGGCGAAGGATGAATTCGCAGCCCTGTACCGGGATAATCAATGGCTCCTGGGGGTCTGCCTGGTCAGCGAAGCGTGCTCGCTGCTCGGCGACGTCGGCGCCGCCGGAGTGCTCTACGAGCAGCTCAAGCCGTTTGCCGGCAGGCATGCAGTCGGCTTTCAAGAGGGCAGCGTTGGGGCGGTGGATCGCTACCTTGGGCTTCTCGCCGCGACTATGGGACGGCTGGACGACGGCGCGCGGCACCTCACCGAGGCCGTCCGTCTAAACGAGCAGATGAGCGCTCGGCCATGGGTCGCGCACAGCCAGGCTGACCTGGCGCGCCTCCTGCTCATGCGGAACGAGACAGGGGACGGCGATCGAGCCGACGAGCTTCATCGCGAAGCGTTGGGGACGGCACGCGCTTTGGGGATGGTTTTCCTCGAGACGCAGGTCACGGAGCGGGTACGGGCTCAGCCAGATCTGCCCGAAGCTCGTGTGGCGGGCGGTGGAGGGACCTTCCGTAGCAATGGCGAGTACTGGACCGTGGCATTCGGCGGCAACACAGTCCAGATACGCGACGCCAAGGGCATGCGCCACCTGGCGCGGCTCCTGGGGGAACCAAGGCCGAGAGCTCCACGCACTCGAATTGGCTCGACTGGAGGCGCCAACCGATGCCCGAGCAGCGGGCACTGCCGCCGACCTGGAGGCGGACGCGTTGGGCGATGCCGGCGCGGTGCTCGATCCGGTGGCCAAAAGCGCGTATCGGGCAAGGCTGGACGAGCTCGCCGAAGAAGTCGCCGAGGCTGAGGGCTTCAATGACGCAGAGAGCGCGGCCAGGGCTCGGCAGGAGATTGACTTTCTGACCAATGAACTGGCTAGGGCCGTGGGGCTTGGCGGCCGCGACAGGAAAGCGGCATCGGCGGCCGAGCGTGCTCGACTCAGCGTCACGCGTGCCATTCGTTCGGCCGTGACCCGCATTGCCCAGCAGATCCCGGCGCTTGGAGAGCATCTGGACGCGACGATTCGGACCGGCACCTACTGCTCGTATAACCCCGATCCCCGGGTACCCATCTCCTGGGAGCTCTGAATGCCAGCCGCCAGCGCTTGATGCGCGTGGCGTGGCGCTACCATTGGGACATCGCCAGATTGCCTTTGCCATGACCAAGATCAAGTTCGGGACCGACGGCTGGCGCGCAGCCATCGCCGAGGACTATACGTTCCATAACGTCCGCCGCTGCGCGCGCGGGGTGGCTGAGTACCTGCAGCAGACCGGAGCTGCGGAGCGCGGCGTGGTCGTCTGCCACGACCGTCGCTTTGCTTCTGAGCACTTCGCCCGGGCTTGCGTCGAGGTGCTGGCTGCCCATGACATCCGGTCCTTCGCACCGCCCGAGGCCGTGCCCACACAGGTCGGCTCGTTCTTCACCCGGGAACTGGGGGCCGGTGCCGGCATCGTCATCACTGCCAGCCATAACCCATGGACGGACAACGGCTTCAAGGTGAAGGCCAATACCGGCGGCGCGGCTGCGCCGGACGTGCTTGCGGCCATCGAGGCCACCATGGACGGCCATAAGGAGACCGAGCTGCCGCCGCGACGAGATTACGACGACGCCCTCGCTGCCGGGCTGGTCGAAGTCTTCGATCCATATCCGCGCTTCCGCGATCAGCTGGCGGGGATCGTCGACCTGGACAAGATCAAGGCCGCCGATCGTCGGCTGCTGGTCGAGCCGCTCTACGGATCCGGCGCCGGCTGGTTCACCCGCCTGCTGGGCGATGGTCGGCTCACCGTGCGCGAGCTGCACACCGAGCGCAACCCCTTCTTCGGCGGCGTCAACCCGGAGCCGATCCGCCCCAACATCGACGCCTGGCTGGAGGAGATCCCGCGCTGGGGCGCCGACATCGGGATCGCCTTCGACGGCGACGCCGATCGGGTCGGCATCGCTACCGAGCATGGCGTGTTTGTGAACCAGCTGCAGGTCTACGGCCTGCTGTACTGGTACCTGCTCGAGGTGCGCGGACAGATCGGTCCCGCGGTCTACACGGTGACCACCACGTCCATGGCCCCGCGGCTGGCCGAAATCTTCGGCACCCAGGCGTACGAAACGGGAGTTGGCTTCAAGTACGTGGGTCCGAAGATGACGGAGACTAAGGCGGTCATCGGCGGTGAGGAGTCGGGTGGCTTCGGCTTCGGCATGCACATCCCGGAGCGCGACGGCCTAGCCTCCGGCCTTTTCCTGATGGATCTATGGCTGACGAAGCGCAAGCAGATGTCCGAGGTGCTGGCCGAGCTGCAGGCGCTGGCCGGACCCAGCTACTACAACCGGATCGACATCCGCTTCTCGCGGGAGGACTACGACGCTCTCAAGGCCGATACGCTGGCGCGCCTGGAGCACGAGGCTCCACAGGAGCTGGCCGGGCGAGCGGTCGAGCGGCGCCAGCCACTGGAGACCGGCGACGGTTACAAGTTCTACCGCGACGACGGGTCGTGGCTGCTCATCCGCTTCTCAGGGACGGAGGCGCTGCTGCGGATCTACGTCGAGGCTCGCTCGCCAGACGACGTCGACGCGCTGCTGGAGGCCGGCCGCGCGATCGCCGCGACAGGTGTCGCGGCATGAGCTGCCGGGTCGGTCCGGTGGGGCGCTGCGACTGATGGATGCCCGCGATTTCTTCGGATACAAGAACCCGGACGAGGAGCCCGGGCGGCCCGACGACGCTGAGCAGGAAGACGACGAGGCGATCCCGACCTTCGAAGAGGCGATCACGCTCGACGATCCGGATGTGATCAGGAAGATCGACGCGGGGAACATGCTGGGCCGGGTGCAGGACCTTCCGCGCCAGCTCTCGGTGGCGCGGCGTGTGGCCGCCGCGGTTGAGCTTGACCGGCGCCACCGCGACGTGGACGTGGCACTGGTGCTGGGCATGGGCGGGTCGGCAATCGGGGCCGAGCTGGTGGCCGGTATCGCCGGGGATCGGCTCAAGGTCCCGTTGATCGTGCACCGAGACTACGGCCTGCCGGCGTGGGCCGGCGAACGGACACTGGTGATCGCCGCCAGCCACTCCGGCGACACCGTTGAGACCCTGTCCGGTGCGACCGAGGCGCGGCGCCGGAGTCTGCCGCTGGTGGTGGCGTCAACCGGCGGGGCGCTGGGCCGCCAGGCGGAAAGCGACGGCACGCCGTACCTGCGGTACGAGGCGGCCGGACAGCCTCGCGCCGCCATCGGCTTCGGGCTGGGACTGGTCCACGAGCTGCTGGTTCGGGCCGAGCTGCTTTCGGATCCAGACCCGTTCGCGCCGGCAGTAAGCGGACTGGAGGCCATGCTCGAGCGCAACACGCCAGGCGTCGAGACGGATGCGAACCAAGCCAAGCAGCTGGCCTGGGCCATCTTCGGGCGGATTCCGATCGTGTACGGCGCGGGTGCGCTGGCGGCGGTCGCGCATCGCTGGAAGACACAGCTGAATGAGAACGCCAAGGCATGGGCCATGTATGAGCCGATGCCGGAGGCGAACCACAACGCCATCGAGGGCACCCTCAATCCGCGCGAGATGTCCGATGCGCTGTACGTGGTCGAGGTACGTGAGCGGGAGGAGCCTGAGCACATCGCTGCGCGCTACCGCGTGGTCGAGGAGCTGCTCGGAGAACGGGCCACCAACCGCAGCGTCTACTGGGCGGAGGGCCCGTCGCGACTCGCCCGTGTCCTCGACGCCGTGGCCATGGGCGATCTGGTGAGCGTGTATCTCGCCATCCTCTACCAGACCGACCCGACCCCGGTTACACTGCTGGCAATGTTGAAGGAGCGGCTCGCCAGGTCGACGGACTGACGGGCGCCGTAGCACGGCGCCGGGTGCCGGCGCCGGGAGGAGACGCGACGTGCATTCGAGCATGATCGGCAAGGTCGAGAAGGCAATGCGCTATGCGCACGAGCCGGACCGCGTGAAGTTCCGGGCGCTGAACGCCAGCTTCGCGGGCGACAACAGCGCCCACACGATCTCCCTCGACGCCGATATATGGCATTGTGACTGCCACCTCTTCGAGTCAGCCGGCGGCTGCTCGCATACCCTGGCCATCCAGAAGATGCTCGACCCGATGCTGAGCGATGCCGCCAAGGACACGCCCCTCTACGGGCACGTGGAGGTTGGCGCCCCCGCCTAGGTCCTCGGCCCACCGCGCATCAGAGGCCCGCCTCGCCAATTTGGCCGGCGGGCCTTCTGCTAGGATCGATCCACCAACTGAAGACCGCGACAGGTGCCGCCGCCGAAAGGCCGGCGGTTGAATGGCGAAGCCGGTGTGATGCCGGCGCTGTCCCGCAACTGTATCCGGACCCATGCGTCCGGGAGCCAGGTCGCCCAGCCGAGTCGCGATGTCCGAACCCTCGTGTGAAAGGGAAGGCATCACCATGAGCTCCCGTCGTCGCGTCCCCATCTTTTTCTCCTTCTTTGCCGTCCTGACGCTGCTGGTCGCTGCCTGCGCATCGCCCGGCACCAGCCCGGCGCTCCCTGGCACCGTTTCGCCGAGCGCCGAAGCGGTCACCACGTACCCCGCCACACTGACCGATGACGCCGGCCGCGAGGTCACGCTCGAAGCAGAGCCCCAGCGGATCGTCAGCCTGGCACCCTCGAACACCGAGATCGCGTGCGCCCTCGATGCCTGCGACCAGCTGGTGGGCGTGCCCGAATACCGCAAGGGGTACCTGCCTGATGTGCTGGCTGCGATCGAGGATCTGCCTGTCGTTGTCAGCTTCGGTCCAGTCGACCGCGAGGCGATCGTGGCCGCCGAGCCTGACCTGATCCTGGCGGCCGGCAACGAGCTCACCGCCAGCACCGACATCGAGGCGCTTGCCAATCTTGGCTACCCGGTGCTGGTGCTCTACCCCGAGAGCCTGGACGAAGTCAGCGCCGATATTGAGCTCATCGGTGACGCTCTCAACGCGCAGGCCGAGGCCGCCGACGTCACTGGCGAGATGGCGGACACGGTGGCGGCGGTCCAGGCGACCGTCGCCGGGCTCGACCGGCCGCGCACCTTCTACGAGGTCAGCATCTTCGAGGGGACCATCTACACGGCAGGCGAGGACTCGTTCCTGGCCTCGCTGGTAGAGACCGCCGGTGGCGAACCGATCACCGGCGACTTGCGCACCACGGCCATCGCGCTCGAGGACCTGGTGACGGCCGACCCGGAGGTGATCGTGCTGGGCGACGCCGCCTATGACCGCACCATCAGCGCCGACTCCGTGGCGAAGCGCCCGGGCTGGGACGAGATGACAGCCGTCACCGAAGGACGCGTTATCCCGCTGCCGGAGGACATCCTCATCACCCGACCCGGGCCGCGCGTGGTCGATGGGCTGGAGGCGCTGGCACGTGCCATCCATCCCGAGGCGTTTGACTGATGCGCGCAGCCATCGCCAGCGCGGAAGCGCAGCCACTGCGCATCGGACTGACGCTGACCCGGACCGTGGTTGTGCTTGGCGCTGCCGGCGTCCTGTTGGCGCTGCTGCTGGTCGTGGCGGTGGCGGTCGGCAGTGCTGAGGTGGGGATCGGCGACACGGCGGCCATCCTGGGTCGTCGCCTGCTGGCCCTGCCGATCCCCGAGACGTGGGCGCCCACCGCTGAGAAGATCATCTTCGACATCCGTCTGCCGCGGGTCCTGACCGCGATGCTGGTGGGAGGTGGCCTGGCCATGGCCGGCACCGTATTCCAGGTGCTGCTGCGCAACCCGTTGGCGGACCCGTACGTGATCGGCACAGCGGCCGGCGCGAGCTTCGGGGCCGCCCTGGGCATCGTGGCCCCGCTGGTTCTGCCGGTGCTGGCCATCGGGGCGGGGACCTCGTGGCTGGGATTGGGCGTGGTCCAGCTGTTCGCCTTCGCCGGCGGCCTGGGGACGGTGCTGCTGGTCTATGCCGTGGCCCGCAGTGCCGGCCGCGTGCAGGTCATCACCCTTCTGCTGACCGGCTACGCCATCTCTTCCGTTCTGGCCGCCATGGTTGCCATGCTGATGTTCATCTCCGGCAACGCGCTGCGCGCCATCTTCGGCTGGCTGATGGGCTCGCTGGCCAACGCCGGCTGGATGGCGCTTGCCTTCGCCGCGCCGCTCATGATCGTCGCCTTCATCCTCCTGCTTGCCCGATGGCGCCGCCTCAACCTGCTCATGCTCGGTGATGCCCAGGCCGCCAGCCTGGGCGTGGACGTGGAGCGCGAGAAGCTGGTGCTGACCGTGCTGGCCACGCTCGCCACCTCGGCCGCGGTTGCGATCTCGGGCACCATCGGCTTCATTGGCCTGGTGGTGCCGCATCTGCTGCGCCTGGTGATTGGCCCGGACCATCGGCTCCTCCTCCCGGCCTCGCTGCTGGTTGGCGCCGCGCTGCTGGTCGTCGCCGACCTCGGCGCCCGGCTGCTGCCCGGCGGCGGGATTCCGGTGGGGGTCGTGACCGCGCTGATCGGTGCGCCCTTCTTCCTGTGGCTGCTGCGCCGCAGCCAGCTGCTGCGCGTCGAGCTGTCGGCATGAGCGCTGCCGTCGCGGCGCGCCCGCTCGCCATGCTGAGCGACGTCCATTTCAGCTACCCGCGGCCCCGTGGGGAGCCGCGGCCGGTGCTGCGCGGTGTCGATCTGGCGCTTCCCGCCGGGGACCTTGTTGCGCTGCTGGGCGCCAACGGCAGCGGCAAGACCACGCTGCTGCGCCTGCTCAGCGGCGCGCTGGTACCGGACGCCGGCGAAGTGCGCTTCGACGGCCGTCCACTCGGGGAGTGGCGGCGTGACGCCCTGGCGCGCCGCGTGGCGGTGCTGCCCCAGCAGCTGGACCTGCCGGACGGCTTCCGGGCAGCCGAGCTGGTGGCGATGGGTCGCGCGCCGCATGCCCGCCGCCTGTTCGCTTCCACCGTCGAAGACGAGCGAGCCGTGGAGCGAGCCCTGGTCGACGCCGACGCCTTAGACCTCGCCGCGCGCTATCCGCACGAGCTGTCTGGCGGGGAGCGCCAGCGTGTCCTGGTGGCCATGGCGCTCGCGCAGGAACCTGACCTCCTGCTGCTGGACGAGCCCACGCTGCATCTCGACCTGGCCCACCAGGTCGCGCTGCTGTCGTCGATCCGCCGCCTCCAGGCTCAGCGGCGCCTCACCGTGGTGGCGGTGCTGCACGACCTGAACCTGGCCGCCGCCTTCGCGCCACGGGTGGTGGTGCTGCACGACGGACTGGTTGCCGCGGACGGCAACGTCGCGGACACGCTTACACCGGTGTTGATCGAACGCGTCTTCGGCGTTCGGATGGAGCTCGCACGCACCGCCGACGGCGGAGCACACCTGGTCATCTCATCGGACCGCTGATCGCGAACGCGGGCTAGATTCCCTCGGGTTCTTCGTCGACCACCAGCTGGACGTCCTCGGTCCCGTCGGGGCGCAGGGACTTATGGACATGGATATGCGGGTGCGTCTCGTCGCTGATCTGCTCGCGCGCGACCTTGACCATGGTCGCCTCCGGTACGTCCTCCAGGCGCTCCTGCTCGGGAAGTGCTGCGTTCGGCAGCTCTGACCACAGGGCCAGATTCAGGAACACGTTGAGCACGGCGATGACCGGGATGCCGAACAGGGCGCCCCACACCCCGGCCACCTGCGCGCCGACCAGCAGGCCGACCAGCACCAGGATCGGGTGCATGCCCAGCGCGCCCTGCATCAACCGCGGCTGCAGCCAGTTGACGATGACGGTCTGTACGGCGACCAGGATGATGACCACGGGGATGAAACCGCCCGGCGTGTAGATCCAGGCCGCCACGATCGGCGGAATGAGGGCCAGCGGCGGTCCGAAGAATGGGATGAGCATGGCCAGCGTCGACAGCGTGCCGACCAGGAAGAGGTACGGGATGCCGAATGCCGTCCCAACCGCCATCACCAGCACGGCCTGGATGACCGCCAGGATGATCTGGGCACGAAGGAAGCCGCCGAAGGCGCGTGCCACGCTGCGCTCCAGGATGGCAACTTCGTCGGAGAACTGCTTGGGGACGGCTCGATTGACCTTGGCCCAGATCCGTTCGCTGTCCATCAGCATGTAGAGGGACAGGATCAGAATCAGGAACAACGAGCCCAACGTTGCCAGCGTTGCTCCGGCAATTTCCTCGGCCTGGTTGAAGATGGCGCCGGCCAGACCGCCGACCTGGGTCTGTGCGGTTCGGAACAGCTCGACCAGGTCGATCTGGAAGCGGCCGAGGCCCAACGCCTGCTGGTAGCCCGCCAGGGTGTCCTCGATCTGCAACGCGGTCTGGGGGAACTCGTCGCCGATGCGCGACACCTCGACCGTGATCGCGCCGCCGGTATAGAAGATCACGAAGCCCAGGCCGATGAGCGCAAGGGTATAGGCGATCACCACCGACATCGGGCGGTTCAGTGGCAGGTGCTCGTCCAGGAATCGGGCCACCGGCGACATGACAAAGGCCAGCAGCCAGGCCAGGAAAACGATGAGGAAGATCTGGCTGAATCCGCCGAGGAAGGCGAAGGCCATCTGCAGCAGGAGGACGGCGAAGTAGGCGGAGCCCAGGATCAGGAAGACCAGCAGCCAGCGCCGCTCGCGTGGCCCGAAGCCGCTCAGCGGTCCGGCGCCGGCCATCAGCCGCTCGCCCGCCACGGCCCGATGCCGGTGGCGGCCCGCACCTCGTCCAGGGTCGCGGCCAGGATCGGTCGAACCTTCTCCGCCCCCGCCGCCAGGACACGTTCGACCACGTCAGGATTGGCGGCCAGCTCGGCGCGCTTCACACGCATCGGCCGGAAGAACTCGATGATCCGATCTGCCAGCAGCTGCTTGGTTTCGACGCACCCGGTGCGGGCGGTCCGCTCGCCCTCCTGGATCTGCAGGTAGTCGCCACCGAAGAATCGGTGCAGCTGGCAGACGTTGCAGACCTCGGGGCGGCCCGGATCGGTGCGCTTGATGCGCAGCGGATCGGTGACCATGCTCATCACGAGCTTCAGGATCTGATCGGGCTCGGCGAAGATGGGAATGGTGTTGCCGGCCGACTTGCTCATCTTGCGGGCACCATCGGTGCCGAGCACGACCGGGGCGTCGGTGAAGACGGCCTGGGGCTCCGGGAAGATAGGGCCGTAGCGGCGGTTGAAGGCGCGGACGATCTCGCGCGACAGCTCCAGGTGCGCGGCCTGGTCCTTGCCGACCGGCACGCGGCTGGCCTTGTAGATCACGATGTCGGCGGCCTGCAGCACGGGGTAGTTGAGCAGCCCCATGCTGTTCTCAATGCCCTCCTGCCGCTTCTCCTTGTAGGTCGGAGTGCGCTCCAGCCAGCTGACCGGGACCACCGTGTCGAAGATCCAGGCCAGCTCGGTGTGCTCGGGGAAGTCCGACTGCCGGATCAGGGCGCATCGATCCGGATCCAGGCCCACCGCCAGCAGGTCGAGCACCATCTCGTGGGTCAGCTGCCGGAGCTCCGCACCGTCGTGAACGGTGGTCATGGCATGCAGATCGACGATGCCATAGATGGCGTCGTACTCGTCCTGGAGCTTGACGTAATTGACCTGCGCTCCCAGGTAGTTGCCCAGGTGCGATGCGCCGGACGGCTGGATACCCGAGAAGACGCGCTCGCGGACGGCCGGCGGGGTGGTCTCTGCTGCAGGGGCGGCCTGGCTCATCGGAGGCCGAGTGTAGCGCACGGATCGGAGCCCAATGGAGCCGGCGACCGGGGTCGGCTGG
>JBDUEE010000166.1:0-7853 GCA_040002615.1 Chloroflexota bacterium | reverse complement strand
GCTGGAGCATGCCTGCTGGCAGCCGGCCTGCTGTTTGCAAGCGGCGCGTCGGTCGTCGGCGCCGCGCTCCTCGTTCTCGCCCTGGTGGCAGGAGGCGCTGCCGCACTGAGCGCCCTTCGGCCGGGGTCCGCTCGCTCACATGCTCGGCGCGCCGAGGCTGCTCTGCTCCCATACCGCCAGGCGTCGGCCGAGGCGGCGCGCGACCACGCCGAGGCCATACGGGTGGCGACCGAGAGCGGCTTGCCGACCGACCCCGCACAGCTGGACGAGCTGGCCGATCGCACGCTGGCGGCAGCGCCGCTGGCCGCCAGCGCGGCAGACTGGGATCGCCGGCTCGCGGGGCTCAAGTCCCGCCAGCGCGCCGCGATGGCCACACTGGCGCAAGCGCTGCGCGACCGCGGGGAGATCATTGCCGACGGCCAGGATGCACAGTCCGCGGCTGCGGACTATGCCACGTCGTGTGAGGCACGGGCGACTCAGCAGCAGGCGGCCGAGAGGGTCACGATGCTGCACGTTGAGCTGAAGGCCCGCCAAGCCGAAGAGGCCGCCGCATCGGCTGCGGAAACACGCCTGGCGTCGATCGCGGATTCGCTGCGAGTCACTTCCCGCGACCTTGGCCTGGACGAGGAAGCCGATGCGGATCGGCTGGCTGCGTCGCTCGAAGACTGGCGCGAGCAGCGCGGCGCGGCGCTGCAGGCGAACCAGCTCGCCTTGGCGGAATGGCAGCAGCTCCAGTCGCTCCTGGGAAGCGCGACCCTTACCGAACTTGAAGCCGAGGCAAATCGGCGCCGGCAGCGGGCCAACGAGCTGGGGGCCGCCCTTCCGCCGGGCGCCGTCGCGCTGCCGGACCTCGATGATCCGGACAGGCACCTGGCCACGCTGCGCGACGAGGCGCAACGCCTGCGCGGCGAGTACGACGTGGCGGCGGGCAACCTGGTGGCACGCCGCGACGCCCTGCCGGACGTGGCAGAGGCAGAGGAGGCCACCGCCCTCGCCCGCGCCGAGTTGGACCGGGTCCAGGGCCTTGCCGCCGGTATCGACGCAACGCTCCAGCTGCTCCGCGCCGCCGAGGAGCGGATCCACCGTGACCTGGCACCCATCCTTGGCCAGGCCGTGGCGCGCTGGCTGCCGATCGTCTCGCGTGGCGCCTACGCAGAGATCAGCGTTGATCCCGCCCACCTGACGGTCAGTGTCAAGGAACGCCAGACCGGCCAGTGGCGCGACGCGCGGCTGCTGTCGGAGGGGACACGCGAGCAGATCTACCTGCTCCTGCGGGTTGCGATGGCACAGCACCTGGTGACGACCGGAGAGACGGCTCCGCTGCTGCTGGACGAGGTCACGGCCCAGTCCGACGGCGACCGCAAGCGCGAGCTGCTCGGTGTGCTGCATAAGCTGAGCGGTGAGCGCCAGGTGGTGCTGTTCACTCACGATGACGACGTTGTGGCCTGGGCGGAGGGCGCGCTGCACGAGCCGAAGGACCGCCTGGTGCGGCTCGATCCGCAGCCCGCCCGGGTGCCCATCCGCAGCGCGATGCAGCTGCCGGGCGAGCTGGCTCCGCTGACCATCGACTGATCCAGGAGGCGGACATGTCGGGACGCCTCCGCTACGATGGCGCGCACCCAACAGCATGCCCAACGATCGACTGCCGACTCCGGAGCGCGTCCTTGTCGTTGCTGCGCATCCGGACGACATCGAGTTCGGAGCAGCCGGCACGGTGGCACGCTGGGTGAGCGAGGGTGCGGAAGCGCGCTACCTGCTGGTGACGCATGGCGACAAGGGCAGCGACGATCCGGCGGCCGATCCCGCAGCGATTGCGCGCGTACGCCAGGTCGAGCAGCGAGCAGCGGCGGCCGAGATCGGGGTGAGCGGGGTCGACTTCCTGGATGAACCGGATGGACAGGTGGAGGTAAGCCTGCGGCTGCGCGAGCGTGTCACGTTCGCCATTCGCTCGTACCAGCCAGAGGTGGTCATGACTCACGATCCGACGGTCGTCTTCGTGAACAACGAATGGGTCAACCACCCCGACCACCGCGCTGTCGGACAGGTAACGGTTGACGCCGTCTTTCCGACCGCCCGTGACCCGCTCAACTTCCGCCAGCATCTTGACGAAGGTCTGCAGCCATGGAAGGTCGCAGAGCTGTACCTGTGGAGCACGAATGAGGCGAACCAGATCGTTGACATCGGCGACACGATCGAGCGCAAGATCGCCGCGTTGAGTCGCCATGTCAGCCAGTTCCACGACTTCAGCGAGACCGCGCGATGGCTCCGTCGTCGTGCCGAGGAGCTCGGTGAGCGGACTGGCTACCCCGCTGCCGAAGGCTTCCGCCGCGTGATGCTGGCCCGGTGACGATCATGTGGGGGGCGCGCCGCCCGCTCGCGGCGCTGTTGGCGCTCGCCGTTCTGTCCGGCTGCTCCTCATCCGAGCCGGATCCGACGCCATATCCCACGGCAGTGCCGCGGCAGCCGGTCGAGGAGGCACCTGCCGCCGCGGACGCGTTCCTCGGCGCCTGGCGCCTCGGGCGATATCCGGACATGTACCAGATGGTGACGGCGACCGATCGCCAACGGCTTTCCGAGGCGTCCTTCGTCGATCTCCTCAGCAACTTCCAACGACTCACCGGCGTCAACGACGTCAGCTGGCAGCTTGGCGAGCCGCAACAGGTCGTCCTTCCGGCAGCCCCCCGGCCGCCCGATCAGGCCGCCCCCACCCCCACGCCGCGCGCCTCGCCCAATTTCTCCGCGGCCACCCCCAGCCCAACGCCGCAGCCGACCGTATCCGCCACGCCGGTCCCGGCAGATACCCCGCTGGCCGGTCCCGTGAGCGCGCTGCTGATCCCGGTCGAGCTGATCTTCACCACGGATGTGTTCGGTGACGTTGCCCTGTCGCCCGACCTGGTGCTCACCCCTGCCAGCAGCGGATGGCAGATCCATTGGAACGCGGCGATGCTCTTCCCGGAGCTCGGGCCGAATGGCACGCTTCGCCTGCATCGTCAGGAGCCGACTCGCGGCCAGATCGTGGCGCAGGACGGGACGGTCTTCGCACGGACCCGTCGCGACGGCGCGCGCATTTATCCGCAGGACTGGCTTGCCGGCCAGACGATCGGGTATGCCACGCCAGCCACTCGCAAGGACCTGCGCGGGCGCTACAGCCAGGGGCTGCGGCCGGGTGACCTGGTCGGTCGCAGTGGGTTGGAGGCTGGAGCCGATGTGCTGCTCGCCGGCAGCCCGGGTTTCACCCTGGTGGCGGCGCCTGCCGCCGCTCCAAAAGCCGCTGTTCTGCATCACGAGATGGTTCCTGGCGCTGACGTGGTGATCACTCTCAGGCGGAGCATCCAGGCCACCGCCGATGCGGCCATCGCCAGCTACGCAGAGGCTGGCACCGCCGTAATCGATCCGCGCACTGGCGACGTGTGGGCGCTGGCATCGGCTCCGCTGTTCAACCCGAACGCCATGACCATCGGCACCACCCTGGCGGGGGTACCGCTGGGGACGCCGAGTGAGGCCACGCGGCTGAACCATGCCGTGCTGGCGGCATATCCGACCGGCTCTTCGTTCAAGGTCTTCACGCTGGCGGCCGCACTGAAGACCGGCGTTGCATCCTCCGCCACCCGCATGCCGTGCGATGGAACCTGGACGTTCTCCGGCTTCACCTTCCATAACTACATGGACCACCACCTCGCCGGGCTGGTCGATCTGCTGCAGGCGATGGCATTCAGCTGCAACACAACCTACATGCCGCTCTCGATCCGGGTTTATGACCGCGACCAGCAAGCCCTGACCGATCTGGTGCACGAGTTCGGCTTCGGCCAGTCAACCGGCATGCGCTACCTGGCCGATGAGCCGGGCGTGCTGCCCGACGCCGGGTATTTCGAGGATCACAAGCGCTGGGATGGCAAATACCACCCGTATGGTCCGTTCGACCAGATCCAGCTGGCCATTGGCCAGGGCAGTTTCCTGGGGACGCCGCTTCAGATGGCGAACGCGTACGCCGCCATCGGCAACGGGGGAACGCTGTGGACCCCGCGGCTGGTGGTCGAGGCACGCCTGCCAGATGGCACAGCCGTCGAGCGCAACAAGCGGCGCGTCGCCCAGCGCATCAGCGTGAGCCGCGGACAGCTCGCCTATGTCGTGGAGTCGATGAAGGCGGTCGTCAACTATTCGTATGGCACGGCCTATGGCGCGTTCTTGGGCTTTGGGCTCCAGGTGGCAGGCAAGAGTGGCACGGCCGAGACCGGCACCCCGACCCCCGACGCGTGGTTCCCCGCCATCGCCCCGGCCGGAGATCCGCGCATTGCCGCGGCGACCGTGCTGGTCCACGTGCCGCTGGCCACCGGCGGGTCCGATGCGGCGCCCCTGATCCGGCGGGTGTTCGCTGCCTACTTCGGCGGAGGATAGGGACGTATGGCGCGGCCGCCGGCCCCCTCGGATGGCTTCGCTACATCCTTCGGGAGCCGCCGGCCACGCCTCACCTCACCTCGAGCCTAGGTGAGGCCATGGCCGCTTCCAGCTCGAATGCGCCGCATCGCGCTGCGTGTCATCCCCTCATGAGGATAGAGTCCAGACCAGTGCCCAGATCAGAAGGCCCACAAGGACCAGGGAACCCAGCACCAGCGAAGCCCAGATCCGCGGCTTGCGATCTGCCAGGTTTGGCGCGATCGTCGGGTTCCGCGATAGCCACCAAACCGTCACGCCGGCAAGAGCGAACGGGAACAGGCCGAGCACGGCCACAGCCGCGACAGCCGCCGCTCCTCGGAACTCCACATTCCCATCCTAGCCCAGCCCGGATCTGCTCAGCTCCGATCTGCTTTGACACTCAGAGTGTGCGGCGGGTAGCATCGGTTAGCCGCTGCTTCGCTCACAACGGATTTCGTGTGGAACCCGCCGTGCTGACTCGCCCGTGATCAGTGAGACCGCAATCCCGCTGAGGTTCCAGACCGCCGAAGTCGGCGTCGACTGGCTCCAGTGCAATATCGAGTGCCAGGAAGGCTGCCCCGTCAACACCAACTGCCGGGGCTACCTGATGCTTGCCGCCGAGGGTCGCTTCGAAGAGGGCTATATCCTCGCCCGCGACCCGAACCCGGTGGCGGCCATCTGCGGCTACGTCTGCTCGGCGCCATGTGAGAAGGCCTGCCGCCGCGCCGATATCGACAAGCCCCTCGCCATTCGTGCCATGAAGCGCTTCCTGGTCGACTGGCACTACGGCAACAACATGCCCGACAACATCGTGGTCGGGCCCTCCACCGGCAAGAGCGCGGCGGTGATCGGCGCCGGCCCGGCGGGGCTGAGCGTGGCCAAGGAGCTGGCCACCTACGGGCACGAGGTCCACGTCTACGAGGCGCTGCCGTCCGGCGGCGGCACGACGCTGATCGGGGTGCCGGCGTTCCGCCTCCCAAGAGACGTGATCGAGCTCGACGTCAACTGGGTCGCGAAGCACGGTGTGCAGTTCCACTACAACGTCGAGATCGGCCGCGACATCACCCTCGACCAGCTCAAGGAGCGGCACGATGCGGTGGTGGTGGCCACCGGCTGCATGTACCCGGTCGCCATGAACGTGCCCGGCGAGGAGCAGGACGGCGTGATCTATGGCGTCGACTTCCTGAAGCGAGCAAACCTGGGCGAAGAGCAGTGGGTCGGCGACCATGTGGTGGTGATCGGCGGCGGCTACACCGCCATGGACTCCAGCCGGACCGCCCTGCGTCTGGGCGCCAAGACGTCGACCGTTGTCTACCGGCGCGGCCCGGACGAGATGGTGGTCGACGAGGAGGAGCAGCACGAGACACGCTTCGAGGGGGTGAAGTTCGAGTTCTTCGCCTCGCCGGTGGAGGTCGTGGCGGACGAGCGCGGCAAGGTGACCGGCATGACCTTCCAGCGGGTGAAGCTTGGCGAGCCCGATGCCACCGGTCGGCGGTCGCCGGAGCCGATCCCCGGCAGCGAATTCACGATTCCCTGCGACATGGTCATTCCCTGCACCAGCCAGGCATCGGACAACAACGTGTTGGGCGAGTACGGCGCCAAGCTCAATCGCCACCTGGGCGTGACCGATACCCGCACCCCGGTCGACGGAGGCTCGGTGTCGTCATGGCGGAGCCCTCCGCTGAACGGCACCACCCCAACGCGCCCGGACGGGACCAAATACAACGCCCTCAAGTTCGACCTGAACCGCGGCTACGTGGTCATCAACCCGGACTCGTTCGAGACCAATGTCGACGGCGTCTTTGCCTGCGGGGACTTCGTGACCGGTCCGGCCACGATCATCGAGGCCGCGGGCCGCGGACGAAGCACCGCCCGAGCGGTCGACCGCTGGCTGCTCGGCGTGCGCGGCGCGGAGCTGGAGGAACTGCCGGTGATCAACCGCGCGGTCATCACCCAGGCGCTTGAGCACGACATGCCCGAGAAGTACGAGGCCATCGAGCGGCAGCACATTCCGATGGCCCCACCGGAACTGCGTCGCGACTTCACCAGCCTGGTGGAGGTCGGCTATGACACCCGCAGTGCCGTCACCGAGGGCGCGCGCTGCCTGCAGTGCAACCACAACATCAACATCGACGGGCCCCGCTGTATTCTGTGCGGGCTCTGCGCCGACGTCTGCCCAGAGGGCGTCATCTACATGGTCGACAAGGCGGCGGTGGGCGGCGACGACCCGGAGGTCGATCTCTTCCAATCGTGGCCGCGCGGCATCGCGATGATCATCGACGAGGAGCGCTGCATCCGCTGCAACCTCTGTGTCGAGCGCTGTCCCACCAACTGCATCACCATGGATCGGCTCGAGCTCGAGCGGTTCACGCCTGACGGGAAGGTCCTCTTGGAGAGCTACAAGGACAACGTCCTGGGTCAGATCGGTCAGGAGGCTGGGCCGGTGGTGATCAGATGAGCTTCCTCATCCGCATGGTCAAGGAATCGGCGGTATGGCGCAGCCTGTTCCGGCAGCCGTACCCGACCACCAGCCGCACTCGGGCGCTGGCGGTCATGAACAACGTTTTCCTGCACCTGCACCCGGTGCGCGTCAAGAAGCACGCCGTGCGCTACACGTACACCTTCTGCCTGGGCGGCATCAGCTTCTTCCTGTTCCTGGCGCTGACGGTGACCGGCGTCTACCTGATGTTCTTCTACGTGCCGTCAGTCCAGCGCGCCTACCAGGACATCCAGACCATCAGCAACTCGGTGGCGTTCGGAGACCTGATCCGCAACATGCATCGCTGGGCGGCGCACTTGATGGTGCTCACCGTCTTCCTGCACATGATCCGGGTCTTCTATCACGGTGCCTATAAGCCGCCGCGCGAGTTCAACTGGGCCATCGGCGTGCTGCTGCTCTTCTCGACCCTGTGGCTGAGCTTCACCGGCTACCTGCTGCCCTGGGACCAGATCGCGTTCTGGGCCATCACCGTCGGCACCCAGATGGCAACCTACGCGCCGCTGCTGAATACCGAGTCGAGCTTCATCCTGCTGGGCGGCATCGAGGTCGGCCAGGAGACTCTGATTCGCTTCTACGTCATGCATGTCATCGCCTTCCCCCTGATCGCCGCCATCCTGATGGTCATCCACTTCTGGAGGATCCGGAAGGACGGCGGCATCTCGGGGCCGGTGTAGGAGGGTGATGGACCGATGACCATTGAGAAGCGGCCGAACGCCACCGCCGACAAGAACGCGCCGACCCAGGCTCCGAACGTCCCGGTCATCGAGCGCAGCCCCGGACCGAAGCTGCCCGGCCCGCCGGGCGTGCCGGGGACCGAGCGCTTCCGCCTGCTCGCCTACGTCAAGCAGGAGTCGATGGTGCGGGTCGACAAGCGGCCGGACGAGACCGTACTCACCTGGCCACATCTGCTGCGCGCCGAGTTCCTGATGGCGATGCTGAT
>JBDUEE010000165.1:0-4135 GCA_040002615.1 Chloroflexota bacterium | reverse complement strand
CTATTACCGACTTCTTTTTGACACGAACGTGAGGGTAGGAAGAGTTTTTTCGCTGAACAAATCGGCTCCGATATTTTAGGCTGAACTGGATTCTTGCGAAAGGCGGGAACCTAGCGATCGAAGCCCACATTGCCAGCAACGGTCAACCTTGTAAGAGCCCTCCAGCGGCGCCGGAGCAGCTGGCCGCCACGCGCGTGGCGGAGCAGCGCGCCGCCGCCGACGTGCTGGGCGTCAGCGAGATCGTGCACCTTGGAAATCCTGACGGCTATCTCACCCCCAGCCTCGAGCTGCGGCGCGACATCGTGCGGCACATCCGCGGCCTGCGTCCCGACCTCGTCATCGCCCAGAATCCGCAGCGCCGCAGTGACGGCAACCCGTTCATCGCCCATCCGGACCACCTGGCCACCGGCGAGGCAACGCTGGCCGCGGTCTACCCGGCAGCGCGCGATCGGCTGAACTTCCCTGAGCTCCTCGACGAGGGGCTGGAGCCATGGAAGGTGCGTCAGGTACTGGTGACGGGCGTCGAGCGGCCGAACCTGTGGATCGACGTGGCCGATACTTTCGAGGTCGGCCTGCAGGCGTTGCAGCGCCATGTCAGCCAGATCGACGACTGGGCCGAGGTCGAGCGCAGGATGCGTGAGCGCGCGGCAGAGGCGGGCGCGTCTGTCGGCCTGCCGCTGGCGCAGGCCTTCCTCTCGATCCTGCTGACCTGATGCGCGGCTACTGGGGCGGCGGCGAGGGGCCGAACCTGGCGGCGCGACCAGGGAGCGGGCCGCGCACCTTCCGGCGGATCATCGGCTTCTTCAGACCGTATCGCGGCCGGCTCGGATTGATCTCAGCCCTGATCGTGCTGACCGTCAGCATCGGCGTCGTCAACCCGATCCTGCTCAAGCTGGTCATCGACAACCTCCTCAGCCCACGGCCCAGCCTGGAGCTTCTCTATCTGCAATGCGGGCTGATGATCGTGCTGCCGATCGTGTCGAGCCTCCTCGGCGTCTGGCAGTCGTTCCTCTCGAACGTGGTCGGGCAGCGGGTCATGGACGACCTGCGCCTGGCGCTCTACACCCACCTGCAATGGATGCCATTGCGCTTCTTCACCGAGACGCGCACCGGCGAGATCCAGAGCCGCATCAGCAACGACGTCGGTGGGGTGCAGTCGGTGGTGACCGATACTGCCGCCTCACTGCTCTCGAACTTCGCCACGGTGGCCACCACCGTGATCGCGATGCTCGTCATCGACTGGCGGCTGGCCATCCTTTCGCTCGGCATGCTGCCGGTCTTCGCCTACATCACCTACCGAGTCGGCAAGGTGCGGCGCGAGGTGAGCGGCATGACGCAGCGCTCGATGGCCGAGATCAGCGCCATCACGAATGAGTCGCTCTCAGTCTCCGGCGTCCTGCTCAGCAAGACGTTCGGCCAGCAGCAAGCGAGCATCGAGCGCTTCAGGAATGAGTCGCGACGCCTCGGCGACCTCCAGATCCGGCAGCAGATGATCGGTCGCTGGTTCTTTGCATTGATCGGCACCTTCTTCAGCATTGCCCCGGCCTTCGTCTACCTCCTGGCAGGCTCGCTGATCATCGGCGGGGACCAGAGCGTGTCGGTCGGCACCATCGTGGCGTTCACCACGCTCCAGAGCCGTCTCTTCTTCCCGCTCGGCCAGCTCCTCAACGTGCAAGTCGAGATCCAGGGAGCGCTGGCGCTCTTCGATCGAATTTTCGAGTACCTGGAAATGGAGAACGACATCCGCGACGCTCCGGATGCGGTGACTCTCGATCCCGCAACCATGAAGGGCGACGTACGCGTCGAGGGCGTCTCGTTCCGGTACCCGAAGAGCGCAGTGCAGCTCGCCGCGCAGGCTGAGGCAGAGCTCGCCGAGGCGACCGGTCGTGCCGTGCACTTGCCGGTGCAGCCCTTCGGGCTGATTGAGATCGACTTCGAGGCGCGCCCCGGTGAGCTGGTTGCGCTGGTTGGTCCGTCCGGGTCGGGCAAGACGACAACCACATACCTCATTCCGCGCCTGTATGACGTTGATGCCGGCAGCGTGCTGATTGATGGCATCGACGTGCGCCGCATCGGGCTCGAATCGTTGGGAAGAGAGATCGGGGTCGTCACCCAGGAGACGTACCTCTTCCACGCCTCGGTGCTCGACAACCTGCGCTACGCCCGACCCGAGGCCACCATGCAGGAGATTGAGGAGGCAGCACGGGCCGCGGCCATCCACGACCGGGTGATGGAGCTGCCGGAGGGCTATGACACGGTGGTGGGGGAGCGCGGCTACAAGCTGTCCGGTGGGGAGAAACAGCGAGTGGCGATAGCGCGCGTGCTGATCAAGGATCCGCGCGTCCTGATCCTCGACGAGGCCACGTCAGCCCTCGACACGGTCAGTGAGCGCTTGATCCAGGCCGCGCTGGTGCGGCTGATGGAGGGCCGCACCACCATCGCCATCGCCCACCGCCTGTCGACCATCCTGCGTGCCGACCAGATCCTGGTCTACGACCGCGGGCGGATCGTGGAGCGCGGCACGCACGACGAGCTGATTCGCCACGAGGGCCTGTACGCCCGGCTATACCAGGAGCAGTTCGCGAGCGATCGACCGGCCTGAACCGCGACCAATCCACGTTCCTCAGACATGAGCGGTTCAACGTTTCGATACCTTCGTGCGTCGGAGGGGCATGATCACGAGCGCCTTGGACCCACCCGCACACGTCAACCCCACTGAGTCCTTGACCGGCACCGATCTGCTGCGCGCGACGGTCGTCAACCTGCAGGCCGACCGCGGTGCAGAGCTGTGGGGTCTCGCCCGGCATCTCGGCCTCTCGACGGACGAGGCGGACGACGCCGTGCAGGAAACGCTCGTCCGCCTGTGGGCGGCGCTGCACGCCGGACAGGACATCCAGCGCATGGACGCCTGGGCGTTCCGCGCGCTGTACCGCCTGGCGATGGATCGCCACCGCTGGCGCCGTCGCGTGCGCCTGCTCACCGAGCGCGTCGGGGCGCAGCCCCAGAGGCAGTCAACCGTCGACCACGCCGATCGGATGGCGATCTGGGAGGCAGTGGAAGGCCTGCCGGAACGGCAGCGCCTGGCGATCTACCTTCGTTATCGAGCAGATCTGCCGTATGAGGAGATCGGGGCGATCCTGGGGATCGCGCCGCCCTCCGCGCGCAGCAACGTGAGCCGTGGCCTCGATGCCCTTCGGGTCGAGCTCGGCGAGGAGGCCCAACGATGAATGACAAGGATCTGGAGCGCGAGCTGCGGTCGCAGCATGGCCCGCGCGAGGAGGGATACGTGCCAAGCCAGCTGCCCATGACCCTGGATGCCGACCGCGCGGGCAATTCAGGGCCGTCATGGTTGCTGCGGGCAGCGGTGTTCGTGCCGGTGGCCGTCGCCGGCGCCCTGGCGGTCGGTGTGGTGAGCGGCATCCTGGCCACGCCGGAATCGAATGGGGTCGGCGGAACGGCGTCCGCGTCACCATCTGCCAGCAGCACGCCGGTTGCCTCGACCGGCACCGGCGCCTGTGCTCCGCAGGACGTGGTCTTCACCGCCGAACCGTGGGGTGCGGCCGCCGGCTCCCGTGGCACGACCGTGACGGTCACGCTGGCGAATGGTCGCTACGCGTGCACCATTTCGGTCGCGGTCTCAGCTCAGATCGAAGATGCCATCCTTGTTCGCCACGTGCTCGTGACCAACGAATCGGCACCTTCGCCAACGGATGTGCGCCTGCAGCCGGGGACGGCATTCAACGTCGGCATTGCCTGGAGCAACTGGTGCGGCACCCAACCGGAACCGTCCGTCGAGCTCTCGCTGCGGTTCGGCGGATGGGACACTTGGGCGCCGGTCGCAGTCCCCGGCGGTGGCGCTGATCCGGTCCCGCCCTGCAACGGCACGGACGGCAGCTCGCTAAGCGTGACGGAGCTGCAGCGGCAGGAATAGCTCAGATGGGCAGCGGGCTGGTCGAGGTGACAGACTTGGTCGCTGATGACCAACCGTCTGGCCGCCGAGACGAGCCCGTACCTCCTTCAGCACAAGGACAACCCGGTCGACTGGTATCCATGGGGCCAAGAAGCGCTGGATCGGGCCCGAAGCCTGGACCTGCCGATCTTCCTGTCGATCGGCTACTCGGCCTGTCACTGGTGC
>JBDUEE010000164.1:0-4554 GCA_040002615.1 Chloroflexota bacterium | reverse complement strand
GGCCACGGGCCTCCGATCGTCCTGCCGCGCGTGACGCGGGGAAATCGTCAGAAACCTAAGAAAACCTCTGGTTATCTTTGACTTCGACCACGAGGGCGCCTTAGGGTTCGGCTCGAGTTTCCTTCCTCCGGGCAACGGGGATTCGTCGCTTGCCTTCTGTCGTACACCATCCGAGCAGGGCGCCCGCACATCCTAGCCCGCAGCTTGACTGCCTGGTCGTTGCCAGCGCCACCGCCCGCGAAATCGACACCGATGCCCGCGAGATGCTCGCGGCAGCACTCGAGGCACGCTCAAGCGACGCTGACGAGCACGTGCTGCTTCATACGTGCCATCGGGTCGAACTGATCGCTTTCGGAGGGGCAGCAAACAACCTGGTGGATCTCCCGGACGCCATGCAGCGGTCGTCGGGGTTAGCCGCAGCGGAGCGGGTCTTGCTCGTCGCGGGAGGGCTCGATTCGACCGTCATCGCTGAGGAGCAGGTGCTCGGACAGGTGCGGGAGGCGTATCGGTCTGCACTCAGCCGCGGCCAGACCGGTCCAGTCACCAATGAGCTCCTGCGGCGAGCCATCCGCTTCGGAAAGCGCGTGCGGTCCTTCGCTCAGCCGATCGGAGACCGCTCGCTGGCGGACCGGAGCGCGCGTTGGGTCGAGGAACGACTGCAGGCCTTGCCCTCGGGGCGACCGCTCCGTGCCCTCGTCGTCGGCACCGGTGAGATGGGACGTGCTCTTGCGAAACATTTCGCCGATCTTGACGCCTGGGTCACCGTCGCTTCTCGAAGCGGAGATCGCGCCGAAGACTGCATCGCCGCACTCCCACACGGCGAGCGTCACAGCGCGGTTTTGATCTCGGAGGCCCTGGCCGGCCCGCTGCCATATGACGTCGTGGCGATCGCGGTCCGGGGCGGCATGACTCGCCTCGACTCTCGGCACCTGGGTGGTCAGCGCCCGTTGGTGGTCGATCTCTCCTCACCCAGCGCGGTCGCGCCGGACGCGGCGGCACGGCTCGGCGAGCGGTTGCTGGACCTCGACCGGCTGGGCGTTGCCGATGAGGCCCGTCGGCTTTCCACCGGTGTCGAGCGCCGCCTGCGCAACGAGGCGCGTGCCGAGGCCAACGCATTCGCGGCGTGGCTCGAAGTCCGCGCCAGTGGCGATGGGATCGCCATGTTGCGAGCTCACGGAGAGGATGTCAGGCGGCGGCACCTCGAACGCCTGCGCCTGAAGAGCAGCCTCGACCATGAGCAGGCTGCCGCCGTCGAAGCGATGACGGTCGCCATGCTGGGTGAGCTCCTCCACGGACCCACGCTTCGACTTCGCCACGATCCCGACGCTGCATCGCGGGTGCGGGAGGTCTTCGGGATCGAATGAGCACGGTCGCAACCACCCTGCGATTGGGCACCCGGGGCAGCCGCCTGGCCAAGGCGCAGGCACGGGAAGCCGCGTTTGCGCTGGCAGAGGTGGTGGGAGTCGGCACCGTCGAGGTCGTCGAGATCCGCACCGAGGGGGATGCAGTCAGCGAACGACGGCCCGCCGGTCACCTCGTCGTGGGTGATGGGCAGTTCACCGCGGAGCTGGAACGGGCACTACTCGAAGAGCGAATCGACGTTGCGGTCCATTCGCTCAAGGATCTGCCGACCGCGGGGCATCCGGCGCTCACGCTGGGAGCCATCCTGGAACGCGGCGATCCCCGGGACTGCCTCCTGAGTCGCCACCCTGGAGGGCTCGGCGGCCTTCCGTTTGGCGCGCGAATCGGGACGTGCAGCGCACGGCGCGCGGCGCAGCTGGCGGCGGCCAGGGTGGACCTCGTGGCGCGTCCCATCCGCGGGAACGTTGACACCCGACTGCGGCGTCTCGAGGCCGGCGAGTACGACGCACTCGTCCTGGCCGCGGCGGGGCTCGACCGGCTGGGAGTGCACGTCAGCGAGAGTGATCGGCTGCCGCTGGGTGTCATGCTTCCGGCGCCCGGGCAGGGGGCGCTTGCCCTCCAGGTCCGCGCCGATGAGGAGTCGCGGCTGGCTCCGCTCGATCATGAGCCGACCCGGGTTGCCGTCCTCGCAGAGCGCGCCCTGCTGCGGGCGCTGGGCGGTGGTTGTCTCGCACCGCTCGGTGCGCTGGCCGAGGTGGCGGACGGCCAGCTCCGTCTTCGCGCAACGTACGAAGGCCGCAACGGATTCACCCGGGTCGACATCACGGGCCCGGCGGATCGTCCCGGCGAGGTCGTGGCGGAGGCGGCGGCGCGGATCAGGGAGGCCACCGGGTGACCACGCTCCTGGTCACGCGCCCGGCCGGGCAGGCGGCCGAGCTGATCTCGTTGCTCGCGGAGCGCGGCATCGATGCGATCAGCGTGCCGACGGTGGAGATCGCCCCCGCTGCACCCGGTGGCGCGCTCCACGACGCGATCCGAGGCCTGGACGGCGCCGCCTGGTTGGTCATCACCAGCGTCAACGGAGCCGTCGCAGTGCTGGGTCGCCTGGCGGCGCTCCACCGCTCGTTGCCGATGAGCGTCCGCGTGGCGGCCGTCGGCCCGTCGACCGCGGCGGCCCTGGAGGCAGGCGGCGTGCGAGTCGACCACGTGCCGTCCCACTACCGCACCGTCGCGATCGCCGAGGGCCTCGGCGATGTGGCAGGCAGGCGCGTCGTCCTGGCGCGCGCCGATGCGGCCACGCCCGATCTGCGCGAGGCGCTCCGCCGGCGCGGAGCGCTGGTCGAGGAGGTTTGCGCCTACCGCACGGTGGAGGGACCAGCCGCGTCGCGAGACAGCGTTCGCGCGGCGCTGGCGCAGCCGCTCGATGGCGTGACCTTCACCAGCGGCTCGACCGTGCGCGGTCTGCATGCCCTCCTCTCGCCACCAGAGGCACTCCGCGCCACCGCCCTGCCGGCCTACTGCATCGGTCCGGTGACCGCCAGCGTGGCGCGACGGGCGGGCTTCGCGGTCCCCGTGGTCGCGGCTCGACACACCGTCGCTGCCCTGGCGGAGGCCATCCACCGCCACCTCACCGAGGAGATCGCATGAGCCTCACGGTCAAAACCGGTGCTGCGCTGGGGATTGCCCTGCGCGGCCGGAGGCTGCGCCGCACGCCGGCGCTGCGTGGCCTTGTGCGCGAGACCCGACTGCATCCGGAGATGCTCGTCCAGCCGATCTTCATCCAGGCCGGCGGACCGGATCGTGAGCCGATCGAGGCGATGCCGGGACAGTACCGGCTGGGCCTGGCGGCACTCCCCGAGGAGGCTGCTCGCCTGCGCGCGGCTGGCGTCCGATCGGTGCTGCTATTCGGTCTGCCTTCGGCAAAGGACGCCACCGGCTCCGGCGCATGGGCCGCCGACGGGATCGTCCAGGAGGGGATCCGCGCGCTCCGCGGCGCCGACGCCGGGCTGGTGATCATCGGCGACGTCTGCCTGTGCGAGTACACCAACCACGGTCATTGTGGGGTCCTTGCCGGAAGCGGTGAGTCCGCCACCGTGGATAACGACGCGTCGCTCGAGCTGCTGGGGCGCATCGCGGTTTCGCTGGCGGAGGCGGGGGCCGATATCGTGGCGCCGAGCGCCATGATGGACGGCCAGGTTGCGGCGATCCGCTCCGCGCTCGACGAGGCGGGCCATGGCCAGACCGCGATCCTGGCCTACGCGGCCAAGCATGCCTCCGCCTTCTACGGCCCGTTCCGCGAGGCTGCCGACTCGGCCCCCGCCTTCGGCGACCGGCGCACCTACCAGATGGACTCGGCCAACGGGCGGGAGGCGCGCCGCGAGATCGACGCCGACCTTGCCGAGGGCGCCGACATGGTCATGATCAAGCCGGCGCTGCCATCACTTGACCTGGTGGCCGCTGCGCGGGCGCGGACGGATGTGCCGATCGCCGCGTACCAGGTGAGCGGGGAGTACGCCGCTATCTGCGCCGCGGCCGCCAACGGCTGGCTCGATCGTCGGGCTGTAGCGCTCGAGAGTCTGGTGGCCATCGCGCGCGCCGGCGCCGACATCATCGTCACCTACTTCGCCGTCGAAGCCGCCGGCTGGCTCATGGACGAGGCCGGGCAATGAGCGACGAGCGCTTCGTCCATGCCTGGCTGCTGCGCCTCGATCCTGCCTGGCGACGTCAGGCGGCGACCGAGCGCGAGGCGGAGATCGCACTCTTCTGCGCGGCCGCTGATCGATCCACGGCTCGCCTGGTGCAGCACGCCTACTCGACCATCGGCCTGCGGGCCGAGGGCGACCTGCTGCTGTGGAGGATGGCCGAACGGATCGAGGACATCGAGGAGACGGCTGCCGACCTGCTGGCCAGCGGCATCGGTCGCTGGCTGACGCCCGCCATCTCGATGATCGGGCTGACGCGTCCGAGCCAGTACGTGAAGCGGCCGAGCAGCCAGGAGCAGAGCCTCTTCTCCGGTGAGCGGTCGCGGTACCTGGTGGTGTACCCCTTCGTGAAGAGCGTGGAGTGGTACCTGACGCCGGCCGAGGAGCGGCAGGAGGTGATGAAGGGCCACATCCGGGTCGGACATCGGTTCCCGCAGGTGCGCCAGCTGCTGGCCTACTCGTTCGGCCTCGACGACCAGGAGTTCATCGT
>JBDUEE010000163.1:0-2981 GCA_040002615.1 Chloroflexota bacterium | reverse complement strand
CCATGTACGACGACGACGCCACCGTCTTCACGGCCATGCAGGCCGGCGCCCGGGGCTACCTGCTCAAGGGCGCGGAGCAGGCCGAGATCGTCGGCGCCATCCACGCAGTGGTGGCCGGCCAGGTGATCTTCGGGCCCGGCATCGCCGGACGGGTGCTCGACTACTTCGCCGCCCCACCCGTGGCGGCCGCGGAACCGTTCCCCGAGCTCACCACCCGCGAACGCGAGATCCTCGACCTGCTGGCGTCCGGACGTCGTACCGCCGTCATCGCCGAAGCGCTGTTCCTCTCACCCAAGACCGTCAGCAACCACCTCACCAACGTCTTCGCCAAGCTCGAGGTCGCCGACCGCACGGAGGCGATCATCCGGGCCCGCGAGGGCGGCCTGGGCCGAGACGCGGGCCAGGCGCCGTGATCGCCGGAGCCGTGCTGGTTGCGCTGGCGGCCTTGGGACTTTCCCTTGCGGCGGCCGGTGTCCTGCTCCAGGTGCGCCGGTTGTGGCTGTCCGGATCGCTCCTCGCTGTGAGCGGCGTCATGGTGCTGGCGGCCTGCATCACCGATGCCAACAACCACCCGGACGCGGCGCGCTTCGTCTTCGTGACCGCGGGCGGCCTCCTTCTTCCGCTTGCCCTCACGGCGTACCCGCGTCTCGACTGGCGGCGCCCCGTCGACTTCGTGGCCGTGGCCACGATCGCGGGCGCCGGAGCCCTGGCGATGGCCCAGTCGCCGGACGACAACGTGGTCGGCACGATGGGGCTGGTCATTGCCCTCGCCTTGATCGCGCACACCTGGTGGCGGATCGAGCACAGCTCCGGCGACGAGCGGTGGGCGCTGGTTTGGATGGCGCTTGGTGCGGGCGTTCCGGCACTGGCCGGGGGCGTCATCGTCTTCGCAACACCCGAGACCACCGGCGGGGTGCTAGGTGCCACGATGTTCGTCCTGCTCGCGCCGGCGATGTACGTCGGCGTGGCCCGGCCAGAAGTCGTCGACGTCCGTGGCCTGGTCGTGCACAGCGTGGTGTTCTCCCTCGCCGGGATCGTCTACATCTCAGCGTTCGTGACCGTGGCGTCGTTCGTGGAGATCCTCGGCGGAGAAGCCGCAGCGGTCGGCGGCATGGCCGTCATCGGACTCATCGTGGCGACGACGTTCCACCCCTCGCAGGTCATGCTGCGAGGCGTGGTCGATGAGCTGATCTTCGGACACCGGCCCGACCCCCTCGGCGCCGCGACGACCGTGGTGGGGAGCATCGGCGACGATCCAGTCCTCGCACTGCGCGGGATCCGCGAGGCACTGGTGCTGCCGTACGCCGCCTTGGGCGTCGACGGCGTACCCCTCGCCACCTCCGGATCCGAGGTCACTCACACCCGCACGCTCACCCTCGAACTCGGCGACGGCCGGCGCGGCGAGCTGGTGGTCGGTCTGCGGGCCGGCGACCTCAGGCTGTCGGCCGGAGATGAACACGTCCTAGGTTTGGTCGCTCCGCTGCTGGCTCAGACCCTGCGTGCGAGCGCCCTGGCGGCGGACCTGCAGCTGTCGCGTGAAGCGACCATCACCGCCCTGGAGGAGGAGCGACGTCGGCTGCGCCGCGACCTCCACGACGGACTCGGTCCTCGCCTCACGGGGATCGCCTTTACGTCCGACGCCGCTCGCAACAGCTTGCGCTCGGACCCGGACTCGACGGACTCTCTGCTTGCCACCGTGCGAGCCGAGACCGTCAGCGCGATCGAGGAGATCAGGCGGCTCGTCTACGCCATGCGCCCGCCTGCGCTCGATGAGCTGGGTCTGGTCCCGGCGCTGCGACAACAAGCTGTGGCGCTCAGGACCACGGGAGGTGATCCGCTGCGCGTCACGATCACGGCCAGCGAGCTTCCTGCAACGGTGCCGGCTGCGGCGGAGGTCGCGGCCTACCGGATCGTCATGGAGGCCCTCACCAACGTGGCTCGCCACAGCGGCTGCGACACAGCAAGGGTCGGACTCCAAGCCGACGGCGGTGCGCTGGTCATCGACGTGACGGATGTGGGGACGACGAACGGCGCCTGGCCGACCGGCGTCGGGATCGCGTCGATGCGAGAGCGCGCCGCCCAGCTCGGCGGCACGCTCACGGCAGGCTCCGGCACCACGGGTGGACACGTCCACGCCGTGCTGCCGCTTCCTTAAATGTCGGGAAGCACGCGTACGGTGGCGATGATGCCGAATCGATCCTGAAAAGGGTGTGTGCAGATGCTATTGGTCGGGGGCACACCAGTATGGACAGCCAGCGATCTCACGCTCGCCTCGCAGTGCGAGTACGCGCTGCTTCGCCTCCTAGACCTGAGGCTCGGACGCGTGTTGAGAGCGAACAGCGAGACCGATCCGTTGATGGCACACATTGCCCGGCTGGGAGACCAGCACGAGCGCATCGAGCTGGAGTCGCTACTTGAGGAGTTCGGCACCTTCGACGCCACATTGGGCGTTGGCGTGGCCCTGATCGATCGGGTTCGCGCCACGCCCAGCGCGCTCGCTGGCCTTCACCAGGAGACGATGTCGGTCCTTCGCGGTGGCGCCGATGTGGTTTACCAGGCTGGCTTCTTCGACGGCGAGTTTCACGGATATGCAGACTTCCTTGAGCGAGCCGACGGTCAATGGGTCGTCAGTGACGCGAAGCTTGCGAGACAGGTTCGCCCGAAGGCGCTGCTTCAGTTGGGGGCGTATGCCGATCAGCTCGAGCGCGCAGGCATTCCGCTTGCAGATCATGCCAGGCTCAGGCTGGGGGATGGGACCCACCTGGATTTCCCACTCAGTGACATCGCACCAGTATTTCGAGAACGTCGATCACGGCTTCGAGAGCTCATCACCGAGCACCTGAGCGAGCAGTTGCCCGCCGAGTGGGGAGATGCGCGCTACGTGGCATGCGGAAGATGCGCCGATTGCCAATCCGCAATCGAGCAACGGCGGGACGTGCTGCTGACCGCAGGTGTGCGCATGGATCAACGCACGAAGCTTC
>JBDUEE010000162.1:0-4096 GCA_040002615.1 Chloroflexota bacterium | reverse complement strand
AGATCTGGGTGGATGGCGAGCTGGCCCCGCGTCCCAAGACCCCGTGGTCGTGAGCAGCATCTAGGAGGCAGTCCATGGGCGAGCCAACGTTCCCGGCGCCATCGCAAGGGATGGTCGCGGCGGAGCGGTCGGAACGTCCGGCGTTTGGCGAGCCGTCAAACCAGGCGGGGGATTAAGCGCCTGGCCGTGGCGGTGTTGAACCGCTCAGGGGAGCAGACGGTGCGCCAGGCTTATGGGCCTGGACAGCGGGAGGCCGGCGCAGGCCACCTGAGCTGACAGGCAGGTGCTCACCAATCGGGTGCCGGCTGTACCCTTATCGGTACCCTGTAGCCGGTCGGATCTGACTGGAGTTGGCCGGACTTGGCTGGATCATCCGTGCTCAGTCGGAACCAGCCGGACCAGCGCGGCGATTCCGGTATGCGGTACCAGCACTCATCCATCGGCCGGATTCGTGCTCAAATCGGGCTGGAATGTTCCCGCATTGGGGTGGCTGAACCCTTAAGCGAACCCTTACACCTGTTCGCATCTGCTCGCCCGGCGGCTTCATCGACTCCCTCGCGAGATTGAGCCGTTGCCGCGGGGCCGTGTAGTCTTGGTCGCCGTCGGATGATCAACAATCTCGGCGGTACCATTCCGCGCGAAGCTCCTATGGGAGGTAAGCCAATGCTCCTGACCGATGCCCCCTGTCGCCCGACGATTGCGGTCAGCGACAAGGCGAAGGCGATGGCCTACTACAGTGAAGTCCTCGGCCTGACGTTCGTCGAGGAGAACCCAGTGGGCGCCACTTTCCAGTGCGGAGGCACGTTCCTCGAGATCTATCCGACTCCCCTGGCCGGCACGGGCAAGAACACGGTGGCTGGCTTTGAGGTGACCGATCTGGAGGCCGCAATGCGCGAGTTGCGCGGACAGGGCGTCGTCTTCGAGGAGTACGATCGGCCGCCGACCCGGGAGGGCATTGCCCAGCTCGGGCCGAACCGCGGAGCGTGGTTCAAGGACCCCGACGGCAACATCCTGGCCCTGGTGCAACGCGGCCCAGGATGACGGTTGTACAGTCTCACCGCCTCGACCTAACGTCGTCTCGCCCCGCTCTCCGCGCCCCTTGAGGGACTGACACATTCACCGTGTTGATCCGATCGGAGGCGTTGGGTTGGTTGCCTCTCAAGCGGCAACCTGCGTGAGGTTCCGTACGACAGCCTTGATCGCGGCGCGTGCGAGGATCTCGCTCATCAGCGCGATGGCCCGTTCGTCAATGTCGAACGCGGGGTGATGGTGGGGAAGGCGTTGGGACCGCCTGCCTCAACGTCGGCGCAGTCGAGATTCAGTCGGATGCAGCGCACGAGGGGCGCCGGCGTGATCCTCGGCCTGCTGCCGCTCGGGCTGGACATCATCGGCTTCGGAATCGTGTTCGGCCGTGGCGTCGATCACGACGTGTTGGCCGGCATCTTCGGCCTGTCGTTCGTGACCTTCGGCACGCTGATCGGCGCTGGGTTGATGCAGAGCCGGATTGAGGCAACGCCGAGGCAGGTGAGTAGCGGCGGCTGAGCGGGGCGTGATGCTTCAGCGGTTCCTCTCGGATCGCACGAACAGGGCCGTCCCAATCGCGATGAAGCCGGCGAACGAGGCGGCGATCACCGCCAGGGCCAGCGGCGCAGGAGATATGGCCGGCGTCGCCACGCCAGGTTGCGTCCCATAGTAAGCGCTGCGCACGAGCTCTACCGCCCAGCGCATTGGCGAGAGCGCTGACAGGATGGCCAGCGGCGCGGGCAGGTCGTGGATCGGGTTGAACACGCCGGCCAGGAAGAACTGCGGGAGCATGACGAATGGGAAGATCTGGTTCGCGGTGCGCTGGCTGCTGATGCTCGAGAGGACGAGGATCCCGAGGGCGCCGCCATAGACGGCCATGGCCAGGACAACCGGGAGCAGAGCGAGCAGCACCAGCGGCGAGAGCGAGATGCCGAGCAGCAGGGCCAGGGCGAGGATCGCGAGCGCCTGGGGCAGCGCGACTAGGGACTCGCCGATGATCTTGCCGGCCACGATCGAGTAGCGTGAGATCGGCGAGACGAAGATCTCCTGAAGTCCTCCTCTCGATCGGAGATGAGGGAGATCACGCCCATCGCCGCCGACTGCCAGACCGACTGGGCCAGCACGCCCGTGAACACGAACGTCGTGATCTCGATGGCACCGGCCCGGCCGTAGCCGGCCTGGAGGGTCGGCCCCAGGACAGGACGAGGGTGATCGGCAGGGCGAAGTCGGCCACGATCCGCAGCCGATCGCGCAGCAGCCTGACGAAGTCGCGGTGGGCGATGACGAGAACCGCCGATGCCTCACTCATCGCTGGGTACCTCTGCTCGAGCCACGATCTCGAGGTAGGCGTCCTCCAGGCTCGGCGACTCGGTACGCACCAGCGTCAGCGGCGTGTCGATCGCCTTCAACGTTGCGTGCACGCCACGGCCATCGAGCGGGATGGTGAAGGGGCCACTCCCCTCGGACCGCGTGCCAAGCCGGTCGAGCTCTGATCGGAGGTGGCCTCGATCGTCGGCGTCGACGATCAGGTATTCACGCGACAGCTCGGCCTTCAGCGCCGCCGGGGTGCCCTGGGCGGCGATCCTGCCGTCGTTGATGATGCAGATGCGGTCCGCCTGCTCGGCCTCTTCGAGGTAGTGGGCGGTCAGCAAGATCGTCGTCCCATGCTCCCGTCGGACAGTGCGAAGGTGCTGCCAACGTGTCCGCCGGCTGGGCGCGTCGAGTCCCGCGGTCGGCTCGTCCAGAAACAGGACCTTCGGGCGGTGCATGAGGCTCCGAATGATCTCGAGCTTGCGGCGCATGCCACCCGAGTACGTCCGGATGGGGTCGAAGATCTCCCGCTCCAGACCGAGCAGCGTGGCGAGCTCGCCGACTTGGCGGCGATAGGCCTCCGGCATGAGCCGGTACAGCGGCCGACACGGATACAGCCCGAACAGCACGACGTGGAAGCGGACGTTCTCCTCGGCGGTGAGGTTCTGGTCCAGGCTCGGGCGCTGGAAGATGATGCCGACCTGACGCCGCACAGCGGGCGCCTCGCGGACGATGTCGTGTCCGTCGATCGTGGCCCCGCCGCCGGTCGCGGCCAACGTGGTGGTCAGGATCGAGATCGTGGTCGTCTTGCCGGCCCCGTTCGGGCCGTCGACTTCGATCATTGGACGAGTCTAGTTGCCTCCTTCGGCCGCTCTGAGCGGAGAATGGAGGGCGCGTCGGCTGCAGTCAGGAACCGACTGGTTCCACGACGCGGTCGGCGTGGCGCGAAGCCGCCGCGAACAGTCCGCCCATGACCCGCACGGTGGTGGGGAAGGGGTGGATCGTGTCGGCCAGGACGTCGATAGGGATGCGGGTCTTGATCGCCAGCACCGCCTCGCCGATCGCCTCGGCCGCACCCGGCGCGGCGATGAACGCGCCGAGCAGGACCCGCTCCCGGCGGTCGACGATGATCGTGGCGTGGCCGGCGGATTCGGCGATATAGCCCGGAGCGGTGGTTGCGTAGTCGGTCGTCTCCTCGAAGGCGTCGTGGCCGCTCTCGCGCGCTTCCTCGAGCTGGAGACCGACGCCGGCGGTCTGGGGCTCGGTGTAGGTGGCGTGCGGGATGGCTCGCTGGTCGGGCGTGACCTCCTCACCCAGGGCGATCCGGGCGACCATCTCTCCCTGATAGACCGCGAGATGGGTGTGCATCTCGGGCCCTGCCGGGTCGCCGGCGACGAACACACCGTCGGCGATGCGCAAGTGCTCATCCGCGTGCAGTTGACCGTCGTCGAGTCTGACGCCGACGCTCTCGAGGCCCAGTCCCTCGAGCGGCGCCGTCCGGCCGATGGCGAGGAGGACTTCGTGGCCCTCGAGGGTCGCCCCGTCGGATAGCTCGATCGCGTGCGCGCCATCTCGTTCTCCCGCGGCTCTCACCCGGGTGGCCCGAACATCGGTCCGAATGTCGACTCCGTCACGGCGCAGGGCGGCGTCGAGCGTGGCTGAACTGCGCGGGTGGTCCTGGGGATTGATCCGCTCGTGCGCTGACACGAGGACCGTGGGCACGCCGTAGCGGGCGTAGACCTGCGACATCTCGACCCCGGTT
>JBDUEE010000161.1:0-3966 GCA_040002615.1 Chloroflexota bacterium | reverse complement strand
GGTGCACCCGGTCAACGGTACTCAGGTCCGGGATCGTCTCGAGCGGAGTCACAGCGTCGTCGTGCCAGGCGTCATAGGCCTCGCCCACGGCGGTCTCGAAACGGAGCCCCATGATCACGATCCCGGCGAAGCCCGCTGAGCGTGCCTCCGCCGCGATCGCCTTGGCCACCCGCCATCCCAGCAGCCGCTGCTCGCTCTCCGGTGTTGAGGACAGCAGCGACCGCAGCGACTCGCCTATGGGGATGCCCCCCACGCTCTCGATGCGCGTGACCCAGTCCAGCGAGAATGGCGGCGTCAGCTCCAGGTAGACGGGCGGCGCCTCCGCCAGGCCAAGCCGCTCGGCCGTGGGCCGCACCGAGGCCGGATCCATCACCGGACCGGTGGTGAAGAACTGCCCGCCCACCGCGATGCGGCGCTGGAACATCCATTGACGCGACCTGGTGCTCATGCCCACCTCGAAGCGGCCGGGCCCGATCGTCTCCTGGAGCGCGCGCAGGTGCTCCACGATCTCGTAGCTGTTGCTCCAGTGCTCGACCTCGGGGAGCATGTCGCCCTGCACCACCAGGAACGAGTCGACCCCGTTGCCCAGCGCGCCGCGCACCTCGCTCTCGATGGCCAGGATGTTCCGGTCACGGGTCGAGCAGACGACGGTGGGGCGCACCCCGGGAATGTCGTGCGTTATGCGAGCCGCAAAGGCGTACGGGGAGACACGGACCTGCTTGAACGGGTTGTCCGTGATCAGCACGCGCTGCCATCGGCCTTCGAGCCGGGAGTGCAGCATTCCCGGCAGCTTGGGCGGGTTGACCTCGACCATCTCCGCCCAGCCCGACGGCGCGGAGAGCATGTGGCTCAGCCCGCCCGGGCGGGCTGAGCGGCGTCGCGTCGGGCGCGCGCGGCTTCCACCATGTCGCTCAGCTGCCGCTCGATCTCGTCCCAGGTTCGGGTCTTGAGGCCGCAATCCGGGTTGACCCAGATATCGGTCTCATCCATGAAGCCCTCGAAGTGGCGGAGACGCTCATCCATGACGTCGTGGCCGGGCGAATGCGGCGAATGGACGTCGAAGACGCCAGGACCGATCTGGAGATGCCCGTCCTCGAACAGCCGGTAGAAGGAGCGGATGTAGCTGTCGTCCTTCGAGCGGCTGAACTCGATCGAGGCCACGTCCACGCCGGCGTCCGACCAGAGCGGCACGATGTCGCCGAAGTCGCCATAGCACATGTGCGTGTGCATCTGGACCGATGCCGGCTGGTTGAAGACGTGATTGAGCGCCGCGCGCACGCCGCGCGCGTAGATCGCGCGCCGCTCGGCGGCATCCTCGGTGGGCAGCGGCCAGCGCTCTCGCACGGCGGGCTCGTCGATCTGCACGATGCGCGCGCCGGCATCCACCAGGTATCGCACCTCCTGGCCTATCGGCTGGGCCACCGCCCAGAAGAGCCGGTCGTCAGCCACATCGGGCGGGCGGAAGCTCCAGTTCACGATGGTGACCGGACCAGTCAGCATCCCCTTCACCGGGCGGTCGGTGGCGTCCTGCGCAAGGCGCCACTCGTCGACGGTCATCGGCGCCGAAATGGTAGGTGGTGCTGCAAGGATGGGCGGCCGGGTGCATCGGCTTCCGTAGCTGAGGACCCAGCCGTTGCGCGTGGTCACGTACCCGTCCATCTGGTCGGCGAAGTACTCGACCATGTCGGTCCGCTCGAACTCGCCGTGTACCAGGACGTCCAGGCCCATGCGCTCCTGCCAGCCGATGGCATCCGTGATGATCTTCGCCATGGCGTTGTCGTATGCGTCCTGGTCCAGGTCGCCGCGGTTCAGCTGGGCGCGGAGGCGGCGCACATCGCCGGTCTGCGGCAGCGATCCGGTGGTTGTGGTCGGGTAGCGCGGCAGGTCAAGGTCCGCCTGCGCTGCGTGCCGTCGCGACCGCGGGTCACGCCCCTGCAGGCTGCCGACCTCGGGCCAGTCCGCCGCCGGCGCTGTCACAGCCTCCGGCTCGTGTCCCCCGGCGAGCGCAGCGGCCCAGGCTGCCAAGGTCCTCGCCTTTTCCCGGGCGAACTGGAATCCCGCGGGCAGGTCCTCGCCCTCGACCGTGCACGGCAGGAAGATGAAGCTGGTGGAGGGCACCAGGCGAACGGTGCGGGGATCATCCGAAAGTCCGCTCAATGCATGGCGCACCGGGCCGAAGTCGTCCGGCCAGACGCTGCGGCCGTCTATCACGCTGACCACCAGCTCAGGCTGGCTTGCGGCCGCCGGCGAGGTGATCTTCGTCAGCGGCAGCTGCACCGCGAAGCCCAGCCGGCCGAGGACTTCAATTGTCTCGTCGGATGGATGGCCGAACTGCACCGTTACCAGGGGCGCCTGGGCCGAGGCGAGATCAGCGGCCCCCGAATAGGCGGTCTCGCGGATGGCGTGATCGGCTTCGGACATCGCCATGCCCAGGCGGGGCTCATCCAGCTGCAGGCGGAAGCCCGGATCGCGTGCCTGCTGCTCGCGGACCCACGCCCACATGGAGTCGCCCACTTGTCCGGCGACCGTCTCGGGATCGAGGCCATCGGCGACGTGGCTCATGGTGGCCAGGCTGTAGGGGCCGATAACGCTCCACGTCGTTCCCGGCTCGCCTGTGGGCTCGCGCCAGGGTAGAGGCGTGAAGCGTTCGATCGATTGTGAGATTTCCGGCACGACGTAGTGGTAGTTCGTGTCGAACCACTTGGTCATCTCCCATGCCTCGTGCTCCGGCGTCCCGCGGGCCACGGCGGTCAGCGCCGCGAAGGGGTCGGTTGCGAGGTCCTGGGCGGCCCATGGCGGGGCGATGCCGAGCATCAGCGCCGTCTCGAGGACGGCGTCGTAAAGGAAGTAGTCGTCGACCGCGCTCCCGACGAGGTCGCGCTGCTCGGCAAGGTGCTGCTGGCGCTGCTCAGCGATGCGCGCCTCGAAGGTGGGCCGGTCCATGCGGCCGGACCAGGCCTGCTCCAGGGCCCACTTCAACTCTCGTTTGGAGCCGATGCGTGGATAGCCGATGAGCTGTGCGATGAAGGGCATGCGTGGACCTGCTGAGCGGGACATCTGCGTGTCGCTGCAGTCTAGGGGACGGGGTGTGCGGGCGCAGCGGTACCCATGACAGTGCGTTGAGCGGTCAGATCATCCGGGGCGCTGCGCTACCGTGTGCCGATGGTCGAGCCCCTGGATGAGGCCAGCGCACCCTCGCTGACGATGCCCGCCCTGCGCGCGACGGCGGTCGTCGGGATCGGATCGGTCGTGACCCTCGGTCTCAGCGTCGTAACGATGAAGGTCTATGCCCTACTGATTGGGCCGAACGGCGTTGGCCTGCTGGCGCTGATGCAGGCCGTGGTCAATATCGCCGTCATCGTCACAAGCTTTGGGGTCGCGACAAGCGTAATCGGCGCACTCGCGGCGGCGCTTGGCACGGGCGATCGTCCACTGGTGGCTGCCATTGAACGCGCCGCGATGCGCCTCGGCCTCATTGGGGGCATGGCGGGTGCCGCCGTTCTGGTCCTCGTTCGGGAGCCGCTCGCCGAATTGGCATTGGGTTCACGCGAGCGCGGTCTGGAGGTCATCCTCCTCGCGGCGGCAATGATCTTCACGCTCGCCGCGGTCATCCAGATTGGCCTCCTCATCGGCCACCATCGGATCCGCGAGGTAACGGCGATCGGTGTCGGCGCCGGGATCGCCGCGATGTTGCTGGGAATCCTCCTCGTTTCAACATTCGGATTGGCCGGGCTTGCTCCCGCCCTGCTCGTCACCGCAGTGGTGCAGTTCGGTCTCGCTCGGCTAGCCGCGGCTCGTCGCTCATCGGGAAACCGTCCGCCCACTCTTACAGGACTGGTTCCGGTCACACGAAACCTCCTCCGCCTCGGGGTGCCCGTTGCTGGCAGCCAGCTTGCCACTGCGGGTGCGGCGTTCCTTGTGCCACTCATCGTGCTGCAATCGGTCGGACAGGCCGAGGTGGGCCTG
>JBDUEE010000160.1:0-6624 GCA_040002615.1 Chloroflexota bacterium | reverse complement strand
CGTACAACGCCCTGGTCAACGGATACGCGATGTTGTTGGTGATCGTGCCGTCGTATTTGTAGCGCGCGTACATCGGCGCCACGAAGTCGTAGCCGCCCTTCAGGATCGGTCCGGCCAGCAGCTCGATCCACTCCGGCACGATGCTGCGCAGGTCGGAGTCGACCATGACGAAGGCCTTGACCTTGAGCTCACGAGCGACCTCGAACAGGGCGCGCACCGCGGTGCCTTTGCCGCTGATGCCCTGGTAGGTGAAGCTGATGCGCTGCAGCTTGTGGCGCGGGCTGATCAGGATGATCTTCTCGATGTAGTCCGGGCTCTCGGTGCTGACCGCCACCCGCGGCGTGTCGTCCGGAGAGCCGCCGTCACTGTTGACCAGGATCGGCTTGAGGTCGGGGAAGAACTGGACCATGCCGGCCGTGGCGGCGCGGACGACGTAGCCGATGGTCTCGGCGTTGCCGAAGCTCGGGATGCCGACCATGAGGTCGGCGCTCCCCACCCGGCGGACTTCGCCGAGTCCCTTCTCGTCGAGCGCCGAGTCCGGCGGTGCGGACGGATTGGACGTCAGGACCTGCCTCCTCTGGCGTCATTTCTCGGGGCCTCAAGCGTAGCACGCAGCACGGCAGTTCTCGGCTGGCCCGTGGGTTCATCGGGCAGTCATCTGATGAAGAATGGCCGTCCAAGCTCGCCCGACGGTTTAGGGGAGAGGCCCGTAGAGGTCCAGCTGGCCCTCCTCCACCTCGGCGCCGACCTCCTCGCGGATCTGCTGCCAGGCGTCGAGGTCCCACTCGCCAACGAGCGTGATGGCGGTCCCTTCCTTGCCGGCGCGTCCGGTGCGCCCGATGCGGTGGATGTAGGTATCGGCGTCCTCGGGGATGTCATATGAGACGACGTAGGGCAGGTCGGTGATGTCCAATCCGCGACTGGCCACGTTGGTCGCCACCAGGAACTGGATGCTGCCTGCCTTGAAGTCGGCCAGCGTGCGGGTCCGCTCGCGCTGGCTCATACCGCCATGCAGGGCGGCCACGTTCTTGCCGCGGCGCCTCAACGTCAGGGTCAGCTTGTCGACGCCGATCTGGGTGTGTCGAAATACGAGCAGGCGGTCGAAGCCGAAGGAATCCGTCAGCTCCAGTAGGGCACGTACCTTGTCCTGCTCAGCCACGAAGTAGACGAGCTGCCGGGTGGTGTCGACGGTGCGGTTCTCCGGTCGCACCACGATGTGCTCCGCGTTGCGGTCCATGAACCGATCGCAGATGCGCAGGATGGCATACGGCATGGTGGCGCTGAAGAGCGCCGTCTGACGGTTGCGCGGACAGCGGGACAGGATCGTCTCGACGTCGACGATGAACCCCATGTCGAGCATGCGATCCGCCTCGTCCAGGATGACGGTGTTGACCCGATCCAGCCGCAGCTCCCCGCGACGGATGAGGTCCAGAACGCGCCCGGGTGTGCCGACCACCACCGGCACGCCGCGCTTCAGCGCGCTGATCTGCTTGTCCATGCTCGAACCGCCGTAGATGGCTACCGCGGGCACATTGCGGAAGACGCCGATGCGCCGGATCTCCTCGGTCACCTGGACACACAACTCACGGGTCGGGGTCAGGATCAGCGCCTGGACATGGCGCGCCGATGGGTCGACCTTCTCGACGATCGGGATGCCGAAGGCCGCCGTCTTGCCGGTGCCCGTCTGCGCCTGGCCAATCAGGTCGCGGCCGGCGCGCAACGGGCCGATGGCGCGCGCCTGCACCTCCGTCGGCTGCAGGAAGCCCATCTTCTCAATGGCCCGCGCGATGGTCGGCGGCAGCTCGATGTCGCCGAAGCGATAGGTCTTCTGCGCGGCAAGCACGGCCGCGAGCAGCGGCGAATCTTCGACGGTCTCGGTTGGCGTGCCACCGTTGGTGGTGGTGGCTGCCGCGCGGCTCGCGCCGCGGGGGCGGCGGGTTGCCGCCCGGGCTTCGATCTCTGGCAAACGGTTCTCCAAGGGAGACGTCCCCAGCGGGACGTCGGTGATCTGGACGGATCGTACCACTGACCGGACGTTCAAAGGCCTGGTGATACTGAGTCGCACCAGGATCTGAGGCGCAGGATCAGCTTCAACACGGCTGGATTCCTGCAGCTGATGCGCGCGCCGCGCGGCCCGAGCGGCGCCGGCTCAGTGGAGCGAGGGCGGCGCTGAGGTCGATGAGCCGCCGGTCGCTCCGGCGCCGGCTCGGTCCTCGACCGGCACCTCGCCGCCGTTCTGCGCCGCATGTGCCAAGGCGGCAGCAGATGTGGCCGCCGGCGCGCCATGCACGGCGCTCGTTCGTGCATAGCCGTTCGGGTGCTCCAGGCTCCAGGCCCAGGCATCGGCCAGCATCTCGTCCAGCTGACTGTGCTCCGGATGCCAGCCCAGCTCGCGTCGCGCCCGGCGCGATGATGCCACCAGCACCGGCGGGTCGCCGACGCGCCGCTTCAGGACGCGTGCCGGGATGGAACGCCCTGTGACTTTGCGGGCTGCCTCTACCACCTCGCGCACGCTGAAGCCAGCCGCCGATCCCAGGTTGTAGACCTCGAGGGAGGGATCCCCCTCGCCGGTCGCCTCCAGCGCGAGCAGGTGGGCGGCAGCCAGGTCGCGAACGTGCACGAAATCTCGGATGCATGTGCCGTCCGGGGTCGGGTAGTCCTGCCCGAAGATCTGTACGTGACTGGCCTCGCCGGACGCGACCCGCAGCACGACCGGGATGAGGTGCGTCTCCGGACGGTGGTCCTCGCCATTGCGCTGGGTGGCGCCGGCGACGTTGAAGTAGCGCAGGCTGATGGCCCGCAGGTCGTGGCTGGCCGCGAACCAGCGCATGGCACCCTCGAAGGCCAGCTTGGTGGCGCCATAGGGGTTGATCGGCTCTGTGCGGTCCGCCTCGGCAATTGGTACCCGGCGTGGCTCGCCGTAGACCGCAGCCGTTGACGAGTAGACGAGCCGCGTCACGCCGGCGCTGCGCATCGCCTCGAGCATGGCCACCCCGCCGGTGACGTTGTGACGGTAGTACAGCGCCGGGTCGATCATGCTCTCGCCGACCAGCGACTTGGCCGCGCAGTGCAGCACGGCGTCGATACGCTCGTCACGCAGCAGTGCCTCAAGCCGGGCGCGATCCTGGATGGAGCCGCGGACCAGCCGCGCGGGCTTGATCACCGCCGCCGCATGACCGGTCGACAGGTCGTCGTACACGATCACGTCATGTCCGGCGTCGAGGAACGCCTCCACGCTGGTGGAGCCGATGTAGCCTGCGCCGCCGACTGCCAGGATCCGCAATACCGACCTCCTTCCGTTCCGAGGTCAGCTGGCCCGCGAGGCGACGGCTCGCGGTCGGGACGTGGCGTGGTCCACCGGAGGCAGGACCGGATCCGGCTTGCCGGCGAAGAGGGCGGTGGCTGCGGCCGCCAGCTCGGGACTGAGCTCGGCCGATACGCGCGTCGCGCCGGCGGAAACCGCGGCCCGCACATCGGCCAGCGCCCGAAAGCGGCCGGCGGCCTTGACCTGCACCCGCGGGCCGACACTGTCACGCAGCAGTGCGGCGCGATGCACCGCGCGGCGCGCAGGCGACTCGCCGGCCGAGGTGATGACGTAGTCGACGCCTGCTCGCTCGGCGATGCGGCAGGCGCGGCTGACGAGGTCGTCCGACATTTGCCCAGCCTCCACGACCACGCCGGCCACCGCAAGCGCCGAATGGGCCATGTCCACCACGGCCAGCATGTCGTTGTAGACGGTCTCATCCTCGCCCGACAGCAGCGCGCCGGCATTCAGCACAAAATCGATCTGGTTCGCGCCCTGCTCCAGCGCCTTGCTGGCCTCAAAGGCCTTGACCGCCAGGATCTGGGTGCCGTTCGGCGACCCGACCATGGTCCCCAGCCTCATCCTCGAGCGGCCGAGCGCGCGCTTGGCGGCCTTGACCAGCCACGGGTTGACCGTCATCGCGGCGCAATCGTGCTCGATGGCCATGGCCACCGCCGCGTCCAGCTCGGCCAGCGTCGCGTTCGGACGGGTGAGCCGATGCTCGAGCCGCGCCGCACGGCGACCTGTGACGGTCATTGGGGAGCGCGAACCTCCTTGTGGGCCGGAGTCCGAGGGCTAGGTGGGCATCGCCCCGGGACCGCCGATTGTAGCAGCGGGGTCGTCGTCTGCCGGTTCGGCGCCTTCGGCATCGACCGCTTGGCGGTGCGCGGAGGCACCGCCAGAGCGCGCCCAGTGGCGGGCAAGGTCCAGCAGCCGATCACGGCGGTTGAGGGACGGGTCGTCAAGAACGGCCTCCAGTAGGCGGCCGAGCAGCTCACCGATGAGTGGCCCGCGGGGGACCTCCAGCTCTGCGATCAGGTCCCGTCCATCGATTGCCAGCTGTCCCTGCTGCAGGACCCCCTCGGCCACCACGGCCTGCACCCGGCTGCGCAGCTCGTCCAGCCCACCACGCTCCGGCTCTTTCGCGCCGCTCGCCGCGTTGTCGGCTCCGCGCAGCGCAAACAGGTCGTCGAGCAGGTCGACACCCACGCGGCGGACGAAGCGACGCACGGCGGCATCGGTCCATTCGGGGGTGTAGGCGAACATGTGCTGGCGCACCAGCCGCACAATGCGCGCGGCATCCGCACGGGGCAGCCGCAGCCGCTGCAGAACGGCCTCGGCCGCGGCCGCACCCTCCACCTCGTGACCGATGAAGTGGCCGTCGGCCAGGGTCGTGGCCTTGCCAAGGTCATGCAGCAGCCCGGCAAGTCTCAGAAGCGGCAGACGGGCCGGCAGCGCGTCGGCTGTGCGTACCGAGTGCTCCAGCGCGTTGCCGGCCAATGCCTTGGCCTGCGGCACGCCGCTCAGGGCCGCCAGCTCCGGCAATAGCACCTCCAGCAGGCCCAGCTGTTGCATCAGCAGCAGCGCCTCGCTCGGGGGCCGAGCCGGAGGCGCGGCCGAAAGCATGCGCAGGAGCTCGTCGCGCACGCGCTCGCCGGAGAGCGCCGCTGCGCCGGCCGCGTGCTCGCGGATGGCGGCGGCGGTACGCGGCTCAAGCTCCAGGCCCAGGCGCGTGCTGAACCGCACGGCTCGCACCATGCGCAGCGCATCCTCGCTGAACCGCTCAGTGGGATCGCCAACGGCGCGCAGCACGTGGCGTTGCAGGTCGCCGATGCCGTCATGCGGGTCGATCAGCACGCCGGTGCCCGCTGCAAGGTCGGTGGGCTGCCACGCCAGCGCGTTGACGGTGAAGTCGCGCCGCGCCAGGTCCTCGCGCAGGGAGCTGCCCCAGCGCACGTGCTGCGGGCGGCGCCGATCGAGATAGGGGCCCTCGTGTCGGTAGGTCGTCACCTCCACTTCCATGCCCTCGGCGCGCACGGTGACCGTGCCGAAACGGTTCTCCCAGGCAGAGTCGGGAAACAGGCTCGCCACCTGCTCCGGCGGGGCGGCGGTGGCCACGTCCCAGTCGAGCGGCGTGATGCCGCTGACCAGGTCGCGCACGCTGCCGCCGACAAGGGCGGCCTCCAGTCCAGCGTCCCCCAGGCGCGACAGCACGAACCCCACTGCGGCTGGCAGCGTGATGCTCAGGCGCTCTCCGTCACGCATCGGTCCGGCCGGCTGCCGGCGTCGCGAGCCGGCCCTCAGCCGGCTCGCTCGGGCGCCAGGAAGAGGTAGCTGCGCCAGGCGTCGTTGCGCTCGTCGCTGAGGTACGAGCCATACAGGTAGCGCACGTCCGCACGTGGCGCCCGCGGTTCACGAGTCAGGCTCATGCGCGCCTCGGCCAGCGTCTTGCTGCCCTTTCGGTGGTTGCACGTCCGGCAGGCGGCTACCAGGTTCTCCCACTCGTGGCGGCCGCCACGATGCTTGGGCGTGACGTGGTCGATCGTCAGGTCGCGGCTCGACGTGCCGCAGTACTGGCAGGTGTGGCGGTCGCGGGCGAAGACTTCTCGTCGGCTCAGTTTCACCCGGGGCCGCGGCCGCTTGACGTGGTACTGCAGGCGGATGACCGATGGCGCGTCGATCGCCAGGGTCGGAGTATGGATCACCTGGTGGTTGCGCTCGATCAGCTCGGCCTTTTCAGCGCCGAGCAGGCGGAAGGCGCGCCTGATATCGCAGACGTTGAGGGGCTCGTAATTCTGATTCAGGACGAGCACGGGTGCGTTGATCACCGTCAGGCCTCCCAGCGAGGCCGATGATAGCCGACCTGATCTCGCAAACCACTCGGCACGCCCCGGTGCGTGGAGGACGTGGCCCGCCTCACTCCGCTCACATGCACGCCCAGGGGGCCGTAGCGAGTTACAGGAGCTGATCCAAGGCAGTCTCGCGCGCCGTCCACGCTCGCCTCCGCGCTCGGGCGGGACCGAACGTTCACCGCTGCGGCGAGACCGCCGTGGCGCCACTCGAGAGGCGCGCGAGTACAATCGGCCCTACATATGACCACCATCGAACGATCAACCTGGACGACCAAGGTCGGGCTGGGCCGCATGCTGGCCGGAGGCGTGATCATGGACGTCGTCACCGCCGACCAGGCCAAGGTCGCCGAGGAGGCGGGCGCCGTGGCGGTGATGGCGCTCGAGCGCGTGCCGTCCGATATTCGCAAGTACGGCGGCGTGGCGCGCATGAGCGACCCGAAGCTGATCGGCGAGATCAAAGCCGCGGTC
>JBDUEE010000159.1:0-3045 GCA_040002615.1 Chloroflexota bacterium | reverse complement strand
CCACGCGTCGGCGTAGAGGCGCGCCCTGACCGGTAGGTATCCGGGATACGCCACCCTTGCCGCGCGTACCGCCTCGGCCTCCAGCGAGACCAGGGCGACCGTATCCGTGGTCTCGACCATCGCATTGCCGCCAGGATCAACCGCAATGCTGGGGCCACCGATCAGCACGCCCGCCTCCGGATCGGGCCGGTTGACGGACAGCACGTAGCAGGTGCTGGTCAGCGCGTTGGCGCGGAAGACGGTTTTCCAGCGCTGGTACGTCGCCTCCTCGCTGGCCCGCGGAATGATTACGGCCATGGCACCCTGGGCCGCCAGCAGGTGCGTCCCCTCCGGCCGATTGTTATCGGAGCAGAGCTGCACTCCCACCGGAATCCCGAACGCGTCGATGCGCCTGGGCGCATCGGTCCCTGGCTCGTAATGGCTGGGCTCCCAGAAGCCCGGCTCATCCGGCAGGTGCAGCTTCTCGTAGGTCGCCACCAGCTCGCCTGAGCGGTCGAAGACCAGGGCGCGGCTCGTGCGGCGACCGGTTGCCGCATCGCGGTGGATGATGCCTCCCACCAGACCGATGCCAGCCTCGGCCGCCGCCTCGGCCTGGGCCGTCATGCGCGGGCCGCCCATCGGCTCGGCGTCCTCGTCCCTTGGCTCCTTGGTCGCGGGGCTCCAAGGATTGAGCGGGATCTCAGGAAGGACCGCCAGGTCGGCACCACGGCGGGCGGCCTCGTCAAGCCTCTCGCGGAGACGCCCGATTCCGTCCGGCTGCCAATACACCTCCGAGATCAGCGCGACCGTGAGCTTGCCGTCTGCGCGGGGTGCGGCGGAGGCTGCAGACTGGGTCATGAACGCGAGCCTAGCGCCAAATTCCGGCAGATTCAGGTGGCAACCGCATTAGGACGGCGGTTATTGGCAAAACGGGCCGCGGTGCTGGCTGACAGCCGCATCTGACACCCGCGACGCGCCGGGACCGCTTCCGTGCGGCGGTGGTCTGAATCTGCCGATAAGCGCCTGGTAATGCCCAACCCGGCACCATCCGGCGATGCGGACGAACGTGCCAATCGCCATGCGCCGGCTCCGGGTTGATCGCCGATGGCGGCAGGAGGACCTCGGAGCGCGTGCCGGGCTCTCACGGGATGCTGTTTGCAGAGCCGAGTGCGGCGAGCTGGATGGCATGACGGTGGGGACCCTCACCCGCCTCGCCGAGGCGCTGGCCGCGACGCTCGTGATCGAGATTCGATGGCAGGGAGCTGCGCTGGATCGGCTCGTCGATCGAGAGCATGCCCATCTGCAGGATGCGGCTGCTCGACGCCTGGCTTCGCGAGGCTGGAGCGTGCAGGCCGAGGTGAGCTTCAACCATTACGGCGATCGTGGCAGCTGCGACCTCGTGGCGTGGCATGCCGGCACGGGCACCATGCTGGTGATCGAGGTCAAGAGTCGGCTCGGAAACCTGCAGGATCTGCTGCATCGGCTCGACGTCAAGGCCCGGCTGGGCCGGTTGCTCGCCCAACAGCTCGAATGGCCGGCGCCTCGGGTTGTTGCGCGAGGTCTGGTGATTGGCGAGGATCGTACGGCCCGCCGCATCATCGTCCGGCATGCCGCCCTGTTCAGCGGATTCAGCCTGCAGGGACGGGCCGCGCACGCCTGGCTGCGCACGCCCTCGGCGGCGGTTGGCGGCCTGCTGTGGTTCGAAAAACCGGCAGATTCAGGCAGTAGCCGCATGGGTCCGGCGGTTACTGTCAAAACGGGCCGTGGTGCCGGCTGACAGCCGCAACTGACAACCAGGAGCCTTGCGGCAGGCCCCCCTGCGGCGCTGGTCTGAATCTGACAAGAAAGGCGGCATAGGCCCGGCAGCGAGCCGGCGCCCGGAACTATTCCCCCAGGAACTCCCGGACCAGGTTCTGGAAGTGGTAGACGCCGTTCTCGCGCTTTGCCGAGAAACGGCCGCTATCGTAGGCGCGGGAGCGCAGGCCACGCTGGACCTGCTCGCAGATGACGATGTCCTCCTGCTGAATCTCGTCGCTGAACGCGATGGTCTGCTGCATCGACTCTCATCCGGCGCCGGTGCCCGGATCGGCGAAGTACCACTCGAAGATCGTCAGCGTGCGGTCCGGCCCGAGCGGCAGGATCACGTTCGAGGACATGTTGTCCCGGTAGATGTTGAACATGGTGTTGGGGAAGAGCCAGTAGTACAGCGCCGAATCCTCGGCGCCGGGTTGGCGAAGGTAGCGGCGGTCAATGCCCAGCTCCTCCCCGGGGCGAAGCTCCCGGATCGGCGCATGCTGCTTCGAGTAGTAGCGGAACTCCTCGACGCGGTAGCTGTCGTAGTCGAGCTCCTTGAAGAGCTGCGGGTGCGCGATCGGCAGGTGATAGCCCTCCAGGTAGTTGTCGACGTACACCTTCCAGTTGCACTCGATCACGTAGTCCCGCCGCTCCACCAGCCGCATGCGGTCCACGTCGTATCCGGCGGCCGCCACCTCCCCGGGAATGGCGCCCATCATGTCCGCGAGCGGAGGCGTATCGGCGTCGGTCGAAAGGTTGACGAAGACGAACGGCCCCCAGCGCTCGACCCGAATGGGAACCAGGCCGAAGTCCTCCTTCGCGAAGTCCTCCGTCTCCTCCATCTCCGGCGCGGCGCGCAGGCCGCCGTCCAGGCCGTAGGTCCAGCCGTGGTATCGGCATTGCAGGCTCTTGCGGTTGCCCCGGGTGAGGGCGACCTGGCCAGCCCGATGGCGGCAGACGTTGTAGAAGGCCTTCAGCTCGCCGTCGAGCCCATGAGTAATGACCACCGGCTCGTCCAGCACCGAGACCGGCACGAAATCACCGACGCGCGAGAGCTCCTCGGCGCGGGCGACCAGCTGCCAGGTGCGGCCGAAGATGCGCTCCTTCTCGCGCTCAAGGATGTCCGGCGCAACGTAATAGCGCGACGGCAGCGTGGCCGCTCGCGACAGGGGCGTCGGATTGGCGGGCGAAGACTCAACCGAGGACATCCACGGAGTGTACCGATCGGGCGCCATTGAGCCTGGCCAACCGGGAGATCGGCGCGCTGCCGCC
>JBDUEE010000158.1:0-10014 GCA_040002615.1 Chloroflexota bacterium | reverse complement strand
AGTTCCCGGTTCCTGAGCCCTGTCGAAACCTGACATCCCCACGGAACCTATTGACGCGGAAATCATACCACGAGCGGCGTTCCAAATGTGAACACCCGTTCGTTTCCACGTCTCGCATGACCGCCCAGTCATGCCGACGACGCATCACGGCCAAATGGAGGCCGCCTTATGACCACCCAGTCATCAGGGAGGCCTGTTTTCGGCCAAACACGTCAAAGCTAAGACAACCGGGTCATAGTCCACCGATGCGCAGGGCGGGTCTACAGCCGGATCCGCGCCTTGGTCTCGCGCTCCAGGTCCCTCCGTGCGTCACGCTCGGCGATCGCCCGGCGCTTGTCGTGCGTCTTCTTGCCCCGCGCGACGCCGATTTCCAGCTTCGCCATCCCATCGCGGATATAGAGCCGCAGCGGAACCAGCGTGAATCCCTTGGCCTGCGTGCGCCCGATCAGCTCCGCGATCTGGTCCCGATGCAGCAGCAGCTTGCGCGTTCGCGTCGGCTCATGGTTGTTGCGGTTGCCCTGCTCGTACGGCGCGATATGGGCACCGATCAGCCATGCCTCGCCCCGCTCGATGCGCGCGTAGGCCTCGGCCAGGTTGGCGCGCCCGGCGCGGATCGACTTGATCTCGGTACCGGTCAGCACCATTCCCGCCTCGATCGTCTCATCGATGGCGTAGTCGTGCCGGGCGCGGCGATTGAGGGCGACGGTCTGCTCAGGCATCGGTCCATTGCGAATGCTAACGAGGGCGAGCCCGGGGCGAACTCGGGGCGAGCTCGGGGCGAGCTCGACGAGGGGGATCCGAGGGGTAATGGAAAAGCCGGCCGCTTCGGCCGGCTTTTCCGTCGCTACCACGCGAGGATGCTTATCGCACCGCCTCGGTGGTGGCGTGACAGGGAATACTCACTGCACACCACCTCCTTTCGTTGTCGTGATCCTACCAGCCCAACGCCGGCCTTCGCAATGGGTGTTGTCAGACAGCGGCGGCGACCTGTCCGGAGGGGTCGAAGCCGATGGGCGAGAGCAGCGGCGTCAGGGCCGATGGGCTGCCGCTCTGGCTGGGTGCGGGCGATGTCGCCGGGCTCTCTCCAAGCGCATGGTTGGCGATGTACGAGATGGCGCGCTCCAGGTACAGGTCCCGCTCGGGTGGCGTGCCGTCGGGCACGTTGACCACGACGTCCGGCTGGACGCCATTCGGGGCGACGCTGTTGTGGTCGGGCGTGAACCAGCGCGAGATCGTGATTCGCACGCCACCGCCGTTGGTCAGCGGGTCCCACAGCTGCACGGTGTTCTTGCCGTAGGTGTGCTGGCCGATGATCGTCGCCCGGCCCCGCTCCTGAAGCGCGGCGGACACGATCTCGGAGGCGGATGCCGAGCCGTTGTTGACCAGCACCACCACCGGGATCTTCGGGTCGGTGGCCAGGCCGGTGCCGGTCGCCTCCCAGCGCTTCACGCCTTCGGCCTCCGACTCCTGGGTGAAGACCAGGCCGTCCTTGATGAATTCGGAGGCGATCTTGTTGGCTGCGTCGATGTAGCCGCCGGGATTGTCGCGCAGGTCGAAGATGATCGAGGTGGCGCCGCCGTCCACCAGCTCTCCGACCGCCTCGTGAAACTGGTCGGCGCTGGCACTCGAGAACCCATGCAGCGCCACATAGCCGATTTGCTCATCCAGCATGCGGCTGGTGACCTCGCGCATGGTGATCTTGGCCCGGGTGATCGTCAGCTCCAGCGGCTTCTCGCCGCGCTTCAGCGACAGGGTCACATCGGTGCCGGCTTCACCGCGGACGCGCTTGACCGCGTCCTCCAGTGCGAGGCCTTCGACGCTCTCACCGTCGATCCTCAGCACGATGTCGCCCGCCAGTAACCCGGCCGCCTGGGCCGGGGAATCCTCCAGCGGCGCCACCACCACCAGCGCGCATTTGGCGCTGAAGGTGGTGCAGGCCGCGAGGTCTGCAGGATCGTCCAGGTTGCGCACGCCCATCTCGGCACCGATGCCGGTGAACTCGCCGGACAGGTCGCCCAGGGCGCGCCGGTAGTCCTCCGGCGACATGTAGCCGCTGAAGGGATCCTTGACGCCGAAGTCGACCATGCCCTTGATGGCGCCCTCGGCCAGCGCCTTGTCGTCAAGCTGGTCGACGTACTGATCCTTCAGGAAGGCGTACGCCTGGCAGAACGCCTTGAAAGCCTCGGCCGGCGCCGCGCATGACCCGCCGCCGCGCGCTCCGGCGGCCAGGTAGCCGCCCACGAACAGCAACGTGCCGACCATGGCCGCCAGGGCAAGCGCCACCACCCACGAGACGGGCGACGCGCTGCGAAGCGGCGAGGTCGGTGGTGCGAGAACGTCCGGCGGCCGTTCAGGATCGGGTGAGCCGGTCGGCGGGGACGTCGAATCAGGGGTCGTTTCGGTCATTGGGGCGGGCGGAGTGTAGCACCGGGTTCAGCGGCGACCGATTACGGGCGCATTACGTTTCCGTTACCGGCAAAGCAGACCCAGTGCTCACGTGGCTGCCGATAGGTTTGACCGCACGCTGATCCAGCTGCCGAGGGCGCCGACGCCGAGGCCCACGCCCAGCAGGATGGCCGACAGGCTGGCCAGGAACTGGGCACTGACCGCAGTGGGCATCTGGAACACGGTCACCATCACCGGCTGGATCGGGTCCCATACGATCGCGACCAGGACGATTGTCACCAGCCCGCCGATCAGGCCGCACAGGATGCCCTCCAGGATGAACGGCCAGCGGATGAACGAATCGCTGGCGCCGACCAGGCGCATGATCTCGATCTCGTTGGCGCGCGAGTAGACCGCGATGCGGATCGTATTCACGATCATGAACAGGACCACCGTGCCAACCAGGATGAGGGCGATGACCCCGACCGTGCGGATGGTGCCGATGATGTTCAGCAGCGTCTCGTAGTCGGCCTGCTTGGTCGTGATCCGGTCCACCTCAGTTCGCTTTGGATCCTTGAGCGTGTCGGCCACCGACTGCGAGAAGTTCGGGTCGTCTAGCGCAATCTCCAGGCTTGCGTACAGCTGGATCGGTGCGCCGCCCAGGTCGAGCTTCAGGCCGCGGTCAAGGTAGGTCTGCTCCAACCTGTGCATCGCGTCCTCGGGGCTGACATAGATGACGCCCTTCACGCCGGGCAGGCCTTCGACGTACGCGATCAGGGCGTCGCGCTGGCTGTCTGGCAGGTCGTCGACCAGCTGCGCGGTGACAGCCACCTTGCTCTCGATGAACTTCAGCCCGGAGTCCAGGCCGCTGATGACGATGAGCAGCCCGGACAGCAGCACCAGCATGAGGATGACGGTGGCGGTGGCGGCCAGGCTCATCATTGCGTTGCGCCAGAAGCCCTGCCAGGCGCGCACCACCGCGAAGGCGATGAAGCGTACGAAGCCCATCGGTCAGTACTCTCGCTCGTAGGCGGCACCCGACTCGTCGCGGACCAGCGTGCCGTGCTCCAGCGCCAGCACCCGCCGCCGCATGGCGTTGACGATCTCCTGGTTGTGGGTCGCCATCAGGACCGTGGTGCCCAGCTCGTTGATCTGGATCAACAGCTGGATGATCTCCCAGGACGTGACCGGATCGAGGTTGCCGGTCGGCTCGTCGGCGATGAGCATGGCCGGATCGTGGACCAGCGCCCGCGCGATCGCGACGCGCTGCAGCTCGCCGCCGGAGAGCTGGGTGGGGAGATGCTCGTCGTGCTCGTGCAGGCCCACCAGATTGAGCAGCGGTGGGACGCGCCGCCGGATCTCGGCACGGGAGGAGCCCGTCACCTCCAGGGCGAAGGCCACATTCTCGAACACCGTCTTGTTCGGCAACAGGCGGAAGTCCTGGAACACGATCCCGATCCTTCGCCGCAGACGCGGCACGTCGCGACGACGCATACGCGACAGGTCGCGGCCGGCCACCACCACGCGGCCGCTGGTCGGCAGCTGCTCCCGGATCAGCAGGCGGATGAAGGTGCTCTTGCCGGCGCCAGAAGGTCCAACCAGGAAGACGAAGTCGCCGCGAGGGATGACGACATTGACATCGGCCAGGGCGACCTTGCCGTTCGGGTAGGTCATGCCCACGTCGACCATGCTGATCACCGGCTGGGCGTCAGCCTCCACGCCGACGGCCGGGCGGTCGATGGCGCTGATCACGGGGCATCCCCGTCCCCGCCGATGCGGGACCGCAGGTAGCCCTCGATGAACGCGTCAATGTCACCGTCCAGCACCGCGGTCGGGTTGGAGGTCTCGACGCCGGTGCGCAGGTCCTTGACCATGGTGTAGGGCTGGAGAACATAGCTGCGGATCTGGTTGCCCCAGCCGGCTTCAACGTGCACCCCGCGGAGTCGTGCCATCTCGGCCTCGCGCTCCTCCTGCTGACGCTCCACCAGCTTGGCGCGCAGGACGGTCATTGCGCGCTCCTTGTTCTGGGTCTGGCTGCGCTCGTTCTGGCAGGTGACCACGATCCCGGTTGGCAGGTGCGTGATGCGCACGGCTGAGTCGGTCTTGTTGACATGCTGGCCGCCGGCGCCGCTGGCCCGATACGTGTCGATCCGGAGGTCATCGTCCCGGATCTCGACGGCCGCGTCCTCGGCCACTTCCGGCATGACCTCGACCAGCGCGAAGCTGGTGTGCCGCCGCTTCGCCGAATCGAACGGGCTGATGCGCACCAGCCGGTGCACGCCGCGCTCGCTCTTCAGTCGACCATACGCCCATCGGCCGGCCACCGCGAAGGTCACGCTCTTGAGGCCCGCCTCTTCGCCCTCGGTCTGGTCCAGGATCTCCGTTTTGAAGCGGTTTCGATCGGCCCAGCGCAGGTACATGCGCAGCAGCATCTCGGCCCAGTCCTGGGACTCGGTGCCTCCCGCTCCGGCATGGACCGATACGATCGCCGGCCGCTCGTCGTACGGCTCCGACATGAGGAGGCGTGACTGCAGCCGGTTCCAATCGAAGCTCAGCGAGTCCAGGTCACGCTGCAGGTCAGCCTGCAGGCCATTGCCGGAGCCGCCGTCCGCCTCAGCCAGCTCGGCGATCTCGGCCAGGCCGTTGGCCCGTGCCTCGAGGTCGCGCCAGAGGCCGATCTCATCGCGCAGTTCCTCGGCACGACGCAGCATCGTCTGCGCGGCCGCCGGATCGTTCCAGAGGTTGGGATCGGCTGACCGGGTGGTCAGCTCCGCGAGCTCGGTTTCCTTGGCGGATAGGTCAAAGACGCACCGCCGTGTCGGCCACGAGGCGCGCCAGGCGCAGCGCCTCGTCCTTAATTCCGTCCAAGGGGCGTCACCATGGGAAGCTCCGAAGGCTCCGGCTCGCCGACGCGCACGATCTTGCTGCGCACCTTGGCCGGGTTGACGCACGGGCAGTAGCTCTGCCGTGGGCAGGAGCCGCAGTTCCCGTCACAGTCGAGGGTGTAGGCGTAGCTGCAGCGCATGCAGTCGCGCTCGCATTGAATGAGGTCTTCGTACGGTTCGTCCGGGTCTCTGAAGCGGGTGACCAGGGGTAGCGAGGCTGGGCTGGGGAGAGTGGTTGGGAGGGTGGTGGCGGTCTCTGAACCTCGGCTGGGGCTGGTCAGTTGCTTCACGAAGTTCTCCACATTCGGGCCTGACGAGGTCACCGCGCCTCGTGTGTCCTGTGGGTCCTCATCGTAGCGGGTAGATCTCGATCCGCCAACCCTCGAAATAGTCCTTATGCCCCATGACAGCGCTTGTACTTCTTGCCGGAGCCGCACCAGCACGGGTCGTTGCGCCCGAGCTTGGGACCTGCCTTGACCGGCTGATTGGCGTTGGCCGGCCCCGCCCCGTTGCCGTTGCCGGAGGTGGCCGCTGCGTCGGCGGCCAGCGCCCCGGTGGCCAGGTCGATCCGCCCCTCGGTCACGCGGCGCGGCGTCTGCTGCTGTGCCGGCTCGCGGGCCACGCTGACGCGGAAGACGGTGTGGGTCACGTCATGGCGGATGGTGGTCTTCAGCTCGTCGAACATGCGATACGCCTCGACCTTGAACTCGTTCAGCGGGTCGCGCTGCGAATAGGCCCGCAGCCCGATGCCTCGCCGCATGTCGTCGACGGCGGTCAGATGCTCGACCCACAGCGAGTCGATGACCCGTAGCAGAACAATGCGCTCGAGGACCCCGATCCCCTCCTCGCCGGTCGTTTGGCGCTTCTGCTCGTACGCTTCGGCCACCGCGTCGACCACCGTCTCGGCCAGCAGGTTGGCATCGGTTGCCTCATCGACCGTCGCCAGCGTTGCCGGCGGGAGCTCCGGGGCCATGGTGGTCAGCGTCGCTTTCAGGCCGGCCCTGTTCCATTCGTTGGGGCCGTCACCACCGGTGTGGTCAAGGACCAGGCCGCGCACCTCGTCGTCGAGCATGGCAAGGATGGTCGGCGAGAGGTCCTTGGAGCGCAGGATCCGCTCGCGCTCGTGGTAGATCGTCTCGCGCTGCCGGTTGATGACGTCGTCGTATTCCACGACGTGCTTGCGGGCGTCGAAGTTGTAGCCCTCGACCCGCGTCTGGGCGCCCTCGATGGTTCGGCTGACCATTCCCGATTCGAGCGCCGTCTCATCGTCGAAGCCCAGTCGGCCCATGATGCCGCTGACCCGATCCGATGCGAAGCGCCGCATCAGGTCGTCCTCCAGCGACAGGTAGAAGCGGCTGCTGCCCGGGTCTCCCTGCCGCCCGGAACGGCCGCGCAGCTGGTTGTCGATGCGCCGCGCGTCATGGCGCTCGGTTCCCACGATGTGCAGGCCGCCGGCCCCGATGACCTTGTCGCGGTCCTCGGCGCAGATCTGATCAGCCTCGGCCAGCGCGGCCTGGTACTGCTCCGGCGACGCCTCCAGGACATTGGTGCCGGCCTTGTGCAGCAGATCGGCGGCCAGCATCTCGGGGTTGCCGCCCAACAGGATGTCCGTCCCTCGCCCGGCCATGTTGGTGGCGATGGTGACCGCGCCGGAGCGACCGGCCTGCGCCACGATCTCTGCCTCGTGTTCGTGGAACTTCGCATTCAGCACGCTGTGCTTGACGCCGCGCCGGGTCAGCAGCTCGCCAAGCATCTCGCTGACGGCCACGCTGATCGTGCCGACCAGCACCGGCCGTCCCTTCTCATGCTCCTCCACGATCTCGTCAATGACCGCGTTCCACTTGCCCTTCTGGTTCCGAAAGACGAGGTCGGCGAAGTCGTCGCGCACCATGTCGCGGTTGGTCGGCACCACCACGACCTCCAGGCCGTAGATCTTGCTGAACTCCTCCGCCTCGGTCTCGGCGGTACCGGTCATGCCCGCCAGCTTGTCGTACATGCGGAAGTAGTTCTGGAAGGTCACGGTGGCCAGCGTGCGCGACTCGCTCTGGATCTTGACGCCTTCTTTGGCCTCGACCGCCTGGTGCAGCCCTTCGCTCCAGCGCCGGCCCGGCATCAGGCGGCCGGTGAACTCGTCGACGATCACCACCTCGCCGTCCTTGATGACGTAGTCGCGGTCGCGCTGGTAGAGGACCTCCGCCTTGAGCGCCTGCTCCAGGTGGCGAGACAGGCTGAAGTCGTTGCCGAACAAGTTGTCGACGCCCAGCCAGCGCTCCATCTTGTCCGTGCCGGCCTCGGTGATGGCGACCTGCTTGAACTTCTCGTCCAGGATGTAATCCTCCACGGCCTTCAGCCGGGGAGTCAGGCGCGCGAACTGGACGTACTTGTCGGCAGATTCCTCGGCCTGGCCGGAGATGATCAGCGGGGTCCGCGCCTCGTCGATCAGGATGTTGTCCACCTCGTCGACGATCGCGTAGAAATGATCGCGCTGGACGCGCTGCGCAAGGTCGATCACCAGGTTGTCGCGAAGGTAGTCGAACCCGAACTCGTTGTTCGTGCCGTAGGTCACGTCGGCCTCATAGGCCTCCAGCCGAGGCACCGGCCGCAGGTTGCGCAGGCGCTCATCGGTCTGTGGGAAGTCGGGGTCGAACAGGTAGGCGGTGTCGTGCTGGATGCTGCCGACGCTCATGCCCAGCTGCCAGAACACCTGGCCGATCCATTGTGCGTCGCGCTTGGCCAGGTAGTCGTTGACGGTGACCACGTGCACGCCGCGGCCGGTCAACCCGTTGAGGTAGGCGGCCAGTGGCGCCACGAAGGTCTTGCCCTCGCCGGTCTTCATCTCGGCGATTGCGCCCCGGTGCAGGACCATGCCGCCGACCAGCTGCACGTCGTAGTGGCGTTTGCCCAGCGCCCGCTTCATGGCCTCTCGGACCGCGGCGAACGCCTCCGGCAGGATCTCGTCCAGGGCGGCATCGATCTGCGCCCGTTCAGCCTTGCGCTGCTCCTTGCGCTCCTCGCTATGGCGTGCGGGATCGCCGCCGGCCAGCTCGGTCTCTTCCTCCTCGCCGGGCGCCACCTCGCGCAGCTCGATCGGCATCAGCAGCTCACCCAGCTCGTTGCGCAGGCGGGCGCGCAGCTTCTCTGTGCTGCCACGCAGGTCCGCATCGGACAGGGATTCGAACTCCGGTTCCAGCTCGTTGATGCGGGCGACCAGTGGCTCCAGCCGGCGGACCTCCCGATCGTTCGAGTCCACCAGCCGGGTGAAGAACTTCATCATGGGAGCATCGAGTATAGCCGCGAGCCGGTTCACGGCCCCGGGCGGGCCTGGCCAGTCAGCCCCCGATCGGTTGACCCGGCGGCCGCGAGGCGAGGTTACCGAGCGATGGGGATCGCCGGCGGCTCGTCGTCCTCTTCAGCGTGGCTGCCCCAGAAGGTCATCTCCTCGACCAACTGCACCTCGGACGAGAAGAGCGCGCCCACGCTCTCCCCGCGGTGAATGCGCTTGATCGCCTCGCCGAGCAGCGGCGCCACGCCGAGCACCGTGATCAGCCCCTCCGGCGCGGCGTCGGGCAGCGGGATGGTGTCGGTCACGATCACCTCGCGCAGCGCGCTGCCCGAGATGCGCTCCAGCGCAGAGCCGGAGAACACGCCGTGCGTCGCGCAGGAGTAGACCTCGCGCGCTCCCTCGGCCACCAGGGCGTTGACCGATTCGATCAGCGAGCCGGCGGTGTCGATCTCGTCGTCGATGATGACCGCCGTCTTGCCGGCCACCTCACCGATGACGTTCATCAGCTCGGTCTTGTCCTCGTTGCCCAGGCGGCGCTTCTCGACGATGGCCAGCGGGGCCTGCAGGATCTCGGCGAAGTTGCGGGCGCGCTTGGCAAACCCCAGCTCGCTGACGACCACGACGTCCGGCAGCTCCTTTGCCTGTATGTAGCGGCTCAGGATGTTGATGGCAGTCAGCTCGTCGACCGGGATGCTGAAGAATCCCTGGATCTGGCCCTGGTGCAGGTCCATGGTCAGGACCCGGTCGGCACCGGCCACGGTCAGCATGTCCGCCACCAGCCGCGCCGTGATCGGCACCCGGGGCTGATCCTTCTTATCCGAGCGTCCGTACGAGTAGAACGGCATCACCGCCGTGATGCGGCCGGCGCTGGCCCGCTTGAAGGCGTCGATCATGATCAGCAGCTCCATGATCGACTGGTTGACCGGCCGGCAGGTGGGCTGCACCAGGAAGACATCCTGCTCGCGGACGTTCTCCATGACGCGCACGAAGATGTTCTCGTTGGCGAACTGGAATACTTCGACCTCACCCATGTGGGTGCGCAGGTAGCGGCAGATCTGCTCGGCAAGCGGCCGGTTGGCGTTGCCGGCGTAGATGCTGAACTCGTCGGCGTACACGTTCGTCTCCTGGCGTGCCGGTGTCGCGGGTCCCGATTCTAGCGGGTCGGCTCCACGGCACCCTGGCGGATGTGCCCGCCCCGTCTATGCATCACAGATATGGTGTCCAGAAGTTGGGCCCGAAATCGCGGGCCGGCTCGGTCGGGATATGCCCGCTGACGCATGAATCGACGTCAAATCACACGCCGCGCCTCGACAGCATATCCACGCTGAATGACCCGGCTGAATAATCCGCTGTCTGCCTACCTGACGGCTACTCTTCCGCAGGATCGGCGGGCTCGGCCGCCTCCCCGGGCAGCCGATCGTCGATGAAGACCGCGATGCTCACGATCCGATCGCCGTCCGA
>JBDUEE010000157.1:0-5297 GCA_040002615.1 Chloroflexota bacterium | reverse complement strand
CCATGATCCGGCGTCGCTCTTCGGGTTCGGTGATCTCGCGAGCCGTGGCCGGCAGGTCGGCCTGGACCGGTCCCTTGAGATGAAAGATGACGGACGGATTGGCGCGGATATTGGCCAGCCAGGCGCGCGGGAAGCCAGGCATGCCGCTGATGTAGACGCCGCCATCGATGGCGTGGAAGACGAGCTCCACACGACGGGGCAACCCGCTGCGGCGGCCGGTTGTGGTCAGGTCAATGGTGTGGCCGCGCGACAGCGCGCGGCGAATTCGTTCGTCCATACGCGTAGTGTAGTTGCGTACGCAAGTACCTGCTGATGCGGGCGCTGCGCCGGTCGGTTGGGACTCGTGGCCGCGCCCTGTTAGCACTCCAGGTATTCACAACGCCAGACTTGCCTTTATTTCAGTCGGATTGAGCACTGGTGGTGCTGCCAGCGCCAGATTGTCAGTCATTTCGGTCGCTGTGAGCACATGGAGTGCTACCCCGGGCCCCAATCGCCTCGCGTGCCGTGCTTGTTCCGGTCAGCGAATCGAATTCCTGACGGTCCGTGGCAAGAATGGCTCGTATCGTCCAGCCGAATAGACTGACTGATGCCGATGTCCAACGCCGCCAATCCCCTCGACCTCTTCTCAGAGCCGACCCGCGCCTGGTTCTCGGAGGCCTTCGCCGAGCCGACGCGGGCTCAGGCGCTGGGTTGGCCGGCGATCGCCGCCGGCGAGCACACTCTGCTCCACGCCCCCACCGGTAGCGGCAAGACGCTGGCCGCCTTCCTGTGGACGCTCGACAAGCTCTTCACTGAAACGGAGCCACGGTCCAGGGAAAAGCGGCTGCGGGTCCTGTACGTGTCGCCGCTCAAGGCGCTGACCTACGACGTCGAGCGCAACCTGCGCGCACCGCTGGCTGGCATTCGCCGTACCGCGGAGCGATCGGGAATCACGCTCCAGGAGGTTCGCGTGGGATCGCGGACCGGCGACACCCCGGCGGAGGCGCGCCGCCAGCTGGCCAAGGACCCGCCCGACATCCTGGTCACCACTCCGGAGAGCCTGTACCTGATGCTCACCAGCCAGGCGCGCGAGGCGCTGCGTGGGGTGGAGCATGTGATCGTCGACGAGGTGCACGCCATCGCCGGCACCAAGCGCGGAGCGCACCTGGCGCTGAGCCTGGAGCGGCTGGCGGCGCTGACCGACATGCCGCCCCAGCGCATCGGGCTGTCGGCCACGCAGCGACCGTTGGAGGCGATAGCCGCCTTCCTGGGTGGCGTCGGCACGGACCGCGAGGTCCGAATCGTGGATGTAGGGGAGCGCAAACGGCTCGAGCTGGAGGTGATCGTCCCCGTCGAGGACATGACCCGCATGGGCGAGGAGCTGGACGTCAGTGGGCGGCCTGGCGGCCCGGCTGCCGCTCCGGATGGGCGCCGCTCCATCTGGCCAAGCATCCACCCGCGACTGCTGGAGCTGATCAGGGCGCATCGGTCCACTCTCGTCTTCGTCAACTCCAGGCGGCTGGCGGAACGGCTGGCCGCTCGGCTCAACGAGCTGGCCGGCGAGGAGCTGGCGCGTGCCCACCACGGCAGCATCGCCAGGGAGCAGCGACTCGAGATCGAGGAGGCGCTCAAGGACGGGCGGCTGCCGGCACTGGTGGCAACGAGCTCCCTGGAGCTGGGGATCGACATGGGCGCCATCGACCTGGTGATCCAGATCGAGGCGCCGCCCAGCGTTGCAGCCGGCCTGCAGCGAATCGGGCGGGCCGGGCACCAGGTTGGCGCCCCCTCCACCGGCAAGATCTTTCCCAAGTATCGGGGAGACCTGTTGGAGGCGGCGGTGGTCGTGCGGCGCATGTTGGACGGGGCGATCGAGGAGACACGCATCCCGCGCAACCCGCTTGACGTGCTGGCTCAGCAGCTGGTGGCCACCTGCGCCGATCGGGCCTGGTCAGTGGGCGACCTGCACACCCTGGTCACCGGCGCGCACCCGTTCAGGGACCTATCGCGGGAACAGCTGGAGGGCGTGCTCGACATGCTCTCCGGCCGATATCCCTCCGACGAGTTCGCCGAGCTGCGGCCACGCGTCGTCTGGGACCGCGCGGCGGACACCGTCATCAGCCGCAACGACGCGCGAGTGGTGGCCATCACGTCGGGCGGAACCATCCCGGACCGCGGCCTGTACGGCGTTTTCCTGGCAGGCGATGGGGACGGCAAGGGGCGGCGCGTCGGCGAGCTGGATGAGGAGATGGTCTACGAGTCGCGGGTCGGCGAGGTTTTCCTGCTGGGCGCCTCCAGCTGGAGGATCGAGGAGATCAAGCCGGACCGGGTGCTGGTCACGCCGGCGCCTGGCGAGCCGGGCAAGATGCCCTTCTGGAAGGGCGACGGGATCGGCCGGCCGATCGAGCTGGGGCGGGCGATCGGGGCCTTCCTGCGCGAGTTTGAGCCGATGAAGGCCGATGCCGCCGAGGCGCGCCTGCGCGATGACCATGCCCTCGATCCGCTGGCGGCCCGCAACCTGGTCGCCTACCTGGCCGAGCAGCGCGAGACGACCGGCGCGCTGCCCACCGACCGCCAGCTGGTGGTCGAGCGCTTCCGTGACGAGCTGGGCGACTGGCGCCTGTGCCTGCTGTCGCCGTTCGGCGGCCGTATCCACGCCCCGTGGGCCATGGCGGTCGAGGCGCGCCTGGCCGAGGAGGGCCGGCCGGCACAGGCCATCTGGACCGATGACGGCATCGCGCTGCGGCTGCCGGATGCCACCGAACCGCCGGGCGAGGAGCTGTTCCTGCTCGCGCCTGACGAGCTGGAGGACGTCCTGATGAGTGCACTGGGCGGTTCGGCGCTGTTTGCCGCCCATTTCCGCGAGAACGCGGCCCGCGCCCTGCTGTTGCCGCGCCGGCGACCCGGGCAGCGCACGCCGCTGTGGATGCAGCGCCAGCGATCATCCGACCTGCTGACCGTGGCCAGCCGCTACGGATCCTTCCCGATCATCCTGGAGACGTACCGCGAGATCCTGTCCGACGTGTTCGACGTGCCCGCACTCAAGGAGGTGCTGGGCGGGATCCGCTCACGGGCGATCCGGGTGGCATCGGTCGAGACGCGGTCGGCGTCACCGTTCGCCACCGGCCTGCTGTTCGATTATGTCGGCACCTACCTGTACGAGGGCGACGCCCCCCTTGCCGAGCGCCGGGCACAGGCCCTCTCCCTCGATCGCGAGCTGCTGGCCGAGCTGCTGGGCGCAGATGAGCTGCGCGAGCTGCTTGACCCCGCGGCCACCACCGACCTAGAGCTGGAGCTCCAGGCCCTGACCGGCGGAAGGCGGGTCCGCACCGTGGACGGGCTGCACGACCTGCTGCGGCGCATCGGCGACCTGCGCACGGACGAGGTGGCAGCCCGGACCGACCTGCCGGCGGTAGAGGCCGCGCTGGTAGGCCTGGAGCGCGACCGACGGATCGTCCCGCTGCGGCTGGGCGGCGAGCCGCGCTGGATCGCAATCGAGGATGTGGCCCGCTACCGCGATGCCTTTGGCGCCAGTCCGCCACCGGGCGTGGCCGAGACGTGGCTGCAGGCCGCCGATCCGGCCGCCCCGCCGCCACTGGACGCCCTGCTGCTGCGCTGGGCACGCACGCATTCGCCGTTCACCGCAGCTTCCCCGGCGTCGCGTTGGGGAATCGCGCCGTCGCGCGTGCAGGAGCGGCTGCGGGCGCAGGTCGCGACCGGCACCCTGCTGGAGGGCGCCTTCCGGCCGGGTGGCACCGAGCATGAGTTTGCCGATGCAGATGTGCTGCGCTCGCTGCGCCGCCGCTCGCTGGCGCGCCTGCGTCGCGAGGTGGAGCCCGTCCCGACGGCGGCGTTCGGCCGCTTCCTGCCGGCCTGGCATGGCATCGGCTCAGCGGCCAGGGGCCACGATCGGCTGCTTGAAGTGATTGGCCAGCTGGAGGGCTTTCCGCTGCCGGCATCCATCCTGGAGCGGGACATCCTGCCTGCCCGGGTGCGGGATTACACGCCTCGCCTGCTGGACGAGCTGGGCTCCGCCGGTGAGGTCGTCTGGATCGGCCGCGGGCCGCTGGGACGTGACGACGGCCGCGTGGCGATCTACCGGCGCGACCGTGCCGAGCTGCTGGCCTCGGCCGGTGCCTTCGAGCCCGGAGAGCGGCCGGAGGATGAGCTGCACGACGCCATCCGTGAGCACCTGGGGCGGCGCGGGGCGTCGTTCTTCGGCGCGCTGCGTCTCTCGATCAGCGCAGCCCGCTCAGACGACGAGCTGCTTGACGCGCTGTGGGACCTGGTCTGGTCCGGCGAGATCACCAACGACACCTTCGCGGCGCTTCGCGCGCTGAACCTGCCGCGCTCGCGGTCGCGCTCTGTGCGCCAGGGCCGGCCCGCCGGAATGGGGCCGCCGCGCGCCGCCGGACGCTGGTCGCTCACCGCAGACCTGGTGGGGGAGGGACGCTCCCCAACCGAGCGCGGACACGCTACTGCGCTGGCCCTGCTCGAACGCCATGGCGTGGTCACGCGCGAAGCCGTCCTGGCCGAGGGGCTGGCCGGCGGATTCGCATCGGTCTACGCGCTGCTGAAGGCAATGGAGGAGGCGGGGCGGGTGCGTCGCGGGTATTTCGTGGAAGGGCTTGGCGCTGCGCAGTTTGCGATGCCCGGCGCCGTCGACCGCCTGCGCGCCGAGCGCGAGCCCGATTCCGAGGCAGGGCCACGGGTCACGCTGCTTGCCGCCGCGGACCCCGCGCAGCCATACGGGGCCACCCTGCCCTGGCCACGTGACGAGGGTGCCGATCGCCTACCCCTGCAGCGCGCCGCCGGCGCCTACCTCGTCATGGTGGACGGTGAGGCCGCCCTGTACGTCGAACGTGGCGGCAAGGGACTGCTGACGCTGCCTGCCTTTGCCGACGGCGCGGTGGCGCGGGCCGCGCTCGCATCCGTGCCGCGGCTGCTGGCACCCTCTGGCCCGATGCGCGAGCTGCGCCTGGAACGGGTGGATCGGGTGCCGCCCGCCGAGTCGGCCATTGCCGAGCAGCTGCGCGAGCTGGGCTTCCGGCCGACCTATCGGTCCTGGCTGCTGCGGGCCGCGAACTAGGGCACCGGCCGCGGGAACGGAGAGCCGCGGGCACAAAGCCGCGGGCACAAAGAAATGTCCCGTAGGAACCTTGCCCCGCCCCGTTGATGCAATCTCGGGAACGTTGCCCGGCTCCTCCGGGACAAGAACTACGTTACGGGTCCCCGCCGCCCCTGCCAACCCACTTGTCCACGAAGTTCGTCACGAAATAGCGGACTTGTCCACGGCCCGTCCACATCGGGGCGGGAGTCGG
>JBDUEE010000156.1:0-2553 GCA_040002615.1 Chloroflexota bacterium | reverse complement strand
GGCATTACCGGCTGCTGCCATGCACTCTTCCACGAGGATGCGGATGTGTGACGAATGAGGAATCGAAGCTGTGGATCGAGAAGCGATCTACCGAAGCCCCATTGCCACGTGAAGTATTCCAGCGCCTGTCGCCGCTTGATTGCGTCGTAACCGAATCGCGCCAGATCGGACAGATGGCGCCCAGACAGCCTTTCCCAGAAGCGGGACGTGCCCGATTCGTCATTCATCGAGTCTCCTTGGAGGCGGTCGTGATCACTGTCCTGGCTCATGAGGGCCGTCGTGCGCAGAACACCACCTCGATGCCGGTCCCGTGGACCTCGACCTCGAATCCTGCGGCCTCCAATTTGGAATCAAAATCCATGGCGAAATCGTGAAGACACTTCATGTCATAGGCTGGGCGCCGAACAAATGCCCATGGCCCGGGCGCGACTCCGTGGAATACCGGCTTCATGCCCGCCCGGTTGCGCGTCGCGGCGAGATCAGGCCGAAGTGGGACGGTCAGCACGTGCGAGCCGCCTGGTCGAAGGACGCGGAGGGTCTCTGTGAGGGCCAGCTCATAGTCAGGAACATGTTCGAGAGTGTCACTTGTAAGCACCAAGTCGAAGGACCCGTCGGCATAGCTCAGGGCTTGGATGTCCTCGTCGGGATATTCGGCATACGTCAGATTGTCAAGGCCATCGAGATATCTGTGGCCGGCGTTCAAACGATTGATTTCGGCAATGCGAAGCGCTCGGAACGCTGGTTCATTGACGAGATCCGCCGCTGAATTTGCGGCCGGGGCAAAGTGATTGATGAGGACGCTCCAGAAGCCACGCTCCCGGGTGCTCGCACCGCAATGGGAGCACCACATGCTTTCGCGCCAGCGATACGCTTCGCGGACCGATTCCTGTCCGATGTCCTCAGCCATCCGTTCAGGCAGAGCCCAGCGGTTGTAAATGAACCGAGAATCCCGGCCGCACACGTTGCAGAGGCCTGACTGATCGCGCGCGCGATCAAACGGCGGCCTGGTATGCATCCAGACCCACTCACGCCAGCGAATGCGAGTCACCTCCTCCGAATCGCGTATGGGACGATCATGCGGCCTTGTCTGACTTGTCGGTGCTCATCGTCTCGTATCGAACGCCGCAGCTGACCGCGTCCGCTGCAGCCAGTGCGCTCGCGCTGGACGATGTGCGGCAAGTGATCATTGTGGACAACGGCTCCGGCGACGAGACCGGCGAGCTCTTGCACGCGCTGCAGGATGACCGCGTCGACTTTGTTGTCAATCCGACCAACACGGGCTACGGGCGGGCAGCGAACATGGCGGCCTCGCGTGCCACCACGGCTGTACTTCTTTTCCTCAACTCGGACGCCCAGATCACTAAAGCCGCGGCCGCCTCCCTGGTGCACGAGGTCGAACGCCACGGCGGACGCTGCATCGCAGCGGCCCGCCTGATTGGCGAGGACGGGGACATCCAGCGCTCGGCGGGGTTGCTGCCGGCGCCGTCGGACCTGATCGTGCGCGCGCTGGGCCTGCACCACGTCGCTCGCCTGGTTGCAGGCTGGCCGCTGGCTGGATCGCTGGTGCGCTCAAGCCGGTTGGCGCGCGAGTACGACCAGGCGATCGACTCAACCGAGCCGGTCGACACGACGATGGTTTCTGGCAGCGTGTGTGCCATGGGGCGGGCGGCGTACGAGGAGATCGGCGGCTTCGACGAGGACTTCTTCCTATACTTCGAGGACGCCGATCTGTGCCGGCGGGCCCTCAAGGCCGGCATGGCGATTCGCTACGTGCCGCAAGCCGTGGTGCCGCACATCGGCGGTGCCAGCAGCAGAGAGGACTACCACTTCAGCCCGCGCCACGCCCGCTCGATGCGGCTCTACCTGAGCAAGTGGTACGGGCCGCCGGGCACGGCGCTGGCGGTGGTGCTCATGTTCCTGCGGGCGGTGGGCTTCAGCATCGCAGCACCGCGGCGGGCTGGGCGCGCCTGGCGTGCCTTCGGTGCGACCCTGGGCTTCGGCGGCGCGGCATGAAGCTGGCGGTGGTGGTCCCGGCGCGCAATGCCGAGCACCTGCTGGTTGCGTGCCTGGCCGCCATCCTCCGCCAGTCGAGGCCGGCGGACGAGGTGCTGCTGGTCATCGGTCCATCTGACGACCGAACCATGGAAATCGCCCGCGGCCTGGGTGGGCCGCAGGTGCACGTGCTCCAAAATCCAGCCGGGGATCGGGGGTCGGCCCTGAACATCGCTTTGGCCTGGACCGATGCCGAGCTGGTCGCTTTCGTGGACGCCCAGGCTCGCATTGAGCTGGACTACCTGGCCCAGGCGGTGTCGTCGCTGGCCGCGACCGACGCTGCAGCGGTGGGAGGACCGATGCGCCCAGTGGGTCGCACCGCCATCGGCCGGGCCATGGCGCTGGCGCTGCAGAGCGCGTTCGGATCCGGCGGGTCGCAGTTCCACTTCGAGGGCGAGGCGCGCGAGGTCGAGTCCGTCTACCTGGGGGTCTATCGCTCCAGCGCGTTCGAGCGGGTGGGCTGGTACAACCCCGCCCTGCTGCGCACGGAGGACGACGACC
>JBDUEE010000155.1:0-3164 GCA_040002615.1 Chloroflexota bacterium | reverse complement strand
ATCGACCTGCGGCTGGCCGAGCACGAGATCGTGGCCGTCATCGGCGCGTCAGGCTCCGGCAAGTCGACCCTGTTGCGCTGCATCAACCTGACCGAGCCGATCGATGCGGGCCGGGTGGTCGTTGAGGGCGAGGAGATCACCGCCGAGGGCGTGGACGTGGATCGCATCCGGCGACGGATCGGAATCGTGTTCCAGGCATTCAACCTGTTCCCGCATATGTCGGTGCTGGAAAACGTGATGCTGGCGCCGCGCAAGGTGCTGGGCCTGTCGCGCGCCGACGCCGACGCCGCGGCCACCCAGCTGCTGGAGCGCTTCGGCCTCGCCGACAAGCGGCTCGACTACCCGGATCGGCTCTCCGGCGGGCAGCAGCAGCGCGTGGCAATCGTGCGGGCGCTGGCCATGCAACCGGACCTGCTGCTGCTGGACGAGGTCACGTCGGCGCTGGACCCGGAACTGGTGGCCGAGGTCCTCAATGTCATTCGCGAGCTGGCCGTGACGGGCATGACCATGGTTATCGCCACCCACGAAATGAGCTTCGCTCGGGACATCGCCTCGCGCGTCCTGTTCCTGGACGAGGGGCGGATCCTGGAGGTGGGCCCGCCGGAGCAGATCTTCACCGCTCCGCGTGAGCCTCGCACCCGGGAGTTCCTCCAGCGGATCATCGACGCCGGCCGGCTATAGGGGACGCCCTCAGCAGGCCGTGCGTGTGCAGTTTCCGATTTGCCTCAGCCGGCGAGCCTAACGGCCACCGGGCAGAGAAAACGTGCCCCGTCTTGGCGATCCGGGTCAGCCTACGATTCAAACCGCCAACGCCGCGCTGAAATCGCGCCCAAATCTGAACCCAGAGCCCGGCATGTTGGTCATTAGACTCGCCTGCTGTTCCGTTTGCCATCGGCGAGACTAGGAGGAGGGACCGTTCTCCATTGGCTCCTCGCGCGGCGTGCCTCACGGGACTGGTCGCCAGGCAGGCGTGCCGGCCCTACCGCGAGCGCTCAAAGGAGTGGCGCAGGGGCTTCGGAAGGTCGCACCCGCCGAAGCCTGGCGGGTGCGCCGCAGCCGTGAGGAGGGAGCTGCCATCAGGCGAGCTCCTCAGCCGAAGGTCGTGCCTAGCGGGTGTGCTGGCCGCTCAGCGTCCACTGGATCTTCGCGCGACGCTCGTTGCGCAGCAGGATCCGCGACCGCAATGGCGCCGACTCATCTTGCTCCATCCGTTCGCTGCCGAACGCCTTCAGAAAGGCGCGTTTCTGGTAGCGGCTGAACTGGCTGACCCGCTCCCGAGTCCGATCTGAGATCGCCTTGTTTGGCATACCCGCTGTACGTGCAGGATCGGTGCCGAAAACGGCAGCTGTGCGGTTGGAGCTCTTTGTTGGTTCAGCCCGCGAGGCTAATGGCCAACGAAACGCACCTATGACGCCCCATGCGAGCCATATGGCTCAGCCTGTGATCCAAATCACCAACGAACGGCCTGAAATCGGCCCAATTTTGGACCTAAGTGGGCCATGTTGGCCTTTAGACTCGCCGGCTGATCCGTTTGCAAGCGGCAATCCTAGGTAGAGGAGCCGTCGTCGCCCGGCTCTTCGCGCGGCGCGCGCTGGGCGGCGGAATGCGCGACAGCAAAGGCGCGCGACTCGTCGCCGTACTCCTCCAGCGCATTATTGAACGCCTTCAGAAACGCGTGCTTCTGATGGCGGCTGTACTGATCGACCTGCTCCTCGGGCAGGTCGGAGATCGTCTGATACGGCATGCCCGGCTACCTTGCAGGACCGATGCCGGAGATTCCGGTCTGGACGAAGCCGATGCGGTCGCTCCTGTCGGACCCGCTCGTGCACCTGTGCAGCCGTGCAGCACAACCCGCCCTCGACACCAGCGACCGCTCTCCCGCATGATCGCTCGAATGATCACCGTCCGACGCGACAGGGACATCTACGACATCAACGGCGACTGGTTCCGCGCCCGCTGGCATTTCAGCTTCGACCAGTACCGCGACCCGGAGAACGACTCGTTCGGCGCCATGCGAGTCTTCAACGACGACCGGCTGATTCCTGGCGCCGTCTGGCCGCTCCACCCGCATCGCGACGTCGAGGGGCTGACCTACGTCGTCGAAGGCACCTTCGGCCACCAGGACAACGTTGGCGGGGCGTTCGGTCCCCTGCCCGCCGGATCGGTCCAGCGCATGACACTCGGCTCGGGTGCCCTGCATTCCGAGCTCAATGCGTCGAAGGATGAGCCGATGCGCTTCATCCAGATTTGGATCCTGCCGGACACCGGCGACCTCCCTCCTGGCGTCGAGCAGCGCATCTTCACCAGGGAGGGCCGTACCGACCGTCTGCTTAAGGTGATCGGTCCTGAAGGTGGCGAGGTGGTGAAGGTGCACCAGGACGCATCGGTTCATGTCGCCTCCCTGGAGCCGGGGACGGAGGTGGTGCATCACATCGGTCCTGGCCGAGGCGTGTATGGATACCTGATCGAGGGGGCGGCCAGCTTCGGCGGCGAGGAGCTGGCGACGGGTGATGCGGTCAAGGTGATTGATGAAGACCAGCTCGCCATCAGCGCCCTTGAAGCCAGCGAGCTGATCCTCGTCGACGTGCCGATGCAGTTCGAGCCGGCCGGCATCTGGAAGGGCCGCATCTAGCCCCGAGCCGCGGCCGCCTATTCAGTGTGGATATGGTGTCGGCAACGTGGTCCGTATTTAGCACCAAGCTATGCCCCGCGGTGCATACGCCGATGTCCCAGACACCCGAAATCGGCTCATCTTCTCGACACCATATCCGTGCTGAATAGCGGGTCGCCGCAGCCGCTGCCCTACCCCTCAACCGGTTGCCGTCGCGCGACCGCCAGAGCCCCAATGTCCAGGGCGGTGATCACCGCCGCCAGCGGGAAGATGGCCGTCAGGCCGGCCGACGTGCTCGCCACGACCGCACCCAGCGCCGGTCCCACTGCATAGCCGAGGTTGACCGGCAGGTAGGCGAAGGTCATGACACGCCCTCGGGTCGCATCGGTCGCTGAGCTGGACAGCACGTTGAAGGAGAGCGAGAAGACGCTGGAGGTGATGCCGTTGGCCAGCGCCCAGGGCAGCGTGAAGGTGACGAGGTCGGCGGCCAGGGCGGGCAGCGGCCAGAGCACGACGGCCACCGCGGCGGCAATGAACAGGATCCGCCAATGGC
>JBDUEE010000154.1:0-3020 GCA_040002615.1 Chloroflexota bacterium | reverse complement strand
CACGCCGAACGGGTTGTCGCTCGTCTTGTCCCCGCCGCCGCCGGTGACCTTGTCTTCTCCGCCGCCGCCGCTGGCACAGCTCGCCAGGACGGAGGAACCTCCGGCTACGGCCATGGCGGCGAGGCCGGCGCGCTGCAGGAAGATGCGGCGGGAGTATGTGTTCGGCGTGTTCATTCGGTTCTCTCCTTAGGGGCGTTCTGGTGAGTCATGCGCTGCGCCGGATCCGACCTGCGTACCGCTGTTCGAGGTTGTTGTTGTGCTCGTCGCCGCCCGGGATGTTCGCCGAGAGGTAGACCGGTGGTGTCTCGCCCGCGTCGATCAGCCTCTTGGTGACCTCTATACCCAACATCTGCGCCAACAAAGCGCCAGTGAGAGATGAGACTGCGCCGACCGCGCCACCACCGGGCAGCTCGAGCACGGCATCGCCATACGGCGCGCCGTTGTCGAGCAGCACGTCTGCATGGTCAGCGAGCTTGGTGCCGGACGGGTGACGGGACGGCAGGTCGGCGGACTGCGAGACCGATGTGATCGCGATCAGTGGATGGCCCTTCTCCTTGACGATGCGAGCCATCTCGACGATCGAGCCGTTGACACCAGAGTTGGAGGCGATGACGAACACATCTGACGCATGCGGGGCGGCCAGGTCGTACAGCCGCTGGGCGACGTCGGGGTCGCGCTCGAGGATGCCGGCGCTGAGGACGTCTGGCGACTCGCCACCGAGGATGACCACGTCACGGAGCGAGATCCGGTTGGTGGGCACGAGTCCACCCGCGCGACCGGCGATCTCCATCGTGAGCGCCTCCGAATGGCCGGATCCGAAGGCCTGGACGACACCGTCGGAGCGAAGTGAGGCGACGACGATGTCGGCCGCCTTCTGAACAGGCTCGGATGCCTGCTCGGCGACGCTCTCCAAGATAGGTATCACAGTGTCGAGGTAGGCCTCGGCACTGACGGCAGTTACCACCATCCAGGCTCGTCCTCTCGCATGGTCAGCGCGGCGCGGTGCAGCAGCTCACCGAGTCGTCGGGAGTCCTCATGCGCCCGAACCTCGCCGACCCGAGCTTCAATGTCAAGGCATAAAAGCCGCGTTTGGCGATCGCGTGGTCGGGCGGTCTGGCGCCGCATCGATGGTGTAATGGCGCATCTCGCATCAGGTGAGAGGCTGCTGCCATCAGATCGGAGAATGGCAGATCGGAGAATGGCGTGGACTCGAATGCGGCCGGACAACCGAGTGACTGGCTTGTCCTCGGTGCTGACATCGGCGGCACGTCGACGCGCATCCTGCTGGCCGGGTACGACGGCGCGCCGCTTCGTCGCGGTAGTGCCGGTGGCGGCAATCCGGTCTCGCATCCTGACACCGCCGCGGCTGCCCTCGCCGAGGCGCTTCGCGAAGCATTCGCGGGTATCGACCCGGCCCGGGTGCGTGCGGCGGTGGTTGGTGTGGCGGGTGGCTCGGCGCTGGATCAGCCCGAGGTGCGCGACGCCTTCGATCGCGTCTGGTCCGACATCGGGCTGAGTTGCTCTCCGACGTACGCTCCAGATCTCGCGGTCGCCTTCGCCTCCGGTACGGCAGACGCAGACGGCACGGTGGTGATCGCCGGCACCGGTGCCGTTGCCGGCGCGGTGCGAGACCGCCACATCGTTCGAACTGCTGATGGTCATGGCTGGCTACTCGGTGACGACGGGTCTGGGTACTGGCTGGGCCGCGAAGCCGCCCGGGTGACGCTGGGGACGCTGGACGCTGACGAGCCACCGGGGGCGCTCGCCTCTTCTGTGCTGCACGAACTCGGTGCTACGCGTGCAGCCGATGCCGTGGCGAAGTCTGACCCGAACGCCGCGCGTGCGCGCGTCATCCACACCTTGAACACGCGGGCACCGGTTCGGCTGGCGGAGCTGGCGCCGTTGGTGGTTGCGGCAGCCGCCGCGCACGATCCAGAAGCGGAGCGGATCGTCGACGAGGCTGCCCGACTGCTGGCTCGCACCGTCGCCCGGATCAGGCAACCCGACGAGGTCACGCCGATCGTGCTTGCCGGAAGCCTCGCACGAGAGGACTCGCCGGTCGGGGCGAAGCTACGGACGTTGGTCGGGGAGCGGTTCCAAGGCCCACTGCTGTCGGCATCCAACGGCGTCGGAGGCGCGGCCTGGCTGGCCTTGGCCGAGGCAGAACCGAGCGCTGCCACCGACGAGGCCCGGACTCGCCTTACCGCCACCTGACGCGTCATCGTTGGCCCTCCGTCGAGCCGTCGAGCGTCCGCAGAGCTGCTCTGACGATGCCGTCGGCCGCATCGAGTGCGTTCTGCGCCTGCCGGCGGCCCACCTGTCCGAGCAGCTGGACCAGGGCGAGCTTGAGATCACCGTCAGACTCTTTGAGGGCCTGGATGCAGCTGTCCTGGTCGGCGCCGGTGGCCTCGATCAGGACCGCGACCTTACGGCCCTGCAACTTGGAGTTCTTCGCGACCACGCTGGTCATCAGGTTGGAGTAGGTGCGGCCGAGCCGCACCATGGTGGCCGTCGAGAACGCGTTGAGCACGAGCTTCTGCGCCGTTCCAGCCTTCATGCGGGTGGAGCCCGTGAGAACTTCCGGTCCGGTCTCGACGCACACATGCACGTCGGCGAACCGCGCGATCTCTGCATCCGGATCGGCGCTGACCAGCACGGTGTCGGCTCCTGCTGAGCGGGCCGCCGCCAGGGCACCCGCCACATAGGGAGTGCGCCCGCTTGCGGTCAAACCAACAGCGAGGTCTCCGGCGCGAAGCCCGGCCGCTTCTTCGCGTCCCGAGGACTCGTTGTCCTCGACCCCCTCCAGCGCAGCCTCCAGTGCGCCCAGACCGCCGGCAGGGTGGGCCACGACTCGTCCGGGTTCGAGATCGAACGTCGGCACGAGCTCGGCCGCGTCCATCGCGGCCAACCGCCCGGACGTTCCGGCGCCGAAGTAGTGCACGCTCCCGCCTGAGCACAACGTCGCGACCGCAAGGTCAACGGCGCGAACGAGGCTGGGCAGCGCCCGCCCCACGGCCGAG
>JBDUEE010000153.1:0-3622 GCA_040002615.1 Chloroflexota bacterium | reverse complement strand
CGGTCGAGTCGCTGCTGGCGTCGGCCGCGTTCGCCGCCGGATTCGCCGGCGTGCGGCCGGTGCGCTCGGCGCACGACATCGACCAGGTCGCCGCGGAGACGGTGGACCCGTCGACCGTGCGGCCGTGAACGTGGTGCGGGAGATCGGCCGCCTGCTCGTCACCGGCGGCGCCGGATTCATCGGCTCCAACTTCGTGCACTGGATGCTCGAACGCCATGACCGCCTGCAGGTCGTGGTGCTGGACAAGCTCACCTACGCCGGCAATATGGCCAACCTTGCGGACCTGGAGCACGACCCGCGGCTCGAGTTCGTGCGCGGAGACATTGCCGACCCGCTGGTGGTCGACGAGGTTGCGGACCGCGTGGATGCGATCGTCAACTTCGCGGCCGAGTCGCATGTCGACCGCAGCATCGAGGCGGCCGGCGACTTCATTCAGACGGACATCGTGGGAACGCACGTGCTGCTGGAGGCCGCGCGCCGGCACGGCCACCCGCTCTTCCTCCAGATCAGCACCGACGAGGTCTACGGTCATGTTGAGGCGGGATCATCGAGCGAGAGCGATCCGCTGGCTCCGCGCAGCCCCTACGCGGCCAGCAAGGCGGGCGCCGACCTGCTGGTCCTGGCGCACGCGACCACTCACGGGCTGCCGGTGGTGATCACCCGATCGAGCAACAACTACGGGCCGAACCAGTACCCGGAGAAGGTGATCCCGCTCTTTGTCACCAACGCCATCGACGGGGAGCCGCTGCCGCTCTATGGCGACGGGCTGCAGATGCGCGACTGGCTGTTCGTGACTGACAACTGCGAGGCGATTGAGCTCGCGCTGCTGCGTGGCGAGGCCGGCACGATCTACAACATCGGCTCAGGCCAGCAGATGACCAACGTGGAGCTGACGCGCGCCATCCTGCGCGAAACCGGCCAGCCGGAATCACTGGTCCGGCTGGTGGCGGATCGAGCCGGCCACGACCGCCGCTATTCGGTGGACGCCTCCCGCATCCGCGAGCTGGGCTGGGAACCGCGCCACTCGTTCGAGGACGGGCTGGCGACCACCATCAGCTGGTATCGCGACCACGAGGACTGGTGGCGCTCCCTGAAGAGCGGCGAGTACCTGGACTACTACCGCCGCCAGTACGGCGACCGGCTGGCGACGAGCCGCGCACTCGAGTGACCCCGCAGCGTGTGGTGGTGACCGGCGCCGGCGGCCAGCTGGGCCGTCAGCTGGTGGTCGCCTTCGGCGAGACCGCGGAGGTGATAGGGCTGGACCGGATGGCATTCGACATCGCCGACCCTTCTGCGATCTCGACGCTGGCCGCCCACCGGCCGACCGTGGTGGTGAATGCGGCGGCCTGGACCGATGTCGACGGATGCGCGCGCGATCCGGAGCGTGCCATGCAGATCAACGCCGTGGCCGCCGGCCGTCTTGCGCAGGTGGCAGCGCAGCTGGGAGCACTGAGCGTGCAGGTGAGCACCAACGAGGTCTTCGACGGACGATCCGACCGCCCCTACGCCGAGGACGACCCGCCGCACCCGATCAACGGCTACGCCTCATCGAAGCTGGCCGGCGAGGAGGCGGTGGCCGAGGAGAACCCGGATCACCTCATCGTGCGGACCGCCTGGATCTTCGGACCGGGCGGCACGAACTTTCCCTCGCGAATCGTGGCGGCCGCCCAGCGCGCGAGGGAGCGGGACGAGGCGCTGCGCGTGGTTGCCGATGAGCTGGGCAATCCCACCTGGGCGCCGGACCTGGCGCGCGGCATCGCGACTGCGGTGGCTGGCGGGCTGCGCGGGATCCTGCACCTGGCCGGCGAGCCCGCCACGTCGCGATACGAATGGGCTGTCGAGCTGCTGGCCGGCATGACGGGGCTCGAGCTGGTCCAGATCAGCCAGGCGGACTACCCGCGGGCCAGCGCTGTGCCGCCGCGGGCGGTGCTGGACATGGGCCGTGCGCATGCCGCCGGCCTGCGCACGATGGACTGGCGGCCGCCGAGCGCCGCGTACGCCGGCCTGCTGCTGCTGGGCGTCGCGTGATGCAGGTCATCCAGACGGAGCTGCCCGGGCTGGTCCTGCTGGAGCCCGTGGTCCATGGCGACGCGCGCGGCTTCCTGGTGGAGACGTACCGGCGCGACGAGATGGAGGAGGCCGGGATCCGCGACCACTTCGTGCTTGACGTCCAGTCACGCTCCGGTCGTGGAACGCTCCGAGGCCTGCATTTCCAGGTCGGGGCCGGCCAGGCCAAGCTGGTGCGGGTCTCGCAGGGCACCATCCTGGACGTGGTGGTCGACGTTCGCCGCAGCTCGCCAACGTTCGGTCGCCACCAGGCCCTGGAGCTGGATGACGTGCTCCACCGCCAGCTCTACGTTCCGGTTGGATTTGCCCACGGCTTCTGCGTCGTCTCGGACGTGGCCGACGTCTGCTATCGCCTGAGCACGGTCTGGGACCCGGACGCGGAGCGCGGCATCGCCTGGGACGATCCGGACCTCGGGATCGACTGGCCGGAGCCCCACCCCATCCTCTCCGACCGTGACCGCGCGCAGCCCCCCTTTCGAGAGATCCGCGACGACCTTCCCACCTGGTAGGACCGGAGTACCGTTGACCATCGGCACCAGCCGCCGATAGCCTGCTGCCCGATATCGCGAGGCTCTCTTGACCGACACTTCTCCGGAACCGATCCCGTTCCACCGGCCGTCGATGGGCGATCGGGAGATCGCGGCTGCCACGGAGGTCCTGCGCAGCGGCTGGCTGACCTCCGGCCAGCGCGCGCATGACCTGGAAGACGCGTTCGCCGCTCGTCTGGGCGTGCGGCACGCGCTGGCCGTCAACTCGGCGACGGCGGCCCTGCACCTGGCGCTTGAGGCAATGGGCATCGGGCCCGGCGACGAGGTGGTTGTGCCGACCTATACGTTCACCGCCTGCGGCGAGGTGTGCACGTACCTTGGCGCGCGTGTGGTGCTGTCCGACGTTGGCGAGGATCGGCTGATCGGCGCCGAGCAGGTGGCCGAGGCGCTCACGCCACGCTCGCGGGCGATCATGACGGTCCACTTCGGTGGACAGGCGGTCGACCCGGAGCCGATTCGGCAGGTGGCCGGCGAACGGGTGAAGATCGTCGAGGATGCCGCCCACGCGCTGCCCGCCGACGCCGGCGGCGTGCCGACCGGACGGCTGGGCGACGCGGCCGCTTTCAGCTTCTACGCGACGAAGACGATGACCACCGGCGGGGAGGGCGGGATGCTGGTCACCGACGACGATGCCATCGCCGAGCGCGCCCGCCGCATGCGGCTGCACGGCATCAACGCCGACGCCTGGAACCGCTATGGAGCCGGCGGCCGCTGGTTCTACGAGGTGGCTGAGGCGGGCTTCAAGTACAACCTGACCGACCTGGCCGCCGCCATCGGCCTGGTCCAGCTGGAGCGGCTGGACGAGCTGGCCGCGGCGCGCCAGGAGATCGCCGCTGCCTACGATCGGGCCTTCGCGGGCACGCCGCTGCTGGAGACCCCACCCCGGCGCGAGGGTGATCGCCACGCGTGGCACCTGTACGTGGTCGCCCTGCGGCTGGAGGAGCTGGCCATCAGCCGCGAGGAAGTGATCGAGCAGCTTTCCGCGGCCGGGATAGGCACGTCCGTCC
>JBDUEE010000152.1:0-3210 GCA_040002615.1 Chloroflexota bacterium | reverse complement strand
GCCGGTGACAGGGAACGCTGCACCAGCGCCAGCAACGGGGCGATCACGACCGCATTCCGCGGCCGCGCATCCAGCCAGGCGAGCACCTGCAGCCGCTCGGCCGACTCGTCATGCTCGGGCAGCGCCCGTTCCAGCGGCATGGCCGCTCGCTCAGGCAGGACGCGGACGGAGCCAGCGGGGAGCCAGGCACCCAGGTCGTCGGCCAGGCGGTGTGCCTCGTCATCGGTGCGCGCCACGGCCACCAGCGGGACGCCCGGCGCCAGGACGGCCCGCCGTGCAGCAAGATGAGCGGCCCGCGCGGCGGCGGGCACACGCAGCTCTCCGGGGTCGGGCAGCTGCCTCGCCAACTCGGCAGTGAGCGCCGCAACGCGACGGTCTGCGCCACCTCGCGTCGGCGCGGGCGCGGGAACGGCGCCCGATTCGGTCAGGTGGGACCGAAGGGCGTCGTCGAGCACTGCGACACGGCGGTCTCCACCGCGCGACGGGGACATGGATGGCCAATGGTAGTCGGGCTTGGTCAGGAGATGCGGACGAACCTCGGTCCGTCGGGAGGCGGCAGCCCGAGCGATCGGGCCGCCCACGCCAGGGACGTCAGCGCCTGCTCCAGCTGCACGTCGCGGACGTGGGGCGCGTCCTCAACACGCGGCAGCGGGGCATGCGAGCAGAAGTACCCGGCAAGCGCTGGTGCAAAGATCGCGGCGTCAGGTTCGACTTCCTCGGGTAGGGGCCCGCCCTCCGTCGCCAAGCTGGGAAGCCACGCGGCGACATCCAAGAGAGGATTCCCGCGAGCGATCCAGTTCCAGTCGACGAGCAACGTGCGATCCGCCGTGAAGCAGATGTTGTCGCTCCGCACGTCGAAATGAAGAAGCCGGTCGCCGGCGATCTCGGGCGGCCGCTCCGACCGGATCAACGCCGGCAACGCGGCGTCCAGCCACGCGCGGGTCGCGAGGCCGAGCGAAAGGAACGGCGCCGGGTCCAGCGCGATGTCGGACCACCCGGTGAACAGCTCAATCTCATCCGCGGCGGGCGCCCAGGGTGGACATCGGGTTGCAGCCACCTCGTCGAGCATCGCTCGGATCCTCGCAACACGGTCCTCGCTCCAGGGTGGTGGCCAGAAGCCGTCCGACAGGTCCTCGAGTAACAGGGCGGCGACAGGGGTATCGCTCCACCCCAGCAGCTGAGGCATGAATTGGCCAGCAATGTCGCGATACGCGCGATGCTCGGTCCGAAGCCACTCGCCGACGCGCTCCACGGTCCCAACCTTCGCGAATGCCCGCGTGCCGTCGTCAAACGTTACGACCCAGCGCTCCGCCGGGGTGTAACCACCACGCGTGACCCGCTGCCACCCGTTTGGCGCCCGCCTCGCTGCGAGCGTCACCGCCTTGATGACCAACTGTGACGGACTGTCGCTCATCGAGCCACATCGTTGGCGTTGCTCCCCGCCAGGTCCAGGCCGTTGAACTCGTTCATGGCCGCGTCTATCCCATCGCGCAGCCACAGCTCGACCGCGTCGGCGGCGGCGGCCAGCGATGCATCGGCAAGCTCCCGCTCCACCGGCTTGAAGGTGGCCAGCACGTGGTCGACCGTGGCCCGGGCTGTGCCCGGCCGGCCGATGCCGACCCGCAGTCGATTGAATTCGTTGGTGCCGAAGGCCGCGATGATGTCGCGCAGCCCGTTATGGCCACCGGCCGATCCCTCGCGCCGCAGCCGCAGCCGGCCGAGTGGCAGATCGACGTCATCGGTGACCACCAGCAGGTCGCGGGTCGGGTCAGCCTCCGTTTGGCGCAGCGCGGCCTTCACCGGTGCGCCGGACAGGTTCATGAATTTCATCGGCTTCACCAGCAGCACGCGCTCGTCCGGGTCGTGCAGCTCCACCTCCAGGCGGGCAGCGCCTTCCCGGACCCGACCATGGCCGGTCAGGCCCCATCGGTCCGCGAGCAGGTCGACCACGCGGAATCCCACGTTGTGGCGGGTGAGCCGATACCGCTCGCCGGGATTGCCGAGGCCGGCGACGACTTTCACCAGCCCGATGGTAGACAATCGGCGGCATGCGGATACGAGCCGCCGCCGCCGCCCCGCTTGTCCTGCTGGTCGCCTGCGCCGGTCAACCACTCTCGGGGGAGGTCCCGCCGGGGTGTAATCAGACACGCGTGTTCGCGTTCAACGGCTGGTCGTCGTTCGCCGCGCTGGGCATCAGCACCGGCTCCGATACCGACGAGCAGACCGGCTACGTGTGGGTCACCGCCGGCAAGGTCCCATTCTGGGGATCCATCCGTGTTGGGGCGTCCACGCCGCCGCCCGCACGCGCGGCCTGCCTGCTTCATCCGGGCGGCTCCGCGACCATCGTCTCGATCCCGGACGACTGGACGCCACGGCGCTGAACGCAGTGACTGCTCCAGATCTGCTCATCGTGGGCGGCGGCATCATCGGTTGCTCGGCGGCAGCGTTCGCGGCAGAGCGCGGCGCATCCGTCCTGCTCATTGAAGGCGGCAAGCTGGCCGCCGGGGCATCCGGTCGCAACTCCGGCGTGGTCCAGCACCCCTTCGACGCGGTGCTGGCTCCCCTCCACGAATCGACGCTGGAAATCTACCGCGCGCTGACGGACGACGGTGGCGGCTTCGAATTTCCGGCCGACCCGGCCGGCCTCCTGCTGCTGACCAATGACGCTGCGGAGGCGCAATCGCGCGTGGCCGAGCTGCGTGACCAGGAGCCGGCGCTGGTACCCGAATTCCTGGATTCCGAAGCCCTGGCCTTGCTGGAGCCGATGCTTGCGCCCGGTCTCACTGCCATCCGGCTCGACACTGGCTACCCGATCCCGCCCGAAGCCGCCACTCTGGCCATGGCGGCCCGCGCCAGGCGCGCGAACGCCGAGCTGCAGATCGGCCAGCGGGTGTCCGCCGTGCACGACGTTCCGGCCGTGACCCTGGCAGACGGGAGCCGACTCGATGCGGGCGCCGTGCTGGTGGCCGCTGGTCCGTGGAGCGCCCCTCTGCTCGATCCATCCGGCGCATGGCAGCCCATCCGGCCGACCCACGGCGTGACGGTCCAAGTCGCGCTGCCTACGCCGCCGTCGAGCGTGCTGGAGGAGGGCGCCGTGCATACCGTCAACCGTCCGGTCCGCGACGACGAGCCGGAGACCGGCCTGGTCACCTTCTCGATGGTCCGCGCCGCCGGCGTCAGTACCGTCGGCTCAACGTTTCTGCCGACGGC
>JBDUEE010000151.1:0-10241 GCA_040002615.1 Chloroflexota bacterium | reverse complement strand
GGGTACTTCAGGAACTCGACCACCTCGGTCAGCTCCTGCTTGGCCTCGTCCACGCCGGCGACGTCGTTGAACGTCACGACCGTCTTGTTGCCGAGGAACATGCGGGCCCGGCTCTTGCCGAAGCTCATGGCCTGGTTATTGGTGCCCTGCGCCTGGCGCATCATGAAGATGATGAAGCCGCCGATCAGCAGGACCGGCAGCAGGGCGGTGATCAGCAGGGTGATGATGCCGCCGGCAGCACTTGGCTCAACCGGGTTGAACTTGATGCTGGCGGCACACTGAGCCGTGGTGGTGAAGCCTGCCGCGTTGCAGATCTGGTCGTAGACAACCGTGCCCTGCGATCCAGGGGGCACGATGGCGGTCACCGGCTCCGACGCTCCCTTCAGCGTCACGCTGAGCCGATCACCGTCCATGGTGATGTCCACCACCTTCCCGGGTGTGGCGGCATCGGTCAGGAGCTGGCTGTAGGTGTACGGGATTCCGCCGTTGCCGCCGAGCATGTATGTCCAGAGCAGCGCGAGCCCGAACACGGCAAGGACGACGAGCAAGACGCTGTTACGAACGAGTCGGCTGCTCAAGGTAGGTCTCTTTTGCCTCCGTTGGGGATTGGCGACCGGCCGAGATCCGACCGATCGCCTGCCTGCGCGACCGCAGGTGCGGCCAGTATAGGTGCGGCACCGGTGGCCCACCAATCAGGCCTATCGGCCATCCGAATGCAGGACCGATGCCAGCGGAGGTCCTGCCCCTGCATGACGGATACGCGGCGGGAGACTCCCTGGCTCAATCGGCGGGCTTGGCGAAGGTAATCACGCGCGCGCTGACGGATGCCTCGCGGCCACCGCCCAGCTCGAGCGTCAGGCCACCGCGTGGGCCCTCGGCAGCATCCAGCAGCGCCTCGATCCGCTCCGCCGGTGGCGCCGGCTCCCCGACGGCCAGCCGCAGCACGCGCCGGCCGATGGCGCGGGCAGGTGGGTTTCGCCAGTCGATTCCTCGAGCCGAGCGCCGCGCTGTGAGCTCGGTGGCCGCAACCGCGTCAAGGGTGTCGTCGTCGTCTGCGGCCAGCCGCGCCAGGCGCCGCAGCGCTCCCACGATCCGGGGGTTCAGGCGTTCCATGGCAGGCAGGATCTCGGCGCGGATGCGGTTGCGGTCCGCGTGGAGCGGGTCGTCGTTGGTGGGGTCGAGGAGATATGCGACGCCCGCCGCATCGAGCGCGGCACGCAGATTTGCGCGGTACTCCCCCAGGAGCGGCCTGATCACGCGACCGCGGCGCGCCGGGATGCCACGCAGCCCACGAATGCCACTCCCGCGCACCAGGCGCAGCAGGACCGTCTCGGCCACGTCGTCTGCGGTGTGCGCGGTGGCGATCAAAGCGTCGGCGACTTCGCCCGCGGCCACTTCTTCGAGGAAGCGGTATCGCGCCTGGCGGCCGGCGTCCTCGATGGAGCGGCCCTCGGCCCGCGCCAGCGCGGCGACATCGGTCCGTCCACTGCGAAACCTAACGCCCAGCGCCTTCGCCGTGACTCGCACGTGCGCCGCATCCGACGCTGAGTCATCTCGCAGCTGGTGGTCGAGATGCGCGACGACGAGACGCCAGTGCCGCGCCTCGCCGCCGACAAGCGCCGCGGAGCCGTACAGCAGCGCGGTCGAATCGGGCCCACCGGAGACCGCCAGCACGATCGTCGCGTCGGATGGGATGCCCAGGGCATCGGTCCCATGCGCCACGGCCGCGCCCAGGCGGGCGAGGGGATCAGGGATGGAGCTGGTAGCGGAGGGCGGATTCGAACCACCGACCAAGGGCTTATGAGTCCCCTGCTCTGCCACTGAGCTACTCCGCCACGCGATTCGTGCTCAGATCGACAAGGGGCCTATCGGGTGAACACCCTCCGAGGATACCCACAGTCGATAACTCCGGCAACTCAAGTTCGGACATTGCCCGGCGGCATCATCGCCTCTCCTCGATAGCGCCAATGCGCAGCAGCAGCTCGATGGCCGACTCGGGCAAGGTCACCTCGCCGCGCTCGACGGCTTCCCACAGCTGATGAGTGTTCTCAAGGCGGTGGGCGTTCATCAGCGCGATGAGCTCGTCGCCTTCGCGAGCCTCCTTCTCCAGCGTCTGCGTCCGGAGCTTGAGCAAGGCTACGTGGTCCTTCACCGTGAGCGTCAGCGGCGTCCCTGGTTCGAGCCCCTTGGTGTAGGCGGCGAACTCCGGGTCGGCCGCCATGTTCTCGCGGAACAGCTTCTTCCAATCGCTCATTGGATCGCTCCTCACTCGCTGATGTGTACCGACTCCGAGCAGCCGCTAAGCGACAGCAAGAAGCCCCTCGCGTCGAGCGCGGGGGGCCTTCTTACCAGACGTTCGGTTGGCCGTGACTAGACCGCGACGGGAACCTGCCCGGGGGCGGGGATGACGCCGAGCTGAACGAACATGCCCAGCTGATCGACCAGACCCCAATGCTCGATGAGCCGCCCGTCGGCGACGCGCCCGATGTGGATCTCGGTCCAGGTCGCGTGCTTGTTAGTCGCCGGCATGCCCGCGAAGTCGCCGCGCATCGTTCCGCTCGCGCTCACCCGGCTCACGACCTTGTCGCCAGCCTCGATCGAGTCCTCGAGCGTGTAGCGGATGTCCGGGAAGGCGGTGCGCAGCGCCTGCGCGAACTGCTTGAAGCCTTCGCGCGTCGGAGCCAGGCCTGGGGCTGGGGTATGTGTGACGTAATTGGGTGCGATGAGCTCGTCGATGAGCTCGTAGTTGCCCTGGTTGATGATTTCGAGCGGGATGCGCTCGAGCTTGGTCTTCATGTCGGTACCCATATGAAATCGCCCTTCCCTGCGTCGGCGCTAGCCGTGACGGGGGTCCAGCAACGTCCACGCTTGACGGTCGGCGGCTGGTGTGGAACCCTCGGCAACGAGCTGGGGTGTGGCGAGCGCTAACAGTTCAGAGTGTATGGTACGCTCCGCATCATGTCAAACGAACGGCTGACCCCAACCTCGTACCTCGTCCTTGGCTTGCTCGGCCGCGAGGGGCCGTCGACGCCGTACGAGCTTGAACGCCACGTCGGCGCCACCCTCGGCAACTTCTGGTCGTTCCCGCACACGCTCCTGTACAGCGAGCCGGCGCGGCTGGCCGGCCTGGGGCTGGTCACCGAGGCGCGTGAGCACGATGGTCGACGTCGTCGCGTGTTCACTATCACCGAGGCCGGGCTCCACGCCCTACAGGCGTGGCTCGACCGACCACACGCTGAGCCGACTGAGCTGCGCGATTTGGGCCTCTTGCAGCTCTTCTTCGCCGATCTGGCGCCACCCTCTGCGCGCCTCCGCCTGGCAGAGCAGCAACTCGCCATCCATCGGGCCAAGCTGCTGGCCTACCAGGAAGACGCGCGCCTCGAGCGGCGCCCCGGAGTCCCCGGCCGTGGGCAGCGGACTGTCGAGCACTGGCGCGGCGTGACCCTGCCCATGGGCCTGCTCTACGAGCGAGCGGCCGTGGAGTTCTGGAAGGACGTTTCGGAGAAGGGGCTTGGGTCGGACGAACCAAGCGGTGTGGAAGGCACCGAGGCTGCTGCACGAGCGGGTCGCTGATGGCTACCCCTACCTCCACCTAGCCGCATTCATGCACAACCGGACTTCGTCGCTCCGCGGCCGGCAACGCTCCAGGGACGCAGCTGGGGAGCCGCTGCGTCCGTGACGTCTCGGCCCTCTTCCCTCCGACCCGGCTCAGATGACCTAGGGCCCGCTCCGCGTTCGGTGAGCGGCCCATTGGGGCCCAGCCAGATCATCTCGTCGGTCACCGCCTCGGGGGGTGCCATGACCGGGGCGACCGGCAGCCTTACGCCCGATGGCAGCAGTACACCGTTCGTGCCGGCCGAGACGCGGCTCCTGTATGCGCCGCCAGTGCGGGATGTAAGCGGCGGGGAGCCAGAGGCGCACCACGAGTTACCCGAGCTGCCGCCCCAGCGACGGGCCGACGCGGCGGCAAGCCTCGGCGCGCGGTCCAGGTCGCCATACCGCGGGCCCGGCGCCCTGGGTGGCGACCAATATCAGAGCGAAGAGGACCGCTACTGAAACACCGACTCGGTGCCAATGCCGAGCTCGCGCGCCCCCAGCGGGGAAGCCGGTGATGGTACCCGCCTCCGTGCCACGGTCAGGATGACGGGTCCAGGGATGCCTCGAGGTCGCGATCAAGCGGTCCGTGCCCGAGATCGTCGCCATCGTGAACACCACCGACCAGGCTGCGGGCACCAACCCGTACTACCAGCTTGGTGCCCTCGCATTGGGAACGCGTGGCGAAATCCGGGCCGCTCGTTATTCGGTCACTTTTAGGAAAGGCTGCGGATGCGGCGGCGAGTTTGCATTGCCGGCGCTGAAGCGCTGGGGTAGCGGAGGCCGGACCGCCTATGGCTTTGCCTTGCGCTTCGGCTTCGGCTTGGGCTTGGGCATGGTCTTGGGTGGTGGTGTGGCCACGGGCTCCTGCCACCTGTACTCGACTATGCCGTCCCTGGTCCGGTTGGTCAGGTGGTAGAAGCCGTCATCGGCGGGGATCACGCCGGAGAGGAGGTTGCGGAAGCCGACCATCCCGCTGCGAGGGCCATCCACGTAGACGAATCTCGGCACGAGGGGATCTTACCGCCTGGGTGGCGAGGTCGGGAAGGTGAATGAAGGTGGATGCCGAAAAACCGGTCCTATTTTCGGCTGTCGGACCAACGGCGGCCGACGAACGCTGGCCTTGCGACTGCATTTCGGCTACGCCGCCGCGGAATCGAAGCGCCTGCCGCGACGATTCGGTTCACCCGGCGTGACATAGACCCCAGCCGCGACGGCCACTGCTGGCGCCGCCCACTGCACCTCGTCGGCATTGACGGCACAGACGCTGCCCGATTCGGGGGCGCCGTTCCCCGGCGGTCGGCTCCGACGCGGACCACGGCGTCACTGCAGGTGGCTCACCTCATAGGCCGACGGTCTGACCCACATCGATCAGATGACCGTCCGGGTCGCGGATGTAGGCGCGGATCTCGCGCCCGTGGTCCTTCGGCTCCGTCAGGAACTCCGCGCCTTTGGCCGACCACTCTTCGTACACGTTCCTGATGTCCGCCACCCGGACGTTGAGGAACGCGCTGGTGCGGTTTGGGTCAGGAGGTGTCGTGAGCATGACGGTGGGCTTGTCGTCGGTTGGGCCGCCGCCCTCATAGGATCAACCATGAATTCGACTTTCATGATGACCCGGTCACGCTCCAGTAGAACCTGTCCGTCAAACACCGACTGGTAAAACGTGCGAGACCGATCCTGGTCGGAGACCATCAGGAAGTGCGTGAGGACGAAGCCGCCTTCCTTCGGGGCCGGAAAGTCATCTGCATTCATCTCGACCTCCCATTCTTTTCGTCTGCGGGAGCTGCCATCGGCCCGCTCGAAGCGCATCAGATTCTCTGAGGTCGATCGGGACACGGCCCGGATCGCGGATCCTGGCCTCCAGGAGGCCCGCATATTCTTGCTCTGGGAAGCATTCCAACCACGGCCTGACCGCGTTGCAGACGAAGCGCTCCTCTCGCACGAAACGGCCCTTAGGGCCGCCGAGCGGCACGATGTCGGCCTCATGATGAGCCTGTTCTGCGGCCACATGAGCGGGGTCAACTGGCTCCGGGGCTGGGCGGTGGACCAGTCGGCTCCCTCGACGATCCGAACCGTCAGCGAGGAAAGGGTCGTGCCCGGCGGGGTGAGGCATCGGCTAGCGGGCGACGAGCGAGACCTCGTTCGAGTACGGCCCCATCAGCCCGAACCCGTTCACCGCGCGCACGATGTAGTAGTAAGTGGTACGCCGCACCACGGTGGGATCGACGAAGGTGAGCACGTTCCCGATGGTGGCGATCTTCACCTCGCCACCGGAGCTGGTGCCTCGCCAGACCTCGTAGGCCGTGATGCCGGCTCCGCCGTCGGAGAGTGGCGCCAGCCAGGTCAGCTTGATCTGGCTACTCTTCGCCTTGGCGGCCAGGCTGCGGGGCGCCGAGGGAGCCGCCTTGGGGACCGCCGACATCTCATTCGAGACCGGGCCTGCGCCCGCGCTGTTGACCGCGGCCACGACATAGTAGTAGGCCTGCCCGTTGCTGAGCCCAGGATCGGTGTAGGTGAGCACGTCACCCACCGTCGCCACCACCACTTCGCCGCCGGAACTGGTGCCTCGCAGGACCTGGTAGTTGGTGATGGCCGCACCGCCATCGTCAAGCGGTGCTGTCCAGGTAAGCGTCACCTGCGAATCGCCGCCGGTCGCGCCGGTGAGGCCCGGAGCGCCGGGCGGATCAACCCCAGGCGGCGGGAGCGCCTCCGGGGTCGCGGACACCTCGTTCGAGTGGGTGCCGGTGCCCACGCTGTTCACCGCAGCCACCGTGTAGTAGTAGGTGGTGCCGTTGGTGACGGTCGTATCGGTGTAGTTGAGCGCCCCACCGCTGTTTGCCAGTGGCGTTTCTGCACCGGAAAGCTCGGAGCGGTAAACGATGTAGTCGGTGATGGCCGCACCGCCATCGTCCAGCGGAGCGGTCCAGGTGAGGCCAACCTGCGCATCACCAGCGGTCGCCGGGTCGAGGCTTGGCGCACCCGGCACCGTGGGCGGCGTCGGCTCTGAGGCAACCACGGCAAAGTTCCGAGTGGTCCACTGGGCGAACCAACCGCAGAGGATATAACAGGCACCGGTCACCTGGTTGCTGCCCCACACGACACCGGAGTTGAGCGGATCGGGCGTCGCGCCAGAGTAATCGCCCCAGCGACACGGGGTGGTGGAGCTGCAGCTGAAGTCGCGGTCGAAGGTGGTGCCCGTTCCAATCAGCAGCTCGCCCGGCTCCATGCTCCCCAGCGGCGTGGCCGCATTCCGCGTCTGCCCGCCGATCACGGTCGCCTGGACCGAGCTGCTGCGGTTGAAGAAGACCGCGGCGGCATTGCCGCCGGCAGTCGGCGAGATTGCGCCGTTGAAGACGAAGTCGCTCGCGCTCTCGACCTGCCCCTGCTGGCGGACTGCAAGCGTGGCGGGCAGGAGCTCGTACCAGCGGACCACCGAACGGCCGCCTGGCCCAGCGACGGTGTGCTGCGTCCAGAGGCCGACCGCCCCCGCGCTCGGGTCGTAGGTGGCCACCGCCTGGGTGAGGCGGGCGTCGAGCGTATCGAGCTTGAAGGTTGTGCCTGGCTGGGGTGCAGGCGCCGGGACATCGAAGCTCCCCACCGCCACATCGCCATCGGTGACCAGCGTCGGCGCCGGACCGCCTCCAGCGGGCATGACGTGCCAGACCATGAGATCTGTCCGTGGGCCCACCGGGTCATCCAACGGGGAGTGGCCCGCCACCACGTATCCGACCGGGGCGCCGCCAGCGTTGTTGGCGGGGACCGGCGTCGATGCCGGGGAGCCGTCGGCGTTCAGCAGCGGATTGGCACCATCGGCGAAGTTGTAGGCCGAAGCAGGAACGGCGCAGGAGGTGTCGCCGACCGCCGGCTTGGGGATCGCCCAGATGGTGGCCGTCACCCAGCCATAGCCCGGCACCGTATCGTCGTAGACGTTGCTGCCGATGGTCAGGTAGTTGTCGTCATGCCCGAGCTTGGGGTAGTCATCCAGGAACTGATCGCGGTAGACCCCGAACCGGCACCAGCCGCTGGTCAGGTTACTCGGATCGGCGTTCTTGGACCAGCCGAAGAGGAGCACGTTGTTGCCGCTAGCAATCCCGACCGCCGCATAGAGCCAACGTCCGCTCTGCTGGTCCCATTCGATCTGCGGATCGCTCACCGTCCATCCACTCGCCGCCACGAAGCTCGTCAGGTCGGTGCTGCTCACGGCATTCAGGTTGCGGTCATAGACGCCCACCTGCTGGTTCACCATCTCGACGTAGTGGGATGGACCGATCGCGCCGGTTGAGTCCGGAGGCGTGACAAAGTGATCCACGAGGCCGCCTTTGTTGACGGTGACCTCGGCGAGCGCCGGCGTGACGACGGTGGCCTCTGGCGTGCGCCCACCGACAGATGCTGCTGCAGCAGCATGTAGCTTCGCGGCGCGCAGGGCGTGGTCGTCCAACGAGCGGAAGCTAAGCGCGATCCGGGCCTGCGGTGCGGCAGAATCTCCGCCCACGAAGGCGGTCGGCGTCTCCTGGGCGACGGGAGCCCGAACCGATGGAGCGGCCGCTCGCGGCACCCCCGCACTGTTCGCGACGGGCGCGGCCGAGGCCATCTGAGGGGCAATCAGCAAGAGGCCCAGCGAGATGACCGCGACCCGAGAGCGGGTCGGTCGCAGGGCTCGAGCACGGCCTTGGGCGGGGGCCATCTACGGTCAGCCTCGGCTCATTCGGGTTGAGCCGAATGGTGCAGGCAGATCGGTCTTCTGTCGAGATCCACTCACTGCACTAATCGGCACCTCTCCGCGAGGATGCACCACGATTTGCAGCCGATGCACGTAACGGTGAGGCTTGGCCCGCGGTCGAGGCCTCGCTAACCGAATCCTAAGGTGCTCCCGGCTGCCTTGCGAGTTCTCTCCGTGTTCACCAGACTGGGGCGATGACCGAGCTCGCGCGCGCGCCCGACCAGCAGACCATGCAGCTGCGCCGCAAGCTGCGCGACGCGGAGGAGTGCGCCGTGGCGGTGGCCGAGGTGATGCGGACCGTGAGCCGCGCCTCCTTCGATCTCGACGAGGTGCTCCACACCGTCATCGAGCGCGGTGTCGAGCTGAGCCGCGCGGACTTTGGCAATATCCTGCGCCTCGACGAGTCGACCGGTGCCTACCGCCAGGTCACGCATCATGGCGGCGTTGCTCCCGAGTTCTGGGAGCTCGTGAAGAATACGGAGTTTCGGCCTGAGCGCGGCACGCTCGTCGGCCGCACGCTCCTCGAGCGCGGGCCGGTGCATATCGTCGACGTCCTGACCGACACCGAGTACCGGCTGGGGGAGGCGCAGCGGGCCGGCGGCTACCGCACCATTCTCGGTATCCCGATGCTTCGTGACGACCTGCCGGTTGGTGTCGTGGTCGTCAACCGCGGGCGTGTCAAGCCGTTTAGTGACCGGGAGATTCGGTTGGTGCAGACCTTCGCCGATCAGGCGGTGGTGGCCATTGAGCTGGCCAAGCTGGGGACGGAAATGCGCCAGGCGTTCGAGCGCGAGCGCGCCGTCAGCCAGGTCCTCCAGGCCATGAGCAGCGCCTCGTTCGATCTCGACCCGGTGCTTCAGACCGTCATCGAGCGCGCCGTCGAGCTCAGCGGGGCAGAGTTCGGCAACATCCTGCGCCTCGACGAGGCGACCGGCTTCTTCCAGGTCGTCGCCCACCACGGTGAGGTGGACCCGGCGTACTGGGAGTTGGTGACTCACACACCCTATAAGCCCGATCGTGGGACCCTGATCGGGCGGACACTGGCGGAGCTGCGTCCGATTCACATCGTCGACATCCTCGAGGATCCGGAGTACCGCTTCTGGGAGGCGCAGCGAACCGGGGGTTACCGGACCATCCTTGGCGTACCGATGCTCCGAGACGGTCTCCCCATCGGTGTCTTCGTCGTCTGGCGGCGGGCCGTCCAGGCCTTCACCGAGCGGGAGATCTCGCTGCTCACCACCTTCGCCGACCAAGCGGCACTCGCCATCGAGAACGTCCGGCTCTTTCAGACGGTGGAGCGCCAGCGGACCGAGCTGGCGCGCTTTGCGCCGCAGGTCGCAAGCATGCTGTCCAGCGACGAGGGAAAGCAGCTGCTGGCGGGGCATCGGCGCGAGATCACTGCGCTGTTCGCCGACCTGCGTGGGTTCACTGCCTTCGCCGAGAATGCCGAACCCGAGGAGGTCCTGGGCGTGCTGCGCGAGTACCACGCGGCGGTTGGGGAGCTTGTTGTGCGCAACGGCGGTACCGTCGAGCATTTCGCGGGCGACGGACTGATGGCCTTCTTCAACGACCCGACCTTGGTCACGGATCACCATCGGATTGCGGTCCGCACTGCCATTGAGTTGCGCGACCGTTTCGTTGGGCTCGCCGATCAATGGCGGAGGCGCGGCTACGAGCTGGGGCTCGGCATCGGCGTGGCGGTTGGCTATGCCACCCTCGGACGCATTGGCTTCGAAGGCCGATACGACTATGGCGCGGTCGGCAACGTCGTGATCTTGGCATCGCGCCTCAGCGATGCCGCGAAGCCTGGCGAGATCCTCATCAGCCAACGGGTTAACGCCGCAGTCGAAGACGGGGTCGACACCCAGCCGGTGTCCGATCTCCAGCTGAAGGGCTTCAGCCGCCCGGTGGCAGTCTTCCGCGT
>JBDUEE010000150.1:0-7165 GCA_040002615.1 Chloroflexota bacterium | reverse complement strand
GAAGACACGGCCCGCGACCGCCGCCTGGCGGTCGCCGGCGGCGGGCGGCAGCAGCTCCGCGATGGCTGCCATGAGTGCCTCGATGCCCGCTCCGGTGATCGCGGAGCCGAAGTAGACCGCGTGCAACAGCGCACGCCGGGTCTGCTCCGCCAGCAGCTGGCCGAGGCGGGGATAGGCAACGGCGGCCTCGTCGACCAGGTATACGGCCAAGACCGAGTCGTCGCGCTCGGCCAGCAATTCGGTCAGCGTCGCCATGAACGCCGCGTCCTCGTTGCTCGCCGATATGAAGGTTGCGTCGCGGGTCCCAAGCCCATGCACAGTGCCCATCGATACGAGCGCCGCGGTCAGTCGCTTGGAGATCGCTTCCAGGACGCGTCGATCGCTCGCTCCGGGACGGTCGATCTTGTTGACGAAGATGATGGTCGGGACGCGTAGCCGCTGGAGGGCCCGCATGAGGAGCGGCGTCTGCGGCTGCACGCCTTCAACGGCTGACACCACCAGCACAGCGCCATCCAGCACGCTCAGCACCCGCTCGACCTCCGCGATGAAGTCCGGATGGCCGGGTGTGTCGATCAGGTTGACTGCAAGGTCACCGATGGCGAAGGACGCAACCGCCGACCTGATGGTGATGCCGCGTTCGCGTTCGAGCGCCAGGAAATCGGTCTGCGTCGTGCCCTTGTCGACGCTGCCGACGTTGTCGATTGCGCCGGCGGCGTAGAGAAGCCGCTCGGTGAGGGTGGTCTTACCGGCGTCTACATGCGCCAGGATGCCGAGGTTGAGAGTTCGCATGGAGTGTCATGCCTTCCAAGCAGGTTCGGATCACCTTCTGGCTGGACATGACTGCTCCCATTTTCGCGCTCCTTCCCTCTTCTGGGCCGAGCGGCTTGGCCGCTCGACCATGGCTGGCGTCTCATCAGATTGCCACCTGAGTCAACCGCATGACCAGATACCAACCACCGGCGGCTTAGGTCGTGGAGTCGTAAGTCGACGAACCAGATACCAACGATCGGGCCATTAGGCGGCAATCGGTGCCAGGCGCGGCAGATATCGTGCTCGGCCGCGGCACTCGAGCCCGCGCAGGCGGGGTAAGCCCTGCCTAAGCCCTCCTCTATTGGTATGCGGGAGGAACCTCGTCCACCAGGGACGCGCTGGACGCGCTTGATGCGCTTGACGCGCTTGACGCGCTGGACGCGCTTGACGCGCTGCCCGATGGACGCCGGCGCGCGACCATGGACGGGTGGCCCCCGGCAGCTGCCCCGCGCGAAGCGTGCTCATCCTGGCCCGGTTCTTCCCATGTGTCGCCCTTCAGTAGCCTTAGCTGGCCGTTCGGGGCTGTGGGCGTAAAGGGATGGCCTGATCCACGCTCAGCGGCCGTTACGACGGAGCCATCGACCGTCTCCAACGCTACTCACAGCAGCATCTGAGAAGCGAGGTTCGCAACGTGCCATGCCCGGCCCGTGACGAGCGTGGTTCGGTTGACACTCGCTCGGGTGGAACCGTATACTCCGCGTTCGGTGTCCCGTGTTCGGGGCGCCTTCGTGTGTGCCCTCCAGGGCACCCTCCGCTGAAGCTCATTGAGTGACCTGTCGCAGGGTCGCCGTGCGCTCGGGGAGGTAGCGATCAACCGATGGATTCGCACCCGGGCGAACGAACGCGAGGTTCTCGTTGCCAACGATCAGCCAGCTGGTCCGCAAGGGCCGCAAGCCGGCCGTCAAGAAGGTCAAGGCTCCGGCACTGCGCCGAACCCTGAACACGCTGGAGCAGACGTCCTCCATGGGACGCGGCGCTCCGCAGCGTCGGGGTGTCTGCCTGCAGGTCATGACGCGCACGCCGAAGAAGCCGAACTCGGCCCTTCGCAAGGTCGCGCGCGTGCGGCTGGTCAATGGGATGGAGGTGACCGCCTACATCCCCGGCATCGGCCACAACCTGCAGGAGCACTCGGTGGTCCTGGTCCGCGGCGGCAAGGTCCGCGACCTGCCCGCAGTGAAGTACCACATCGTGCGCGGCACGCTCGACGCGGCCGGCGTGCGCGACCGCCGGCAGAGCCGCAGCAAGTACGGCGCTAAGTCGCCGGGCAAGGCCTAGCCGCATGCCCCGCCGTACCACCGTCGCCCGCAAGAGCAAGTACGAGGAGCAGCTGGTCGGCACCGCGCTGACGATCGACCAGCTCACCAACAAGCTCATGCGCGGCGGCAAGCGTCAGCTCGCCTCCCGAATCCTGGAGGACGCCATCGCTCGCTGCGAGAAGCAGGCCGGGCGTGCCGGGGTCGAGGTGATGGAGCTTGCCCTGCGCAATGCCATGCCCCTGATCGAGGTCAAGCCCAAGCGGGTCGGTGGCTCCACCTACCAGATCCCTGTCGAGGTGCGCGCGGATCGCCGCATCAGCCTGGGCATGCGCTGGCTCATCGAGTCCGCGCGCAAGCGCAACGGCAAGAGCATGGCCGAGAAGCTGGCCGGCGAGTTCATCGATGCCTCGAATGGGATCGGTGCCGCCGTCAAGCGCCGCGAGGACACGCACCGGATGGCGGAGGCCAACAGGGCCTTCAGCCACTTCAAGTGGTAGCCGTCAGATGGCCATGAGCAGCACCGCCACCCGATCGGCCACCACCAACATCCCGCTGGAGCGCACCCGCAACATCGGGATCATCGCCCATATCGACGCGGGCAAGACCACCGTGACCGAGCGCATCCTCTTCTACACCAAGAAGATCTACAAGATCGGCGAGGTGCACGAGGGTGCCGCCACCATGGATTGGATGGAGCAGGAACAGGAGCGGGGGATCACCATCACCGCTGCCGCCACGACCTGCTTCTGGGCCGACCATCGCATCAACCTGATCGACACGCCCGGCCACGTGGATTTCACCGTGGAGGTCGAGCGCAGCCTGCGCGTGCTCGACGGAGCGGTGGTCGTGTTCGACGGCGTGGCCGGCGTGGAGCCGCAGTCGGAGACGGTCTGGCGCCAGGCCGACCGCTACACCGTGCCGCGCTTCTGCTTCGTGAACAAGCTCGATCGCACCGGTGCCGACTACTGGCGCGTGGTCGACATGATCAAGGACCGCCTGGGCGCCAACGCCGTGCCGCTCCAGATCCCGATCGGCATCGAGGACACCTTCCGCGGCGTGATCGACCTCATCAACATGAAGGCCATCACCTACGGCAACGACCTGGGCGACCAGGTCGAGGTGGGTGACATCCCGGCCGATTTGGCCGCGGAGGCTGCCACCTGGCGCGAGAACATGATCGAGTCGGTCGCCGATCACAACAACGATGTCGCGCACAAGTTCCTTGAGGGTGAGGAGATCGGGGCCGATGAGCTGCGCCGCGCGCTGCGCGCCGGCACGCTGGCCTACAAGATCGTGCCCGTCCTGTGTGGCTCGGCGCTCAAGAACAAGGGCATCCAGCCCATGCTCGATGCGGTCATCGACTACCTGCCCTCGCCGCTCGACGTGCCGCCGGTCACCGGCCTCGACCCGCGCGGCGGCGACGAGGTGGTCCGTTCCACCGACCCCAGCGAGCCGTTCGCCGCACTCGCCTTCAAGATCGCGGCCGACCCATTCGTCGGCAAGCTCGCCTTCTTCCGGGTCTACTCCGGCACGCTGAAGACCGGCTCGTACGTGTACAACTCGACCAAGGGCACCCGTGAGCGCGTCGGCCGCCTGCTGCAGCTGCATGCGAATCACCGGGAGGAGATCGAGTCGGTCACGGCCGGCGACATCGCCGCCGCCGTCGGACTGAAGAACACCACCACCGGCGACACGCTTTGCGACGAGGCGAAGCCGATCGTCCTCGAGAACATCAGCTTCCCGGAGCCGGTCATCGAGCTTGCGGTGGAGCCGAAGACCAAGGCCGACCAGGACAAGATGTCGATCGCCCTGCAGCGGCTGGCCGAGGAGGATCCCACCTTCCGCGTCAGCAGCGACGAGGAGAGCGGGCAGACCCGCATCGCCGGCATGGGCGAGCTGCACCTGGAGGTCATCGTCGACCGCATGCTGCGCGAGTTCAAGGTGCAGGCCAACGTCGGGCGGCCGCAGGTCAGCTATCGCGAGGCCATCCGCAAGGCCGCCAAGGGTGAGGGGCGCTTCGTGCGCCAGACCGGTGGCAAGGGCCAGTACGGCCATGCCGTGCTCACCATCGAGCCGCTCGAGCGCGGGTCGGGGGTCGAGTTCGAATCGAAGATCGTGGGCGGCGCCGTGCCGCGCGAGTTCTGGCGCCCCGTCGAGCAGGGCATCCGCGATGCGCTGGCCGGCGGCATCATCGCCGGCTACCCGATGATCGATCTCAAGGCGACCCTCGTCGATGGCTCGTACCATGAGGTCGACTCGTCCGAGATGGCGTTCAAGATCGCCGGCTCGATGGCCGTCAAGGACGGCGTCGCCAAGGCCGATCCGGCCATCCTGGAGCCGGTCATGAAGGTGGACGTGACGGTCCCCGAGGACTTCATGGGGGACGTCATCGGCAACCTGAACGCCCGGCGCGGGCACATCGACGGGATCGATGAGCACGGCACCTCGCGCGTCATCCGCGCACTGGTGCCACTGGCCGAGATGTTCGGCTACGCCACCGAGCTGCGCAGCATGACCCAGGGCCGCGCCACGTATTCAATGGAGTTCAGCAACTACGCGGAAGTTCCCGCCAGCATTGCCGCAGAGCTGATAGCGAAGTCAAAGAGCTAGCACCTTAGTAAGGAGCAACGAAGGACACACCATGGCAAAGCAGAAGTTCGACCGCAGCAAGCCACACGTCAACGTTGGCACCATCGGCCACGTCGACCACGGCAAGACAACCCTGACGGCGGCGATCACGAAATATCTCGCCCTGCAGGGCGGTGCTGACTTCCGCGCGTTCGACAGCATCGATAACGCTCCCGAGGAGCGACAGCGTGGCATCACCATCGCGATCGCCCACGTCGAATACCAGACCGCGAACCGCCACTACGCGCACGTCGACTGCCCGGGCCACGCGGACTACATCAAGAACATGATCACCGGCGCGGCCCAGATGGACGGCGCCATCCTGGTCGTGTCCGCCGCCGACGGCCCGATGCCCCAGACCCGCGAGCACATCCTGCTCGCCCGCCAGGTCGAGGTCCCGTCGTTGGTCGTCTACCTGAACAAGGTGGACATGGTCGACGACGAGATGCTCATCGACCTGGTCGAGATGGAGGTGCGCGAGCTCCTCAGCAAGTACGAGTTCCCCGGCGACGACGTCCCGGTCATCCGCGGCTCGGCGCTCAAGGCACTGGAGTCGACCAGCACCGACCAGGACGCTCCCGAGTACGCCTCGATCAAGGAGCTGATGGATGCCGTCGACAGCTACATCCCCACTCCGATCCGCGACGTCGACAAGCCGTTCCTGATGCCGATCGAGGACGTGTTCGGCATCAAGGGCCGCGGCACGGTGGCCACCGGCCGCATCGAGCGCGGCGTCGTGCACACCGGCGACACCGTCGAGCAGGTGGGCATTCACGCCAAGAGCCGCCAACTCGTTGTGACCGGCGTCGAGATGTTCAAGAAGACCCTGGACGACGGACAGGCCGGCGACAACGTGGGGCTTCTGCTGCGCGGCATCGAGCGCGAGGAGATCGAGCGCGGCCAGGTGCTGGCCAAGCCCGGGAGCGTCAAGCCCGGCACCAAGTTCAAGGCAGAGGTGCTGGTCCTCAGCAAGGAGGAGGGCGGCCGTCACACGCCGTTCTACGCCGGCTACCGGCCGCAGTTCTACCTGCGCACAACCGATGTCACCGGGGCCATCGCCATGCCGGCCGGCGTCGAGATGATCATGCCCGGCGACAACGTGAACATCGACGTGGAGCTCATCACGCCGATCGCGATCGAGCAGGGTCAGCGCTTCGCCATTCGCGAGGGCGGCCACACGGTGGGCGCCGGCGTGATCACCGAGGTGCTCGGCTAACGCCATGGCCAAGCAGCGCATCCGCATCCGGCTCAAGGCGTACGACCATAAGCTGCTGGACCAGTCGGCCGAGCAGATCGTGGAGACGGCGCAGCGCACCGGCGCCACCATCGCCGGGCCGGTGCCGCTGCCGACCCGGATCGAGAAGTACACCGTCATCCGAGGGCCTTTCGTCCACAAGGACGGCAGGGAGCAGTTCGAGATCCGAACCCACAAGCGGCTGATCGACATCGTCGATCCGTCGACCAAGACCGTGGATGCGCTGATGCGCCTCAGCCTGGCTGCTGGCGTGGATATCGAAATCAAGATGTAAGTCCGGGGCCGACCCACCCATGCGGGATCGGCTCCACCGTAGTCATCGCAGGAGAGGATCAGCCAAGCAGTGTCGGCAGGATTGATCGGGCGCAAGCTCGGAATGACGCGCCTGTTCGGAGACGACGGAACCGTCGTGCCGGTCAGCGTCATCGAGGCCACCCCGAACAGCGTCACGCGGCTCCGGACCCCAGAGCTGGACGGCTATGCCGCCCTGCAGCTGGGCGCCGGCGTTGCCCGGCGCCAGACGAAGCCGGTCGCCGGACAGTTCAAGCACCTTGAGCGCGAGCAGCAGAAGCCCGCGCGGGTGCGCGAGTTCCGCGTCGACTCGACCGATGGCTACGAGATCGGCCAGATGCTGGACGTCAGCCTGTTCGAGGTCGGCGAGCTGGTCGACGTGACCGGGGTGAGCAAGGGCAAGGGCTTCACCGGGACCATCGCCCGGCACAACTTCAAGCGGGGTCCGAAGACGCACGGCTCCAACAACTACCGCCAGCCCGGCTCGGTCGGGGCCGGCACCACGCCGGGTCGCGTCTTCAAGGGCACGCGCATGAGCGGGCACATGGGGGACGAGCAGGTGACCGTCAAGAAGCTGCAGGTGGTCAAGATCGACACCGATCGCAACCTGCTGCTGGTCAAGGGCGCGGTCCCGGGCGCGCGCAACGCGCTGCTGCTGGTCCGGAAGGCGAAGTGACGATGGCCAAGACAACGATCCTGAAGGCCGACGGCGCCGCGGGCGGCAAGGTGGACCTGGCCGACGCGCTGTTCGGCGCTCCGGTCAACGAGGCGCTCATCCACCAGGCGGCGGTCCGCCAGATGGCGTCGCGGCGGATCGGCTCGGCCGACACGCTGACCCGCGGTGAAGTGCGCGGCGGTGGACGAAAGCCGTGGCGTCAGAAGGGGACCGGCCGCGCCCGTCAGGGCACACGATCCGCGCCGCACT
>JBDUEE010000149.1:0-6068 GCA_040002615.1 Chloroflexota bacterium | reverse complement strand
TGTTCGCGGGAACCGTGACGGACGGTGCTGTCGTGTCGACGACGGTGATCGTGAAGGTCGCCGTCCCAGTGTTGCCCGCGCCATCGGTTGCCGAGCAGGTCACGGTTGTGGCGCCGAGGGCGAAGGTCGAGCCGGATGCCGGCGTGCAGGACGTTGAGACCGAGCCACTGACCGCGTCGGTGGCCGACGCTCCCGAATAGGTTACCGCGGCACCAGCCGGGCCAGTGGCCTCAGCCGTCTTGTTGGTGGGTGCGGTGACGGCCGGAGCGGTCGTGTCCTGCACGGTGACCGTGAAGGAGCCTTGGGCGGTGTTACCCGCTGTATCGCTCACCGAGCAGACCACCGTGGTGGTACCGAGCGGGAACGTGGAGCCAGAGGCGGGAACGCACGTCACGGCAACCGAGCCGTCAACCAAGTCGCTCGCCGAAGCGCTGAACGTCGCAGTCGCTCCACCGGGTCCCGTCGCCTCAACAGTCTGATTGCCAGGCACGGAGAGGCTGGGCGCGGTTGTGTCGCTGACCGTAACCGTGAAGGAGTTCGAGCCAGTGTTGCCTGCCGTATCGGTGGCCGAGCAGGTCACCGTTGTGGCGCCGAGCGCGAAGGTCGAGCCGGACACCGGCACGCATGACACTGACGGATTAGCGGGCCCGACCGCATCCGTCGCTGTCGGGGTAGTGAAGATCACGACGGCGCCGCTGGCGCCCGCCGCTTCAACGGTGATGTCCGATGTTGCTGCGACGGCAGGAGCGGTCGTATCTACGACCGTAACCGTGAAGCTGCCGTTCGCCGTGTTGCCAGCGGCATCGGTCGCCGAGCAATTCACCGTCGTGGTGCCCAGGGCAAAGGTGGTCCCGGAAGTGGGGCTGCATGTGACGGTCGGAGAGGCTGGATTGGCGTCGGTGGCCGACGCTGTGTACGAGAACACCGCCCCTGAGGCGCTGGTGGCCTCGACAGTTGCGTTGGCCGGCAGGGTCAGGACGGGCGGCGCAGAGTCGCAACTGATGACGTTCGCGGTCACGTTCAACGCAACGCTGCGGCTGAGGCTTCCGCCTCCATTGCGGGCCCCCGTCGCGGTGACCGTAACGATTCCCGAAGCCGAGCCGACTGTCGCCGTATCGACGGTGATCGTGGTCGTCCGCGTGGCGCTCACCGTGGCGTTGCCGGACGCTACCCAATTACTTGGCAGCGTAACGGAAGCCGGCGTGGTGGCCGAAAGTCTCGAGGTGTTCGAGCTTACGCTGAAACTGACGACAGCATTGTTGGCGAAAACGTTCGTGCCGGAACTCTGTCGATCAATCAGCACCAGGACGGGCTTCGAGGTGACCGCATTCAGACATACGTCGCCGAAGCCGACGTTCGGGTTGGAGGTGAATGGCGCGACACCATCCCCGTCCGCTAGCGTAGTGTCGGCAAGAGCCGTGGTGGACAGAATGAGCGATACGATGGTCGCGAGCGTTACGGCTCTCGTGATAGTCCGGAACAATTGTTTTCTCCCGAGGGCGCTACCGCCCTGAATTAGGCACACGCCGCGGCATTGGCACTTCGCGGCAGACTGAACGCGACCATATCTGCACCCCCAGAAACGGGCATCCGCGCTTGTACGGAGCGCGGGTACTGAATTCGCCTCCGTACCCGGATCCGAAAATTTCGACGAGTTGGTCCGTGACGGCCTGACCGATCCGTAATCCAGTAGAGGTACGGAGGCTCGACTCCGTAGTCGGGTCTGCACAAACCCGGATGCGAGGCGGGGACAGGAACCCTAGACTCCCCCGGTGAACAGCCCTGAGGCTCCTCCACCCGAGCTGGCGCCGGGGCTCGGGACGACCGAGGCCGCCCCGACAATCGCCGAATCAGCCTCCCTCCGCGACGCCCAGCTGGTTGCCGCGCGGGTGAGTGCCGACGAGGAAGCGGCCGATGTAGAGCGTGCCCGCCTCTCCAGTGAGCCACTTACCGGTCTGGCCCACGGCATTGAGCCGAACCTTGCGCTAGGCCCCGACGAGCTAGTGCATGCCGTTCGGCACGCCGCCATCCTCGAGCCGCGCGGTGCGGCCGAGCAGGAGGGCGGCACCCTGTACCTGACCTCACATCGCCTGGTCCACATCGGCACCCAAGTTCGCGAGGTGGACCTGGAGGCCATCACCGAAATTGCGGTTTCGCTTGAGCGCCTTCTCCTGGTTGGCCTGACCGATGGCTCCGACCTGGCAATTGAGGTCGACCAGCCACGCCTCCTCCGCGTCCAGCTGGCCGCGGCGAGGGCGGCAGCTCGGGAGCGCGCGGCATGAGAAGCTCGGAGCGCGACTACTACAAGGTCCTGCAGGTCGATCCAGAAGCCGATCCGGAGGTCATCACCGCCGCGTTCCGCGTCCTGGCGCGGCGGCTCCACCCCGACCGAGACTTGACGGGGGTACATGAAGTGCGGATGGCCGAGCTGAACCGCGCGTATGGCGTGCTGCGTCACGCGAACACCCGACAGGAATATGACGCCCAGCGGGCGCAGCGCCTGAGCCCGGTAGGGCCTGGCAGCCATCAGGACACGGAGGCATTCGGAATGGCGCCTCCGGCCGGACGGGCCACGAGCGTGGATGGCACACCTGATGGCGACTCGATGATCGGCGGGCTGTCTGCGCGTGTGGCCATGGGTAGTGCCAGCGCGGCGGAGCGGGCATCGTTTGCTGGCGAGGTGCAGCTCGATTTCGGACGCTACGCCGGTTGGTCGATACGTGACCTCGCCCGAAGGGATCCGGACTACCTGCGCTGGCTTGCCCGCCATTCGTCGGGCATCCGCTTCCGGAGCGAGATTGCCAGGATCCTGAAGGAGCCGGTCGAGGACCCCTACGCGCCCTCTCGGTAGCGCCGCGCCGCCTGGGCCCGATTCCGGACGCCGAGCTTGCTGAGCAGCGACCCCACGTGCGTCTCCACGGTCCGCGGCGAGATCCCCAATCGCGCGGCGATCTCACGGTCGGTCAGCCCATCGGCCAGCAGCGCCAGCACCTCGCCCTCCCGGGCACTGACATCCGGCAGGTCAGACGGACCGCTGCTCACCGCTGGTCGGTTCGTGGTGCTGGCGAGATGCTGGATCACCTCGCCAGCCATCGCGCGCGACATCGCCAGGTCGCCGGATCGGATGCCGCGCACGGCACGCTGCAGCGCGTCAGGGCTGAGGTCCTTGGTCAGGTATCCGGCCGCACCGTTGCGTACGGCGTCGAGGAGGTCGCGACGATCATCGGAGATCGTCAGCATCACGATCCGCGTGGTCGGCAGGCGAGGAGCCAGCTCACGCAGCAGCGCAAGCCCGGTGGTGCCGGGCAGGTTCAGGTCCAGCAGCAGCAGGTCGGGCGCGAGCTGCGGTGCCAGCAGCAGCGCCTCGTCCGCGGTGCTCGCCTCCCCGACCACATTGATGTCCGGAGCGGAGAGCGCCTGGCGCACGGCGGACCGAACCAGGGCGTGATCGTCGACCAGCATGACGGTGATCGGCTGCGAGCTCATGTCGCCACGGCCCCCATCGGCACCGCCACCACCACCCGCGTCCCATCCTGCGGCCGGGACTCGACCGAGATGGTTCCTCCGATGAGCTCTGCTCGCTGCCGCATGCTCGACAGACCATAGCCCGATCGACCAAGGGCGTCGGCTTCGAATCCGCGGCCGTTGTCGGACACGGTCAGACGAAGCTCGTCGTGCGACGCGGACAGCTCGACCCGGACGAGGGTGGCGTCCGCATGCTTGCGGACATTGGCCAGCGCTTCCTGCATGATCCTGAGCAGCTCGGCCTGCGTCCTCGCCGGCAGGACGTCGACAGCGGGATCGGATTTGCATTCGACTGGGATCCCGAACCGGTCGGAGAAATCGGCGACGGAGCGCTCGACCACCCCGCTGAAACTGCCTCCCTCAGCCGGCCGGAGGGCCAGGATCGCTTGCCGGGCCTCCGCGAGGGCGGACTCGATCGCTCCGCCCACTTCCTCGGCCAGTTCTCTGGCGACGCCGGCCACTTCTGGCAGCGCCAGCAGGCGGCCCTGCTTCAACTTGGCGTACCACAGCTCCTGCGACATCCCGTCATGGATCTCTCGCGCCAGGCGGGCGCGCTCCTCGGCTGTGGCGCGTGCCACTTCCGCGTCGCCAAGGCGGGTGAGCTCCGCGTTGGCAGAGTGCAGCGCTCGAATGTCACCACGCACCTCCACCGCCAGTGTGGCCAGCAACGTGAAGTAAAAGGCCACCCGCAGCACATCGCTCGAGCTGACCAGCGAGCTGAACGCAGCGGGGTGGATCGCGAAGAACACCTGGCTGAAGGATGCGAGCATCAGGCCAACTGCTAAGACCGCATCGGTCCCCCTTCCGTACGCTCGGTAGGCGCGATACGAGAGAGCGGCCGCCGCCAGGTAACCGAGTGCAATCGCAATCTCCAGCAGCGCCAGCCGCGTCGCCGCGTCGACCGGCAGCGCCGCGCCGGGATCGGCACTGAGCGAAGCCAGCCCCGCGGCGCTTATCAGGGCCGGCAGTGCGTCCTGGTAGGCCGCAGCTACCACGCCCAGCCCAATCGTGACGAGCGCCGGCACCCACAGGACGAGGAGAGGCGGGAGGTGAGGCACCCTTCGATCCCTGATCGCCGCCAGGCCGGCCGTGACAAGCAGCGCCGCGGCAAGCGCGCGGGTCAGCACCATCATCCAGAGCGGCAGCTGACCTGGCGCATTGAGCGAGAGGCCGAAGCCGCCCTCGACGCCAAGCACCGTGGCGGAAGCCGTGAAAGCGTTCATCGTGCCGAGGACCAGCAGGGCGGAGCCCCGCCACAGCGCAGCCTGTTCACCTGCCTCCCGGTAGCGAATCCAGCCAAGGACAGCCACTGCAGCCGCGACCAACGTGGCCACCATGTCGATCGCCAGCGCCAACTGTTGATTGACGATCACCGTTGGAGTCCGGGAGGTGAGCAGGATGCCCAACGTGATCACGGCCAAGGCGATCGGCACCAAGGCCATGCCAAGCTCTGCGCGGCGGCTGGTGGCCACTTCAGCCTCCCGCCAGCACTGCGAGCACCGCATCATCAACCCGGCCATTGGTGGCCAGGGCCTGCGGACCCGCGTACGACTGTTCCCCGGCGAAGGTCATCAGCCGCCCGCCGGCCTCGGCCACGATCAGCGCGGGCGCCGCCAGGTCCCACAGCTTCACGCCAACTTCCACCATGACCTCCGCCGCGCCCTCGGCGACGAGCATGTAGCCCCAGAACTCGCCAAAGCCCCGGTCGCGCCAGGCGGCCCGGTTGATGCGGGCAAGAGCGTCGCCGTAGCCCGCTTCGTCCATCATCCGCGCGCTTGAGGTCACGACCTGAGCCTCTTCCAGGCGGTCGATGGCCGACACGTGGATCTGCCGCTCGCCCAGCAGGTCGCGGATCACAGCTCCCTCACCACGGGCAGCATGCCAGCGCCGGCCGAGCGCCGGCGCGGAGATGGCCGCGGCCACCAGCGCGGCCTCTCGCTCGACAGCGATCAGGGTGCCGAAGATGGGGATGCCGCGCACCATGTTGTGGGTGCCATCGATCGGGTCGATGATCCATCGCGTCTCGCCGTCCCCGGTCGCTGTCCCCAGCTCCTCGCCAACGATGCCGTGGCTGGGAAACGCATCCTGGATCCGCTGGCGGATCAGCGCCTCGATCTCCGTGTCGGCCTGGGTGACGAGGGTGGCGTCTGGCTTGGAGCTGACGGTCAGGCCGGTGGCCAGGTGGCGCAGCGCAAGGGCATCGGTCTCATCCAGGAGATCGAGCGCGAATTGGCGCAGGTCCCGGTCGGTGGCACGCTGGGCAGGATGCGCGGGCACGCCGCGAAGGATAGTCGCCGTGTCGAGCGAGATCAGCCCCCCAGCTGGCGGCGCAGCTCCTCGTTGACAAGCCGCGCGTCGGCACGCCCGGCTGTGCGCTTCATGACCTGCCCGACCAGGAATCCGTAGATCTGCTGCTTGCCGGCACGGTATTCCGCGACCTGGTCCGGGAACGCGCCCAGCACCGCCGACACTTCCTGCCCGATAGACCCCGCGTCGCTGACCTGGACGAGCCCCTGGCGCTCGATCACGGCGCGCGGCGACTC
>JBDUEE010000148.1:0-3625 GCA_040002615.1 Chloroflexota bacterium | reverse complement strand
GGGCCCGGCATCCGCCGGGCCCTTCTCGTTTCGCGGATCGATTGCCGCTCAGGATGGCAATTGGCCTTCGATCTCCTCCTCGTTCTGGACTGCGCCTGCAGCGTCGTACTGGATGACGTTGTAGACGCCCAGTGACGGTTCGCCGTTCGGGCTGAAGTCAAGCGGGCCGGAGGCGCCGTCGTAGTCGATGTCAACGCCGGCCCAGACCATCTCCAGGCAGTCGGCAATGAGCTCGCACTTCTCGCCATCGCGGGTGACCCCGATGACCTCGTCCTGGTAGACAGTCGGGTCTGAGCTCTGCGCCACCTGCGCAGCCAACACCAGGATCGCCAGGCAGTCGTACATGTGCGCCGAGAACACCGTCGGGGTGTCGGGTGGTGCAAAGGCTGCAAACCGCTCGCCGAACGTCGGCTCGCCGTTGGAGGGAGCGGCCGACGGGTAGGTGCCTCGGATTCCCTTCAACTGGGTGAGGTCGGGGACCACGGTGTCGTTGACGTTGTCGACGAATCCGTCGGCCACGTAGATCTGGCCGTCAAATCCGGCGCTCTGCAGGTCGAGGAAGAGCTGACCACCCTCCTGGAAGGTGATCATCGCCAGCGCCTCAGCACCGGAGGCGACGATCTCCTGGGCCAGGTCGGTGAACGAGGTCAGGTCCTTGTCGTAGGCCTGCTGCAAGACGACGTTTCCGCCCGAGTCTGCGATAGCCGCGGCCACTGCCTCGCCGAATCCAACGCCATACTCGTCACTGCGCCAGACGACGGCCACATCGGTGCTACCGTCCTCGAGGATCAGGTTGCCCAGCAGGGGACCCTGGATGTTGTCGGACGGCGCGGTGCGGAAGTGGTTCGGGTTGTACGTCTCAGTACTGAAAATCGCGCCGGTGCTGCTGCCCGAGCACATCACCATATTGGCTGTGTCGACCTCGTCCCAGACGGCAGTGGCCACACCACTGGCGGCGGGACCGATGATGGCGTTGTGGTCGCCGGTCAGGAACTCGTCGACCGCCTGCCCGGCGATCGTCGCATCGGTGCCATCGTCCTTGACGTCGACCGTCACCAGTCCGTCAGAGACGGCGTTCATCTCCTCTGCGCCCATCAGCAGCGGCTGCTCGAGGGCTGGCCCGATGCCCGAGAGCGCCCCGGTCTGGGGAATCAACGCCCCGATCCGCATCGGGATCGGCTGCAGATCTGCGGCGGGTAGGCTGCCGGCGGTCGAGGGACCCGGACTCTCCCCCGCAGTGCATGCGGCGAGGATGATCGCCATCGCCCCGATCAAGGCGATCCACGATCTCGAACCCTTGCCGGAGTCGCGTCTCAATTTCACCATCAGCTCCTCCATCCTCCATGACTCTGGTGGTTGCCAGCCTCTTCCGCGTCGAACGGCCTTGGACTCGCTGGCAACGATTGCGGGTGGCCGGTCTCCGGCGTGTCGCGGCTGTGACGAGACGGATGGCCCACGGCGCCCGATGTCTATTGGGATCCGGTAATCGTCCACCGACGCTCGGATCAAACTCGGGCGAGCCGCCGCCCGGACGTTAGCGTCGGATAGTACATCACACGGTAGTCAAGTTGGAACGTCACGATCGTGCCCGCCACGCCGTCGACGATTACCTGTAATCTGGCCGTACAGCACCTCCAGGACCGATGTCTGGGCCAGGCCCTCCGCGCAAGCCGCCATCCGCCTATCGGCCAGACCTGCGACCGATGCTGATCCTCGCGGCCGTGCTGGTCGGCGTCGTCATCGGCTGGATCATCCTCAGCCCGCTCATCCTGCCTCCGACCGTGCGCTAGGTCGCCCACCGCAACGGATGACGAAGGAGCCGTCGCCTACGCGGTTGTCCAGAGGCGTCCTTGGTCGATCGGACCAAATGCTGGGAATCTGGGGGAGCGACGCTAGGTCGGCCTGCGAACTCCAAAGCCGGTCCCCGCCCCGTACAGCAGGAGCGCCACGCCCACCGCTGCGGCTGCGATGCCCGGCGATTGCTGAGGCAGCGGCAGGAAGCCGAGCGACCACAGCTCCCAGACGCGGAAGCCAAGCGCAGCGGCGGCGGCAACCCCCAGCAGCAGGTAGGCCCACGGCGCATCGAGGATGAAGCCCCAGCGCCCACGGATGTAGCCAATATCCAGAAGCACCAGGGCGGCCACCGCGCTGCCGAAGATGATCAGGCCCGGCCCTTCCAGGCCGATCCCCTGGGCAGCCGGCACCGGGATGCCGTCGACCAGCTCTCCGCCGGCGCGCCACCAGGGCATGAAGCCGGCCACCACCATCAGCAGGCTGCCGAGCAGGATCGGGAGCCGGAAGCGGCGCGGAGCGCCCTCGGCCACGGGCGCTCAGCCCTCCGGCGGCGAGGCGCCGTAGACGGATGGCCGCAGCACGCCGATGTACGGCAGGTTGCGATAGCGCTCGGCGTAGTCCAGCCCGTAGCCGATCACGAACCGATCGGCGATGGTGAAGCCGCGGTAGTCAATGTCGATCTCGGCCAGCCGGCGCGCCGGCTTGTCGAGCAGGCAGCAGATGCGCACGGTGGCGGGTCCGCGGTCGTGCAGGTACTTGAGCAGGTAATTGAGCGTCAGGCCGGTGTCGATGATGTCCTCCACCACGATCACGTCGCGGCCCTCGATCGGTCCGGACAGGTCCTTGAGGATGCGGACCTGTCCGCTCGACTCGGTGGAGGCGCCGTAGCTGGAGAGTTCCATCAGGTCGATCGAGAGCGGCACGGGCATGGAGCGCACCAGGTCGGCAAGGAAGACGATCGAGCCCTTCAGGACGCTGACCAGCACCGGAAAGCGGCCGTCGTAATCGGCTGCCAGCTGTCGGCCGAGCTCGCCCACTCGGGCCTGGATCTGCTCGTGGCTGATGAGGATCTCTTCGACGTCGTCGTGCATCGAGGCCTGGGTGGCGGTGGCGTTACGTGGCTCCATCGGTCTGCGGTTCAGTCCTCTCCACCGATTGCGTCGTTGAGGGGCCCGTTGCCGTTCATGGCGGCGACATCGGCCAGGAAGTCCAGGCGCCTGTATTTCACCATCAGAGCCTTGAAGTCACGGGCGTAGAACAGCTTCACCCGGACCTCCGGGTAGAGCTGCCGCAGCCAGCGCATCTTGCGGTTCTTGCGGCGCACCAGCGACTGCTTGAGGGTCGTCAGCTCCAGGTAGAGGTCGACCTCTGGCAAATAGAAATCCGGCGAGAACGACTCGACGACCGCGCCGGCGGCGTTCCAGGAGATGGGGAAGGTGTCGGGTTCGTAGCGCCATGCGACCTGGTAAAAGTCGAGGATCCTCGCCAGTTCGGCTTCGCTCTGGTGGGCGAAGCGCGGTGGCGATCCGCTGGTCAGCGTCGCCGCCACTGCTCCTCGATCGTACTGCCACGCTGAGGTTCGGGCGCCATTGGCAGCGAGTATATCCGGCCAACTTATCCACATTCTCCCGATGGCTGCGCGGAATCGTGGACAAGCCGGTTGTTATCCACCGCCGAAGGCTGCTAAGGTCGCGGTCCTGCTTCCCCGGCGGCCGAGTACGGTAACCGGGCACGGACGGGGCCGATGCGAAAGCCGGCCATCCAGACCGCACGTGACCGGGAAGACCGAAACGCCACCGGAGGAGGCATTTCTTTTTGGCCCAGACCGATG
>JBDUEE010000147.1:0-4140 GCA_040002615.1 Chloroflexota bacterium | reverse complement strand
CCCTGGAACATCATGTGCTCGAACAGATGGGCGAACCCCGTCTTGCCCGGACGCTCGTGCTTGGTGCCGACGCCGTACCACAAGTTGACCGCGACGAGCGGAATCCGTGCCTCCGGCGACAGGACAACGCGAAGGCCGTTCGGTAGCCGATGGCGTTCGATAGGAACGCTGGGCACCTGACCGTCCCTGCCGGTGGCTGGATTCATCCTGGCCCTGGGCTGGATGTGCCGGCACGCTCCAGCAGAGCCGTGGCTCTATCCGCAAAGACGACGTCGCCGCGGTGCCCGGCGAGATCGAGGACCTCCTGGGCACGTGCGCGAGCGTCTGCGATGCGGCCGGCGTCCAGAAGGAGCTGAGCGAACACGAGCCGGGACCTTGTACGAAGTTCGTAGTACTCGCCCTCATCGGCGAGGGCCACCGCATCGGCAACCGACGCAAGGGCTTCGGCCATCTTGCCGCGCGCCGCGGCGAGGCGTCCGCGCACGAGGCGTACGCGAACCTGGGTGAGTAGGTCGTCCTCCGCGCCGGCCTCCTCGGCGACCGTGCACATGGACTCTGCCTGGTCGATACGGCCAAGGTCGACAAGCGCGTCCGCAAGTTCTGCCGCCACCGTGGACAGATAGCCGCGCTCACCCATCGCGCCCAGCTGTTCGTAACCCTCTCGGAGCACCCGTTCGCGCTCGGCCGCGTCACCCGCCAGAAACTCAAGTTGGCCCCGATCCATGGAGGTGGCAGCCATCAGCAGGAGCGCGCCCAGGTCTTCGAGGATCGCCCGGCACTCCGCCCACAAGCGCCGCGCCTCCGGCATCCGACCTCGTCGCGCGGCCTCGATTGCTTGTGCGCTGAGCATGTGCGCTTCCATATCTCGTCGGCCATGATCCCGGGCCCAAGCGAGGTTGTCGGCAAGAATCCGATCGATATCCGCCGCGGGGCCGGGTCCTAAAGACTCTACGAAAGCGAGACTGGTGCGCGCGTCAGCTTCGCGGCCTGGGTCGCCCGAGCGCCGAGCCGCATCGAGCGCGAGCTCGAGCTCGCGTCGCGCTTCTCCAAGCTGGCCGCTGCCCACCGCCAGACCAGCAAGAGCACTGTGTGCGTAGGCGAGCTGCGCCGGATCGCCGGCGGCCTTGGCGATGGCCAGCGCCTCCTCAATGTCGGGCTTGCTCTCGTCGCCCGTCGCGCCCTTGAGCGCGGTCAGGCCCGCGCGAACAGACAGCGCCAGGACCCGCGCGGGGGAGTCCGATCCGTTGGCGGTTGCCTCGATCACCTCGCTGATTGCCGCCTGGGCGTCGCCGAAGCGGCCGAGCCTGACCAGCGCATCCCCCAACTGCGGGAGGAACGCGACGCGTTGTGGCGCCTCACGTGGCAGGAGCGTCGCAGCGCGGGCAAGGAGGTTGGCGGCTGACGCCCAGTCCGATCGCCCGTGGGCACGCAGGCCGGCGCCGGCCAGGTGGGAAGCTGCCCGCGAGGGCGTGTCCGGCGTGCCCGGCTCGTCGCCGAGGGCGGCCCACAGCTCACATGCCTGTTCGAGGTGATAGCCGACGACCTCATCGAGCTGGCGAAGCTGCTCGTCGGGCAGCTCCTCCAAGAGGCCGGCATACCGCTCGTGGAGGCGCGCTCGTTCCGCCTTGCTCATGCCCGCGTACGCGCCGTCGCGGATCAGCTGGTGGCGAAAGCGAAACGCCTCGTCATCGGCGCCCATTGGCAAGGTCGCCTCGGGATCGGGGCGCAGCAGGTCGCGGCGAACCATGGCCATCAGCGCAGGGCGGACCGCTGCTGCGCCAGGCTCATCGCTCAGATGCGCCACCTCCCCGGCACCGAACTGCATCCCGATCAGGCTCCCTCGTTCAAGGACCGAACGCTCCTCCCCGGCCAGCCGGTCGAGACGAGCGGCCATCAGCGCTTCGATGGTCGGCGGCACCTCGAGTTCGGCCGGGCTTGCCGCCCCTCGCCCGCGGTCATCGTGGTCAACAAGCTCATCGCGCTCGGCCAGCATTGCCACCAGCTCCTCGACGAACAGCGGGTTTCCCTCGGCAGCGGCGGCGATGCGCCGGCGTCGTTCGGTCGCGACCTCGACGCCGGCGACGAGGTGGGCAAGCAACTGGTCGACGGACGGGGCATCCAGGGGCTCGAGGAGAAAGGTGGTGGCGTTCACCTTTCCGCCGGCCCAGCCCGGTCGCAGCTCGAGCAGCTCTGGGCGTGCGAGGCAGACGAGCAGGATCGGTACATCCCGCGTCCAATCCCCGATGTGCTCGACCAGGTCGAGGAAGGTCGGTGTTGCCCAGTGAAGATCGTCGACCACAAAGACGAGCGGCCGCTGTCGCGCCATTCCCTCAAGGAGGCGACGGACCGCCCAAAACGCATCAGTTCCCTCGCCTGCTTCTCCGACACCAATCAGACCCATGACCTGATCGACAATGGCCTCCGCCTGTGGTTGACCGGCCGTCAGCGCCATGAGCCCGGTGCGCCACGATTTGGTCGAGTTGTCGTCAGCGACGGCGGCTGGTGCGCGCAGCGCATCGGCCAGGGGCCAGTAGGTGATGCCCTCCCCGTACGATAGGCAGCGGCCCACCAGGACGGTGGCCCGCTCCTCGACCCGCCGGCGAAACTCATGCACGAGCCGGGACTTCCCGACACCGGCGGCACCAAGGATTGTCACCAGCTGCCCTGCCTGATCGGCGAGAGCGCGGCCGAAGATGTCGTTCAACACGTGGATCTCGCGGTCACGGCCCACCATCGGCGAATCGAGCCGGCGGGCGTGACCTGCGGCACCGGCAGTGACCGACAAAAGGCGGTACGCGGGCACGGGCTCGGCCTTGCCCTTGGCCCTTATCGGCTCGATCGGCTCGGCCACCACGGCGTCGCGCACCAGGCGGTAGGTTGGCTGCCCGAGCAAGATCTCACCTGGCTTTGCGGCCTGTTCCAGGCGGGCGGCAGTATTGACCGTGTCGCCGGTCACGAATGTCTGGCCTGCCGATGGGTCACCGGCGACCACCACGCCGGTACTCACGCCGGTCCGGAAGACGACCGCCAGGCCGCGGCTCTGCTGGAGCTCCTCGTTGAGCTTGGCCAAGCTGTCGCGGATCTCGGCCGCCGCCCGCACAGCGCGGAGGGCGTCATCCTCGTGAAGGGTCGGAATGCCAAAAACCGCCATGACCGCATCGCCGATGAACTTCTCAACGGTGCCGCCGTGGCGCTCCACGATTCTTTTCATGGCGCCGAAGTAGCGGCCCATCAGGGCGCGCAGCGATTCTGGGTCCAGCTGCTCTCCAAGGGCGGTGCTGCCGGTCACATCGGCGAACAGGACGGTCACCGTCCGGCGAATTTCCCTTGGGTCCGCGCTTGCCCGCACCAGCTTTTCACCACACTCGGCGCAGAACTTCACGCGCTCCGCGTTCTGGAAGCCGCAATTCGGGCAGGGCGTCATGGCAGAGAGAGTCTAAGTGCCGCCGCCACGGTGCCCCGTCACGATGCTACCGGCAGCAGGACGAAGCAGCTCCGCGCTCGGTCGGGAGGAGGACTAGCCGAGGGAGAGGCGGCTCGTTGCCACATACCACTCAGGGTCGGCTTAGGTGGGGCTTCGGGCCGCGTCAGCGCCAGGGACCAACCACGAGGGACCTTACGCAGGTCGGTTTTGAGTGGCGCGTGCTCAGCCGCCGACGCGAATGCGAGTCTGAGGCTGCGTCGGCCGACATAAGCCCAGCCCAGTTGGTACCTGGCAAGAAGTGCACGGAACAGCGCAATCGACCGAGTCGATATGGCGTTTTGGGCGCGAACGATGACCAGTCTGCGTCAGAATCGGTCCATGACATCACTTGTGAAGGACGCTTTCGGGCATCACATTTGGGCGACGCGGCGACTGATCGAGGCATGCGAGGCCCTCGAGCCGCAGCAGCTGGCCACCAGCGCCCCAGGAACCTACGGTTCGATCCTGATGACGCTGCGCCACCTGGTCGGGTCGGACTGCTCCTACCTCTTCGTGACGACAGATGGGCGCCGTGCCATGGTCGATCCCGATGAGATGGACCTGTCGCAGCTGCGCGCCGTCACGCAGGAGAACGACGCGGCGTGGTCACGCCTGCTCGAGGACGACCTGGATGCGGACCTCTGGCAGGTGAGGCACCGTGACGACGGGTCAGAGAC
>JBDUEE010000146.1:0-6855 GCA_040002615.1 Chloroflexota bacterium | reverse complement strand
ACGTTGATCATGCCGGTCTCGTCCTCCAGCGCGATGAAGACGAAGTTCTTGGCGGTCATCGGGTGCTGGATGCTGACCGCCAGGCCCGCCAGCCGGACCATGGACCGATCCCGCAGCCGGGCAGCCTCGGCAACCGGGATCACGCCGCGCGCAGCCAACCGCTGACGGAACAGCTCCACTGCATGGGCGGTGGGTGACAGGGCCAGCTCTCGGTAGTCGGCGGCCACCTTCTCGGCGAAGGTCATCTGCGGCAGCGAGGCGCCCAGCGCGCGCTGGGCGTCATCGGTCAGGCCCAATGCAGGGTGCTCAGGATCCGCGTCCTGCATGGTGGTGCGCAGCTGCCACAGCAGCTCGCGGCGGGGCGCATCGGTCCAGTCGAAGGCACCGATGGCAATCAGCCGCTCGACGACCTGTTCGCCCAAGCCCGCCCGCGCCACGAAGTCGCGCACGCTCGTGTACGGCCCGATGGCGCGCTCGCGCTCCAGCGTCTCGCGCGCCTTGTCGTCGATTCCCTTCACCTGGCGCATCCCCAGCCGCAGCGCATGCGTGCCGTCCGGAAGCCGCCGCACGTCGTGCTCCCAGGCCGATTCGTTGACGTCCACGCTCAGAACCGGCACGGCGTGCCGCTTGGCGTCGCCCACGATCACGGCCGGCGAGTAGAAGCCCATCGGCTGGTTGTTCAGCACGCCGGCGTAGTAGTAGGCCGGATAGCGCAGCTTCAGCCAGGCGGTGTCGTAGGTGATCTTGGCGAAGGCCGCAGCATGGGCGCGGGCGAAGCCGAACTCGGCGAAGGCGCTGCAGCGGCGGAAGAGCTCGTCCGCATCCGGTTCGGTCAGCCCCGTGCGCAGGGCGCCGCCCACGAAACGGTCCCGCTCGGCCTGCATCTTCTGGTGGGACCGATGCGACCCCATCGCCTTGCGGAAGATGTCCGCCTCCAGCGCGGAGTAGCCGCACACCTCGATCGCCACCTGCATCACCTGCTCCTGGTACAGGATCACGCCCAGCGTGTCCTCCAGGATCGGCTTCAGTGAGTCGTGCAGGTAGGTGACTTCCTCCTGGCCTGCCCTTCTCCTTAGATATGGGTGGACCGCGTTGCCCTGCACTGGTCCGGGCCGAATGATCGCGACCTGGACCACCAGGTCCTCGAAGCGCTCCGGCCTTGCCTTTGGAAGGGCCTGCATCTGGGCGCGGCTCTCGACCTGGAACATGCCGACCGTGTCCGCCGAGGAGATGGTGCGGAACACCTCCGGGTCGTCGTGGGGGAGTGCGTCCAGGTCGATTCGTTGCCCCGTGTCGCGCTCGATCCGGTCCAGGCACTCGGCCACAACGCCCAGCGTCCGCAGGGAGAGAAGGTCGATCTTCACCAGCCCCAGCGCCTCGATGTCCTCCTTGTCGTACTGGCTCACTACCCTGCCCGGCATGGTGGCGCGCTCGATCGGGACGAGGTCGATCAGCGGGGTGCGGGTGACGAGCATCCCTCCGACATGAATGCCCAGGTGGCGCGGGAAGCCATCGATCTCACCGCACAGCTGGAGCAGCCACTGCCATCGGTTCCGGGCAGCGGCGTGGGTCGCGCCTTGGGTCGCGGCTTGGGTCGCGGCGTGGACCGGCACTGCAGCCAGAGCCGGATTATTACCTGAGGTACTCACAGTGTCTGAATTGGGTTGATTTCCGTCGGTTTCAGAACCAGGAGGGATATCCACGACCGAAATTGGCCGGAATGGGTCACTGTGAGTACCTGGAGTGCTATTCGGAGCTGTGACCGGCTGATGTGGCAGGACGCTTGGGCGGCGACGTTCCTCAATCGGCATGCCGCTCTCCGGGTCCACTCGCACCACGCTCGGCCGCTCGCTCGACGGCCCGGGCGTGCCGTTGTCACGCGGCTCCGGCAGCGCGAGCTCCCCCGCCGCCGGCTCACCGGCCGCCAGCTGCCCGGCTGCGGACTCGGCCACGCGCAGCAGGCCGTCGGCGGCCGGCAGCAGGCCGTCGGCGGCCGGCAGCAGGCCGTCGGAACCGTAGCGCTTCTGCTCCCAGCCCTCGTGCTTGACCGATACCACCGACTGGTCGAGCACTCCCGGTCGCCGCGGCGGGACCCAGCCACTCTCGCTGTATGGCCGCCCGTCCCGGTCCCCCGCCGCCTCGCGGGCCCGCGCCTCGGCATCGGCCAGGTCCGGACGCAGCGGCAGTGCCAGCGTCGGACGCAGCGGCAGCGCCAGCGCCGGTCGCGCCGAACCGTGCCAGGGTGAGTCGGATGGCTGGCGCACGACCGAACCCGCCTCCGCATCGGTCCCACCCCGTCCATCGCGTCCTGGCGGGACCGCCTCCACCTCCATCTCCAGGCCGATCTCGTCGAACAGCCAGCCGAAGCTGCCGTCCAGCGCCAGGTCGCGGGCAACGTCGGACGCGTCGCGCGTGTCGAGCGCTTTGGCAAGCCGATCCACGCTCTCCAGCGGGAAGCCCAGCGCCTTGGCCACCTCGCGCACCGCCGAACGGGCGCGGTAGGTGATGACGGTGCAGACCATGGCCGCGTGGTCCTCGCCGTAGCGGGTGTAGAGGTACTGGATCACCTCCTCGCGACGGTTGACGTCGAAGTCGATGTCGATGTCCGGCAGCGTCCGCGCCTCGTTGATGAAGCGCTCGAACAGGAGCTTGTGCTCGATCGGGTCGACCTTGGTGATGCCCAGGCAGTAGGCCACGATCGAATCGCCGGCGCTGCCCCTGCCCTGGCCGATGATCCGGCCCTGCCGCGCGAACTCCATCAGGTCCCATACGATCAGGAAGAACTCGGCCAGGTTGGTGCGCTCGATGACGTCCAGCTCGTGCGCCAGCTGCTTGACCGACTGCTTGGTAATGGGCCGATAACGGCGCCGTAAGCCGTCGTGTGCAAGCTGGTACAGGTATGAGAACGGCGTCTCGCCCTCGGGGACCGTGAAGCCCGGGAACCGGTAGCGCTCGAAGTCCAGGTCCAGCCGGCATGACCGGCCGATGGCGGCCGCCTGCTCCATCCCAGCCTGCCAGGCCTGCCGGGCATTAGCGTCCGGCAGGTCCAGGCCGATGCGCGCGAGCTCGGCCCCCGATTTCAGCCGGTACTCGGCGTTGGGGAGGAGCAGCTCGCGCGCCTCGTCGAGCGTGGCGCCGTGCCGAATGCAGACCAGCACGTCCTGGAGGCGGTGGCCGCCTGGATCGGCGTAGTGGACCTCGTTGGTCACCACCGTGGGCAGGCCGGCGCGCTGCGCCAGCTCGGCCAGCTGCGCCACCAGCCAGTCGTCGTCCGGCCCAAGGTGATGAGAGAGCTCAACCCCGAAGTCGCCGTCCGGGAAGTGGCTCGCCCAACCCTGCGCTGCCTGCAGCGCCGCAGCCTGGTCGCCGGCAAGCAGGTGGCGTGGCACTTCGCCATTGCGGCAGCCGGAGAGGCCCACCAGGTGGCCGCGCGCCTCGTCCAGCGCGCCCTCCACCAGCGCGCGCTCGAAGACCGGAAACTGCTTCTCCCCCGCCAGGTGGCCGCGTGAGGCAAGCCGCGACAGCGCGGCGTAGCCGGTGCCGTCTCGGGCGAGCAGGACCAGGTGGTCGCCGGGGATCGGGCCGGCGTGGTGCTCGCCCGGCCAGCCGCGGCTGGCGCGGTCGCCACGCAGGGGATCGTTGAGCTTGCGACCGCGGTGGGCGAGCCGCAGCTCACGCTCGTCACGGGGAATGGCCAGCTCCAGGCCGACGATGGCGGTCACCGGGGAGAGGCCTGCATCCCGGGCGGCAGCGGTCCGGGTCTGGACAGCCGCCTTCCAGAGGCGGACCGCCGCGTACAGCCCGGCATGATCGGTGACGGCCAGCGCTGGCAGACCCAGCTGCGCGGCGCGTCCGATCAGCTCCTCAGGGTGGCTGGCACCGTCCAGGAAGCTGAAGTTGGAGTGGGTGTGGAGCTCGCAGTAGTCGTCGGGCGTGCCCATTGGACGGACGATGGTAGAACATATGTTCTAATATGCCAAGCCCAAGTGTTTCTCAGCGTCGCCCTGTTGCCGGCCACACTTTCCCTCACGGTGTAAAGTGACCACCAAAGTAGTCACCTAGTGAGGAAACCGTGGCCGAGATCGGGATCAAGGAACTCAAGACGACGGCCTCGGCCGTGATCGACCGAGTCGAGGCTGGAGCCGCGTACGTCATTACCAAGCGCGGCCGCCCCGCGGCCGTTCTTCTCCCGGTCGACGAAGCCGAAGATCTCGTCCTCGCCAACGCGGACGAGTACGTGCGCCTGCGCCGAGAGGCGCGTACGGCCTACACCAAGCGTCGCACCACCAGTCTGAGGGACCTCACCTGAGCCCATATCGAGTCGAGTTGGCCCCCTCGGCGGCGAAGTTGCTCAGGAAGTCGGCACCAGAGGTTCGCGATCAGATCACCAGAGCGCTCGGAAGGCTCGCGCAAGATGCTTCGCGACCGGGCCGGATCGGGGGCAAGGCCGTCAAGACGATCCAGGGCATCGCTGACTCATTTCATCGGCTCCGTGTTGGCGACAACCGCGTGATGTATGACGTCCTCGACGAGGATCGGGTGATCCTCGTGCCTGGCATCGTCCATCGTGGGGACCTGGAACGGTGGATCCGTAACCGGTAGCTCAGGGATGCGGCATCATCCTGCCATCGAAACCAAGCGCAGCATCCAGCCGGGCGACGGCCAGGCAGCCGGTCACGACGATGTCCGCCTCCACTACCGGGCGACCGGCCGGGGACCCGTGCTCATCGCCCATCCCGGCGGCCCGGGCACCGGTGCGGCATTCCTGGGTGACCTGGCCGGGCTGGACGAGGTGGCAACCATCGTCTGGATGGATCCGCGCGGGACTGGCGGCTCCAGCGAGCCAGCGGACCCCGGCGCCTATTCGCTGAGGCACTACGCAGCGGACGTCGATGCGCTGCGCGAGCACTTGGGCCTGGATCGGGTCGGGCTCATCGGCTTCTCGCATGGCGGGATGGTGGCGATGCGGTACGCGATCGATCACTCGGAGCGGCTGACGCACCTCGTTCTGCTGGACACCGCGCCGGATTTCGACGCTGCGTCGAACGAGCGCGTCTCGGCGGCTATGGACCGCCGCCAAGGCGAGCCCTGGTACGGCGAGGTCCGGGCTCTCCTCGACGCGGATGACCTCGGCGATACGGACGCGGAGGCTCTCGCCGGCCTGCTGAAGATCCTGCCGATGTACTTTCACCGCTGGGACGCAGTTGCTCAGAGCTTCGTCGACAGCCTGCAAGGAGCCACGTTCCACGCGCGCGTCTCCCCCGCCTGGAACGCCGAGGTGCCGACCGTGGACCTCCGGCCAGAGCTCGACCGCATCGGCGCCCCGACCTTGGTCGTGGTCGGCGAGGACGACTTCATCTGCGACGTGACCTCGGCCGGCGAGATGGCCGATCGCATTCCGGGCGCACAGCTGGAGGTGATTGCGGAGGCCGGGCACTTCCCGTGGGTCGAGCAACCCGCCGCCTTCCGCGCGGCGGTGGACGGGTTCTTGGTCGCCGATTCCTGACGGGAGCTGTCGGCCGGGCGCTGCTATGGTTGATGGTATGGGAGAAATGATCCGCATCCAGTCGGCGGCAGGCGACACCGACGCCTATCTCGCCCCGGCACGTCCCTCGCCCGGACCTCCGGTCCTGCTGCTCCACCCGTGGTGGGGCCTGAACCAGACGATCCGCGACCTCGCCGATCGGCTGGCCGGCGACGGCTTCACGGTCATGGCGCCGGACATGTTCGATGGCACCGTCCTGACCACCCCGGAAGAGGCCGAGGCGCATGTCAAATCGCTCACCCAGGGCGACGGTGATCGCATTCGGGCAGGGGTCCTGGCAGCGCTCGACCATCTCCTTGCCCACCCCGACGCTCCTCGTGAACGTGCCGCGATCATCGGGCTGAGCTTTGGCGCCATGGAAGGCACCGAAGTCGCCACCGAGCGACCCGACGTCGCCGTCCTCGTCACCTTCTACAGCGGCATCTTCGAGGCGCCCGACGGGATCGCCTACCTCGGCCATTTCGCAGAGGACGACGAGTTCGACGACTCTGCCCAGGTGCCCGACCTGCAGCGGACGCTCGGTGAGGGCAGCGCCGCACACGTCTATCCAGGCACGAAGCACTGGTTCATCGAAGCGGACCGGCCCGAGTTCGACGCCGACGCCACCGAGCTCGCCTACGCCCACACGGTCGCCTTTCTGCGCGAGCAGCTCGCCTAGGGCGGTTCACGGCCGCAACTGCGACAAGGCCGAGGCGTCGGTATTCTCCCCACATGGGAGAAACGATCCGCATCCAGGCGGCGGCTGGAGACACCGATACCTACCTCGCGCCGGCCCGGCCGTCGCCGGGCGCGCCGGTCCTGCTGCTCCACGCGTGGTGGGGCCTCAACGAGGACGTGCGTGACCTGGCCGACGGGCTCGCTGGCGACGGGTTCACGGTCATGACGCCGGACCTGTTCGACGGCACCGTGCTGACCACCATCGAGGACGCCGAGACGTACACCACCGCGATCGAGCAGGGTGGTGGCCAGCCGGGAGGGTTGAACCCCGACCGCATCATGGGACGCGTCGAGTCCACGCTCGACCATCTCCTGGCGCATCCCGACATCCGCGGCGACCGTGCCGCGATCATCGCGCTGAGCTTCGGCGGCTGGTACGGCAGCCATGTCGCGGCCGAGCGATCGGACGTCGCGGCCTTTGTCTCGATCTACAGCGATGTCTACGAGGCCCCCGGCGGAGCCGCCTACCTCGGCCATTTCGCCGAGAACGACCAGTTCGTCGACTCCGCCCCACTGGCCGACATGGAGAAGAGCCTCGGCGAAGGCAGCGCGGTGCATGTCTACCCTGGAACGAAGCACTGGTTCATGGAGCC
>JBDUEE010000145.1:0-8680 GCA_040002615.1 Chloroflexota bacterium | reverse complement strand
GATCGGCTCGGGCATGCAGCATGTATCGGTCTTCAACCGGCACCTGCATCGAGCCGAAGCGCTGGTGGCGCATTTCGCGCGCAATGCGCGCAAGACCGAGCTCCGTGCTCGTCCGTGGCACGAAACCATCATGGAGGCGGACCTGGCGAAGGCGCAGCTGGTCGTGAACAGCAGCGGCATCGGTGTCCAGGATGGCGCCAGCCCGATCTCCGCCGAGCTGCTGCCGGACGGCCTGTTCGTACTGGACCTGGTGCTGCACCACGCCGTCACCCCATTGATGCGCGACGCGGAGGAGCGCGGCGGGACGGTCGCCAACGGCCAGCTGTCATTCCTGGCCTCGTCGGCGGCAACCTTCAAGCTGGTCACCGGCCAGGAGGCTCCGGCCGACGTCATGCGCTCCGCACTGGCAACGGAGCTGGGGCTGCCGCTCGACCGCGTCGCCGTGGTCGGCGACTAGACCTCCGGAGCCGATGTTCTACAGCTCGGGCTGGGTCCACGTCATCTGCGGCTGCATGTTCTGCGGCAAGACCGACGAGATGCTGCGCCTGCTGCGGCGCTTCTCGATCGCCGGACGGCGCGTGGTCCTGATCAAGCCGCGCCTGGACACCCGGAGCGATGCGCTGACCGTCGTGTCACGCTCCGGGGCGGAGCACACCGCCCTCAGCGTGGAGGACTCCGGCGGGATCGAGAAGCTGGTGGGCGAGGCGGACATCGTGGCGGTCGAGGAGGGGCAGTTCTTCGATGACGGCCTGCCCGATGTGGTCAGCCGCCTGGCCGATGCCGGCAAGCAGGTCATCGTCACCGGCCTGGATACGGACTTCCGCGGCATCCCCTTCGGCCCGATGCCGCGCCTCATGGCACTCGCCGACCAGGTCACCAAGCTGACGGCCATCTGCATGGTGTGCGGAGAGCACGCCACCCGCACCCAGCGGCTGATCGATGGGCAGCCGGCGCCGGCAGACTCGCCGCTGATCTTGATCGGCGGCCTCGGCGACGAGACCTACGAGGCGCGCTGCCGACTGCACCACGAGGTCCCACCACCTCGCACCGGCTGACTACCCCGTCGCAGGGGTAGCCGACTCGGCTACGCTGCGCGCGAATGCCGGTCATCGCCACCATCCTGGTTGCGGCTGTCGCTCTGCTCCACACATGGTTCGCCGTCCTGGAGATGGTGCTGTGGCGCAGGCCGCTGGGCATGCGGACGTTCCGGCTCACGCCGGAGCGAGCGCAACAGACGGCAACGCTGGCGGCCAACCAGGGTCTCTACAACGGATTCCTGGCGGCCGGCATGGTGGTGGGGCTCGTCGCCGCGGAGCCGACTGCCTTCCAATTCAAGCTCTTCTTCCTTGGCTGTGCCATCGTCGCCGGCATTTTCGGAGCGGCAACGGTCCAGCGCGGAATCCTGTTCGTCCAGGCGCTGCCCGCGGCATTTGCGTTGGCAGCGGTGCTGATCGTGGGCACCTGACAGCGGGTCGTGGCGGAGGGGAGGGATTCGAACCCCGGAGGCTTGCATGTGTGGGCCCGCAAATGTGGCTCGTGCAAATCACGCAAGCCTTATCCGCACACACCAACGCGGAAAAGGCTCAGGCGCAAACCACCGCTGCATCTGAGGCTCGTGGCCGCGATCCGCGGCCGTAATGCAAATCAGGGCGGCATCTGAGCAGATCGGACACCCGCCACCTCGATGTTGGTCGGGTGCATGGCTGCGCCGCTTTTCCGTGATTGGACAGCCGAGATGTGGGGATTTGGCGCCGCTGCGGTAGTAACGTGCTGCCCTCGACGGGGAGCTGCCCCCATAACCAGGGAGGAATATCTGGATGCCCCATTCTCCACGACGACTGCTCGCGACCCTGCTGCTGGCATTGGCCGTCGCGGGGCTGCCGTCATTTGCGCTAGCCAACCACTCGTGGGGTGGATATCACTGGGCGCGGACGAGCAACCCGCTCAGGCTGAGCGTGGGTGACAACGTCAATGCCACCTGGGACCCCTTTCTGAATACCACCATCAGCGACTGGAATGCATCAACGGTCCTGACCCTGACTAAGGTCGCTGGAGGCACGCGGCCAAAGCCGTGCAAGGCGACGGCCGGCCGGATCGAGGTGTGCAACGCCCGGTACGGCAACACCGGCTGGCTGGGCATTGCCCAGATCTGGATCACCGGCGGCGTGCACATCACCCAGGCCGTCACCAAGGTCAACGACACGTATTTCAGCAGCCCGCCATACAACACCACCGCGTGGCGCAACCTGGTGATGTGCCAGGAGGTTGGACACGACTTCGGCCTTGACCACCAGGACGAGGACTTCAACAACGCGAACCTAGGCACCTGCATGGATTACACCAACAGCCCCGGTACAAACCAGCACCCGAATGCGCACGACTATGAAGAGCTGGAGACCATCTACGAGCATCTCGACGGCTCAACCACCGTTGGCTCGCCTGCGCCCGGGGTTGGCAACGGGGCAAACGCATGGGGCAAGCTCGTCAGCTCGTCGGCCAGCGGCCGCACGTCCGTCTATCAGCTCGACCTTGGCAATGGGCAGAGCGTGCTGACGCACGTGATCTGGGCTCGCTAGCGTCTATCGGGCCTTCTAGCCGATGTCATGAACCGATGCCCTCGCCGACGCGGGGGCATCGGCCTCTCCGGGGCAGCCACCGACCCACCTTCTGCTGCCAGCTCCACGGGATTCCGGTGCGAGGCTGCAACGACCTTAATCCCCATATTCAGACCGGACCTCACCGCACCCCAACGAGGGCGCTCCAGAGGTACTAGGCAGGCCTGGTACTTCCGTCCTAGGGTGGGATGAAACCCCAGCCGGGTCCGCGTGGGAGCCACCGCGCCGGACACCAGGGGAGCAGAAACGTCCAGGGAGGCCGAATTCGTGACCACTCGTACCGCCAAGCGCGGGTTTTACTCCCGCCGCATGGGCCTCGTCGCCGCCGCGATGGGGGTCATCTCCTTCGCTCTCGGTTATCTCACACATCCGATGTAGGGTCGGCGCCATCGCGCCGGCCAGGTTCCGCTAGGACCATCGTCGCCTAGCGGCGCGCTGCGTGCTCCCACGATATTGCCGGCATGCAAGCCGAGACCAATGCCCTCGCGCAGCTCCTCGCCACGAGCGGGCTGATCGCCGGCACCATCGAGTATGTCGAGATCCTCAAGCGACGGACCGCTGCTCGGCGCGTGGCCGCTGAACGCAAGGAAGGCGCTGAAATCGGTCTGCGCGGGCTGGTTCGGGTGCTGTTGGTGGATGAAACGGACAAGCTCCGCTCGGCCGGAAAGCCGCCTGACGAAGGCCACCTTTAGCGCCTCGTCGTAGCGGCCTGCGCTTGGATGAGCACGAATAGGATGGCGGAGGGGGAGGGATTCGAACCCCCGGAGGCTTGCACCTCAGCGGTTTTCAAGACCGCCGCAATCGTCCACTCTGCCACCCCTCCGGCGCAGATTCTAGCGTTCGGTCGTGTGCATCCGGTCCGCTCGAAAATGACTCCCCTGTCATCAACGAGACCGATTCCGGGCAGGAACTGACCCTCTTATGACATCGCAGTCATGAACGGCGCCTCAATCGGACGAATCCAGTCAATTTGATGACTGCCGGGTCATCATCAGCCCGCAGGGAGCCGCGTGCCTGTCGTCAGCGGATGGCATCGCCTCCAAAATGGGGGCGCAGCCGGTCCGGGATCCTGATCGAGCCGTCCGGCTGGAGGTGCGTCTCGAGCAACGCGGCATAGGTGCGCGACAGGCCAAGCGCTGAGCCGTTGAGGGTATGGACCAGCTCCGGCGGTGCATCCTTTGACGGGCGGAAGCGCATGTTCATCCGGCGCGCCTGGAAGTCGGTGTAGTTGGAGCAAGAGCTCACCTCCAGCCACTTCCCCACCCCGGGCGACCAGGCCTCCAGGTCGTAACCCTTTGCCTGGGCGAACCCCACGTCGCCGGTGCAGCGCTCAACGGTGCGGTACGGGATTTCCAGTGCCTCCAGCGCCTCCTCGGCGTCCCGAGTCAATGTTTCCAGCTCGTCGGCCGAGTCCGCCGGATGGACGATCTTCACCAACTCGACCTTGTCGAACTGGTGCACCCGCAGCAGGCCGCGCGTGTCCTTCCCGGCTGCTCCCGCCTCGCGACGGAAGCAGGGCGTGTAGGCGGCGTGGTAGATCGGCAAGCGGTCGGCGGCCAGTATCTCGTCGCGATATACGTTGGTGACTGGAACCTCGGCGGTTGGGATCAGGTACAGATTGTCGCGCTCGGCCACGTACATCTGGCCTTCCTTGTCCGGCAGCTGGCCGGTGCCGCGTGCCGAAGCGGCATTGACGAGCAGCGGCGACCACAGCTCCGCATAGCCGTGGTGCTCGGTCAGCTCGAGCATGAGCCCGATGAGGGCGCGCTCCAGGCGCGCGCCCTGGCCGGTGAACAGGATGAAGCCGGAACCGGCGATCTTGGCGCCGCGCTCCAGGTCGAACAGGCCGAGGCGCTCGGCAATTTCCCAGTGGGGTGGCGCCGATCCCTCCTCCGCGGGGTCGCCCCACGAGCGGATGATCGGGTTGTCATCGGCTCCCCTTCCGTCCGGGACCGATGGATCCGGCAGGTTGGGCACCAGCAGCAGGTCTGCCTCGATCGCCTGCTGCAGGGCGGTGAGCTCCGCCGCTCCCTGGTCGATCTGGCGCGACAGGTCCGCCATGCGCGCCTTGAGCTGCTCACCCTCCTCGCGCCGCTCACCGCGCATCAGCTCGCCAAGCTCCTTGTTGCCCGCATTGCGCTGCGCGCGCAACTCGTTGATGCTGCCCTCCAATGCGCGGCGCCGGGCATCAGCATCCAGGATGCGATCAACGGGGTCCGTGGGCTCGCCCTTGCGGGCCACCGCGGCCTTCACGGCTTCCGGATCGTCGCGAATCTGCTGCAGCGAGATCATGCGGAGAGCGTATCGAGCGCGGCTGCCGCGCGGAGGCGCCGCACGACGAAGTCGGGTTCCAGCGAGGCCAGCAGCCAACCGGCGCGTGGACCGTTGGGCTGGCCGAGGAAGGTCGCATACAGCGCGGCGAAGGCACGACCGGCAGGAAGCTCTTCCTCGCGGGCTGCATCGAAGATGGCGGACTGCAGCGCCTCCCCGGCCCAGCTGTCCGCGGGCATCGCGGCCAGCGATTCAGCCAGCCTGCCCAGCATCCGGCGCTGCGTGGGGTCGAGGTCGGCGGCGGCGGCCGGCAGCCCATCATATTGCACGGCGATCCGCACCCGTTCCGGCGCGTACGTTTCCAGCCAGCGCCGCGCCGCATCAGCGCGCTCGTGCAGGATCCCCAGCTCGCGCTCCGTGAGTACGGCGCCCTTTTCGGCGGTGACACGAGCTGGCAGGTCGACGCCGGGGATCTGGGCCAGCATGGACAGGTGGGCGAACGGCGGACGGTAGGCCGCCGCCTCGGCGGGCACGTCGGCCGACGGATCCACCAGGCTGGCGGCAAAGAGCCGATCGGGGTCGGTCGGCAGCTCGCCCTTCACCTCCCGCCCGGCCACCGCCGCCGCGATGCGGTCCGACTCGTCGAAGACGCGCGGGATGGCATCGGTCCCGTCAGGGTCGAAGTCGATGGCCTGGTTGGGCCGCGGCCGCAGGAAGAGGAGACGAAGCTGCTCCGGCGGCATGACCTCGGCGACCAGGTGGGCGGCTGCCCCCTGACCGCTCGAGGTGGACATGCGTCGGCCGCCGATGTTCAGGAACTCGTAGACCACGTTGAGCGGCGGCTCGCGATCGAACACCTCGCGGGCGATCGCCTCCGACCGGTCCCGCGCCCCGCCGCGGGTGCCGAGATCCTTGCCGTTGGGCTCGATCGTCACGCCGAAGAGGCTCCATTTCGCTGCCCAGTCGACGTTGAACGGCAGCTTGGCGCGCCCGCCGAACGGCGACACGTCGCCGTCACGGCCGCAGCCGGTGGCCCAGGACACCAGGTCGGGCCGGCACTCGTAGTGCACCCGCTCACCGTCCCAGGCGGTGGCGATGGTGGTGCCGATCCGTCCGCAGTTCTCGCAGATCACCGACAGCGGATGCCACTCGTCGGGGTGGCGGACGTTGGCCACGCGCTGGTAGATCTCGCGCACCGCGGCGGCGCGGTCGAGCGCCACGCGGATGTATCGGTCCATCTCTGTGGAGGCATAGACCTCGCTCATCCAGTAAACGCGATCGGGGTGCACGCCCAGGCGCTCGAAGGTGCCCAGGAAGAGCCCGGCGAAGTGGCGTGCGTACGAGACGTGGCCGTCGGCCTCCGGGTCCGGCACGTTGGCGAGCGGCAGTCCCATGGCGCGCTCCACCGCATCGGGCGTCAGCAGGGCCTGGGCATCCATCGGATCGAGGTCGTCGACGCCGTACAGGAAGGTGGTTGGCAGCCCGGCCGTGCGCAGCGCCCGGACGATGACGTCGTTGATCACCGGCCCGCGCAGGCTGCCGACATGGACGGTGCCTGACGGCGTCTTCGAGTCGTTCAGGACCTGGGGTCCGGAGAGGCGGGCCGCCAGCTCGTCGGCCCAGAACACGGGCTCGGCGGCGCTAGCCGACGCGGACGACGGTATAGGGGACCGGGCCGGCCGGAGCCTGGACGATCACCTTGTCGCCCTTCTTGTGTCCCATCAGCGCGACACCCACCGGCGACTCGTTACTGATCCGGCCCTCGCGGGGAGAAGCTTCGGCGGAACCGACGATGGTGAACGTCTCCTCGCCATCCGAGCCCTTGATGACCACCTTCGAGCCGATGCCGACCTTGTCGCCATTGGCCTTCGCGATCACCTCGGCGTGCTTGATCTGTGCCTCCAGCGTGGCGATGCGGCCTTCCAGGAACGACTGCTCCTGCTTGGCATCCTCGTACTCGGCGTTCTCGCTGATGTCACCGTCCAGCTTGGCATCGTGAATCCGCGCCGCGACGCGCGGCCGCTCGACGGTGATGAGATGGTTCAGCTCCGCCTTGAGCTTCTCGAGCCCTTCGGCGGTCAGGTAGACGGGCTTGTTGTTCATGGTTTTCCACCCCCTCCTGTGATGCGTCGCGCCGCCCAGACTTCGGATTGGCACGATCACCGCCGCCGTGGGGTTTCCGACGGCGATATGCGGGCTTGTACGTAACAAAAAACGCTCCAGGCCCCCGCCAACGGCGTCACGTGGCGTCCCTGAAGCTGGCCATGGCCAGTTTGCTCGGCCAACCGGACGATCCGCTTCGGACGACCGGCGCCGCGCGATTGTAGGACCGGGCTGAATGGGTGTCAAAGGTCTCGGGGCTCCATCTGGCGCTGCGCATTGACCTTGAATCGGCAAATTCAGGTGGTGGCCGAACCCCGACAGTCAACTGCGCCGAAATGGGCTGTTCTGCGGGCTGACAGCCACAACTGACCACAAGACCGACCCTAAGCGCTCGCCATGCGGCCTTGATCTGAATCTGCCGATAGCCGTGAACCACTCATCCTCGCCCTCCGGTGCGCCTATCGACCGGCCAGCACCAGGACAACAACCAGCGCGGCGAAGGCGATGCGGTAGACGCTGAAGACCGCCACCGAGCGGCGCCGCAGCCACGCCAGCAGGAAGCCGATGGCCAGCAGGCCGGCAATCGCCGCGGCCGCGAATCCCCCGCCCAGGGCGAGCCACTCGGTCGCGCTGTGCGCCTCATCCAGCAGGTGACGCGACCCGTACAGGCCCGCGCCCAGAGTGATGGGCGTGGCCAGCAGGAAGCTGAAGCGGGCGGCCGACTCACGGGTCATCCCCAGCGCCAGCCCGGTGCTGATGGTGGCGCCTGAGCGGCTGATCCCCGGCAGCAGCGCCAGCGCCTGGCTGAAGCCGACGGCCAGCGCCGTGCGTGGACCGATATCGTCCAGGTCGCGACGCTGGGCGCCGAACCGATCCGCAGCCAGCAGCGCCAGCGCGCCGATCACCAGGAAGCCGGCTATGGCCACGCGCAGGCCGTCCGAGCCTCCATGCAGCACCTCGTTGATCAAGTCCTCGCCCACGAAGCCGATGGCTGCTGCGGGCACGGTGGCCAGCACCAGCAGCCATGCCAGGCGACGATCCGGATCGGCACCGATGCGGCGCTCGCGCAGGCCGGCGACGAACGCGCCCACCAGGCGCACCCAGTCGCGCCAGAAGTAGACCAGCAGCGCGACCAGCGTGCCCAGGTGCAGGAACACGTCGAATGCCAGGCTGCCGATCAGCCCATCCGAAGGCCAGCCGAACAGCCACGGGGCCAGCTCCAAATGGGCGCTGGAGCTGACCGGAATGAACTCGGTCAGCCCCTGGATGAGGCCGATCAGGATCGCCTGGAAGACGAGTTCCATGGTCTTTGCCCGGTGGTCCGGCGCGGCTGCGGCAGCCGCGCCGGCATCGGTCTTCTTGTCCCTAGCGGATGAAGAGCGGTGCCAGGACCAGGGTGATGGTGGCCAACAGCTTCACCAGCACGTGGAGCGACGGGCCGGCGGTGTCCTTGAAGGGATCGCCGACGGTGTCACCGACCACCGCGGCGGCGTGCGCCAGGCTCCCCTTGCCGAGCACGTTCCCGTCGTCGTCCTTGAGCTGGCCGGACTCGATGTACTTCTTTGCGTTGTCCCACGCACCGCCGCCGTTGTTCAGCACGGTGGCCAGCATCACGCCGGAAATGGTGCCGACCAGCAGCAGGCCGGCCACCGCCTCGTAGCCGAGCACCACTCCCACCACGATCGGGGTGG
>JBDUEE010000144.1:0-2971 GCA_040002615.1 Chloroflexota bacterium | reverse complement strand
CCTGCACGAGTTCACCCAGGCAGTGAGCGCCACGCTGGACCTCGACCGCCTGGGCGCGACATTGGTGGAGGCATCGCGTCGCGTCGTGCGGGCCGATATCGTCGCACTGACAGTGCTCGACCAGGAGAGTGGCCGCTACCAGGTCCGTGCCGTCACGGACGTGGATCCATCCATCCTTGGCGGTGAGGTCCGGCCCGGTGAGGGGCTGGTCGGGCGCGCCATCCGGAGCCGCACCGTGGTCCTCGACGACGATTTCGGCACGGCACAGTGGCCGGCCTCGTATCGCGAAGGGGCTGAACCGATGACCATGCTGGGTGCGGGCGTGCCCCTGATCCGCGACGGCGTGGTGGTTGGCGCCCTGTCGATCGTACGAAATGACCAGGCAGATCACTTCCGCCCGATCGAACGCGAGGCGATGGAGCTGCTGTCCGGCCACGCCGCCCTGGCGCTGGCCAACGCGTTCCTGCACGCCGAGGTGGAGCAGCTGGCCATCCGCGACCCCCTGACAGATCTCTACAACCGCCGCTACTTCGACGAGGCGCTGGAACGGCTCATCGCCAGCTGGCACCGATCAGATGTCGCGGGCCGCAAGCCGGTGGCGGCGATCATGTTCGACCTGGACCATTTCGGTGACTTCAACAAGCAGCACGGCCACCAGGTGGGCGACCTGGTGCTCCGCACGTTCGCGAATATCCTCCGCGGGCGCTTCCGCACCTCGGACCTGGTGGCTCGGCTTGGCGGCGAGGAGTTCATCGTGGTGTTGGAGGGCGCTGCGCGCGCCGACGCCGAGAAGGTCGCCGACGAGGTGCGCACGGCGCTGAAGGGAATCGGCCTGGCCAATGAGGACGGGGAGCGGTTGACGGTCACCGTCTCGGCCGGCTGCACCCAGCTGGATGAGGGCCAGGCCACCCGTGAGACGCTGCTGCGCACTGCCGACGTCGCGCTGTTCATGGCCAAGCGAGCAGGACGGGACCGTGTCGTCTCCGCCTAGGGCCTCCCGCGGCGGCGAACCGACGCTGATGGCGTCCGCCCTGGACGCCGTGGTTGGAATGGACGCGGAGGGCCGCATCACCGACTGGAACCCACGTGCGGAGCAGGTCTTCGGCTGGGCCAGTGCCGACGTGATCGGACGGCCGATGGACGACATCCTTCTGCCCGAACGCTATCGGCGGCTTCACCGACAGGGACTGCAGCGCTACCTGAGCACGGGGGTGGCCCGCATCCTGGAGCGGCGGATCGAGCTGGAAGCGCTTCACCGCTCCGGTCGCGAGATCCCGATCGAGCTGGCGGTGGTTGCGGTGCAGCGCAACGGCAAGACAGAGTTCACCGGCTTCATCCGGGACCTGTCGCGCGAGCGTGCCGCGCTGGCCGCGCTGCGCGAGAGCGATGAGCGCTACCGATCGCTGGTCGAGCGGTTGCCGGGAATCGTGTACGTGGATGAGCCGGGGGCCCACGGCCGCTATATCAGCCCGCAGATCGAGCCGCTGCTTGGTTTCACGGCCGAGGAATGGCTGGAGAATCCCGACCGCTGGCTGGAGGCACTCCATCCCGACGACCGCGAGCGCGCCGCCGCGGAGCTCGCCGCCGGCGAGGCCAGCGGGCAGCGATTCACCACCGAGTACCGATTGCTTGCCCGCGACGGGCGAGTGGTCTGGTTCCGCGACGAGGCCACGCCCACGCGCGACGCCGACGGGCGGCTGCTGGTGCACGGCGTCATGTTTGACGTCACGCGCGAGCGCGAGATCGAGGCCGAGCTGGCAGCCGAGGTGGCTGAACGCGCCGAGGTCGCGAACGCTCTCAGCGCCTTCCACGGCGGGCGGGATCCGCAGGCCACAGCTGCCGCCCTGTGCCGCGAGATGCTGCGGCTGCGCCACCTCGACATTGCCGTGCTCTACGAATTCCAGGGCGAAAGCGTCGTCCCACTCGCCCTGCGAGCGCCACCGGGCGCACCTATTGCCGTGGGCCGTCCGCTGCCCACGGATCGCGGCATCTATCTGCGCGCCAGCGCAGCACGGGGCCCCTGGATCGACGAGTGGCGCGATGGGCCGGCCGCCGGCGATTACGAACGCGCCTGGCTGGATGTCGGGCTGCGAGCGTGCGCGTACGTGCCGCTGAGCTTGAATGGTGTGCCGTACGCGCTGATCGCCGCCGGCGCCACGGCCGAGCTGGGCAGCAAGCAGATGGGCCGCCGCCTGCCCGCGCTGTTGGAGTTCGCCACCGTTGCCAACGCCGTGCTTGGCCCCCAGCTGCGGCAGCATGCCGGTGAGCAGCACATCAACGCGCTGCGCGAGCTGATTTCCTCCGGTGGGCTGCGGACCGTCTTTCAGCCGGTGGTGCGACTCCACGACCACGTCGTGATCGGGTACGAGGCGCTCACCCGATTCACCGATGGCAGCCTGCCGCTGCAGCGCTTCGTGGAGGCAGAGCGTGCAGGACTGGCAGTTGAGCTGGAGAAGGCGGCGGTGGCCTCAGCCATGGCAGCCGCCAACGGACTGCCTGCCGGCCCGTGGCTAAGCATCAACATCTCGCCGGCAGTCCTTCCCGAATTGAAGCAGCTGGCCGCGCTGACGGGTCTCACGGACCGTCCCCTGGTCGTAGAGATCACCGAACGCATGGCCATCGAGGACTACGGCGCCGCCCGGCGCCTGCTGCGTCGACACCTGCCCAACGCCCGGATTGCCGTCGACGACGCTGGCGCAGGTTTCGCGTCGCTGCGCCACATCGCCGAGCTGCGGCCTGCGATCGTCAAGCTCGACATTGAGCTGGTGCGCAACGTTCATCGCGATCCGGCGCGCGAGGCGCTGGTGGCGGGCATGGTCCACTTCGCCGCAGCGTCCGGCTGCGAGCTGATTGCCGAGGGGATCGAGACGGAGCAGGAGCGCCGCGCGCTCATGCGCCTGGGGGTCACGCTGGGCCAGGGATTCCTGCTGGGCCGCCCCGACGCGGTGATCGCCGCCGCCTAGGCGCATTC
>JBDUEE010000143.1:0-23854 GCA_040002615.1 Chloroflexota bacterium | reverse complement strand
TGCGCAACAGCGGTTTTGAGCTGCCGGCGCGGCGGATCACCGTCAACCTCGCCCCCGCCGACCTACCGAAGGATGGAACCGCGTACGACGTGGCCATCGCGGTCGGCATCCTGGCCGCATCCGGCCAGCTGCCCGACACCAGCCGGCTGGGAAATACGGCGCTGCTGGGTGAGCTCGCGCTGGACGGTGCCGTACGGACGGTGACCGGCGTCATGTCGCTGGTGGCCGCGGCCCAGGGTGCGGGCATCGGATCAGTGGTCGTGGCCGCCGGTGACGAGGCCGAGGCTGCCTGCGTCGCAGGCATCGCGGTTCTGCCTGCCGGGCGCCTCGGAGACGTGGTGGCCCACCTGGCCGGCGTCCGCGGGCTGCTGCCGGCAGTGGCAACGCCTGCGCCGGGTTGGCAGGCGCCGGTGGGTGTGCCCGACCTGGCCGATGTGATGGGACAGGCGACCGCTCGACGCGCGCTGGAGATTGCCGTGGCCGGGCGCCATAACCTGGCGCTGTGTGGTCCACCGGGGGTCGGCAAGACGCTGTTGCTGCGCTGCGCCGAGGGCCTGCAACCGCCCCTCGAGGATGCGGAGGCGTCCGAGGTGAGCCGCATCTACTCCGCCGCGGGCCTGCTGGATCGACGGCGGCCGCTGATCCGGCAGCGACCGTACCGCGCACCGCATCACACGATCTCAACACAGGCACTGGTCGGCGGTGGTCCGCGGGTTCGCCCCGGCGAAGCATCGCTGGCACACCGCGGCATCCTGTTCATGGACGAGGCGCTCCACTTTCGCACCGATGCGCTCGACGCACTGCGCCAGCCGCTCGAGGCGGGCACCGTCACCATCGCGCGGGTCGAAGGAGCCATGGCGCTGCCAGCTCGCTTCATGCTGCTCATGGCCTTGAACCCGTGTCCCTGCGGCTGGTTGAAATCCAAGTCGCGGCAATGTCGCTGCGATGACGGGCAGGCGCGTCGCTACGCCGGCCGCCTTTCCGGCCCGCTGCGCGATCGCCTGGACCTGTGGGTCACCGCCGAGGAGCCGCGCCAGGCCGACCTTGACGGCGCGGAGCCAAGTAGCGTGGTGGCGGCCCGGGTGCGAGCGGCCTGGCAGCGCCAGCTCGCCCGGCAGCGGCTTGCCAACGGGGAGCTGTTCGGCGCCGGGGCCGATCAGCGACTGGAGCTCGGCTCGGTGGTGGCAACGCTGCTGCAGCGGCGCGCGGCGAAGTTTCGGCTCTCGCCCCGCCGTCTGCACCGCGCGGCGCGGGTGGCTCGCACGATCGCGGACCTTGACGGACTGATCGAGGTGCTGCCGGAGCATGTCGACGAGGCGCTTCACTATCGGCCCGAGGCGGCATCGTGATCGGCGTGGGACGTGTTGACCGTCCGGAGGCAGGCCGGGCGACAGCCACTCAGCACGCGGTGGCTGCACGGCGCACGCCCGGTCTCGGGTGGTCCGGCCTGGACCTCATGGCTCTGGACGCGGAGGACGAGCGACCGTACTGGGTCGCCATCTCGCTCATTCCGGGCGTGGGACCGGTCGGCTTCGCCCGGATCCTGGAGCGGTTCGGCTCGGCGCGCGCTGCCTGGGCATCGGGCAGCGAGCTGCTCGGCTGTCTGCCACGGGAGGCGCCGGACACGGCCGCCGGGCTGCGGCGCCTGCGGCGCAGGGGAGCGACCGTCGTGGCGCGGCGCGTCGAGGCGGAGGTGCGGACTGCCGGCGGCGTCACCCTGACGGCCCTGGATCCCGGCTATCCGCCGGCCCTGCGCGTGACCGATCCGCGCCCGGCGGTCCTGTACCGCGCCGGCGACCCCGCGGCCTTCGAGGCGCCCGCCGTGGCGATCGTCGGTACGCGACGTGCCACGGGCTATGGGCGCTCGTCCGCGCAGGAGCTGGCCGATGAGCTGGCGCGCGCCGGCGTGACCGTGGTGAGCGGCCTGGCCCTGGGTATCGATGGCGAGGCGCACGAGGCGGCGCTGGCCGCCGGCGGTCGCAGCGTGGCGGTGCTGCCGTCGCCACTGGATCGGGTCTACCCGCCGCGCCATCGCGAGTTGGCCGCCCGCCTCGCTGCCGAGGGCGGCGCCCTGCTGACCGAGCTGGCGCCCGGACACTCGCCAGGCCGGCCGGACTTCGCCCGGCGCAACCGCATCATCGCCGGCCTTGCGCAGGCGGTGGTGGTGGTCGAGGCACCAGACCACTCCGGAGCGCTGCTGACTGCTGCGGCGGCAATCGAGCTGGGTCGGGAGCTGTACGCCGTGCCCGGGCCGATCGATTCGCTGGCATCGCGCGGCTGCAACCGTCTGATCGGCGACCACCTTGCCGCGGTGGTCACCTCGTCGGCGGGGCTGCTGACGAGCATCGGCCTGCGCTCTGGCGAGCACCCGATCAGCGTGGCGACCCTCTCCGATGCAGAGGCGCTGGTGCTCTACACGTTGATCCGCAGGCCCGGATCGGTCGAAGAGCTGATGCCTCTCACTCGGCTCAGCACGGCGTCGCTGGCCAGTGCGCTGACTCTGCTCGAGGCGCGCGGCCTGGCAACGTCATACGGAGGCGTCACGTTCCATCCAACCCTTGCCGCGCGGCGCATCGGGGAGGCCTCCTGAGGGCGGTCATGCCAGAGCAGCGAGCGTGAACCGTGAAGCGCCCGGTATACTGCGCGCGTCATACGGCAGTTCCCTGTCGTGCCCGACGGGTGAAATCCGCCGCAGGAGTCAGTGGTCTATTGAGTTCATTCCAGAACCTGCGCGCCGCCGTGCGCGCCACTCAGCCGAGCGTCTACGCCCGCCTGCAGCAGCACCGAGCCATCACGCGGGTTTCGCTCGCGACGCTCGCCCTGGCCGTGGCGCTGGGCGTCTCGTTGCAAGATGCCTCCGCCGGTCCGAATCGGATACAGGTACAACCGACCTCGATCCTGCCGGAGAGCGTGGGGATCGGCATCCCCACCACCCGCTCGGTGACCCTCACCTTCGACCAGGCCATGGACACCGCCTCGGTCGATGCGCACCTGGCGCTGCATCCAGCGGCTGCAACCCGCAGCCAGTGGAGCGACGATCGCACCCAGCTGACGCTGTGGCCCTCATCCCAGTGGCTTCCCGATACCCGGTACCTGGTCTCTGTCTCGGGTGCAGCCAGCAGGGGCGATGGCGGCCTGCTGGGAGGAAGCCGACAAGTCGCGTTCACGACGCAGACCGCACCGGTGGTGGCCGACTTCCGGGTCCACCTCCTCTCGCCGCCCGAGCCCGGCGCTCCCGAGCCGGCGAACGCCGAGCTTTCCCGGGCAATTCCTTACCAGGAAGGCACCCTTGGCCTGGGCTCCCAGCCGCTGATCGACGCACCCGAGGACATTGCCGACGACGCCAGCGCGCATACAGGCATCCGCATCAGCTTCTCGACAGCCATGGACCAGGCGGACGTGGAGGCACGCTTCAGCATCCTGCCCAAGGTGCGAGGATCGTTCAGTTGGCACGACAACCAGCTGGTCTACACCCCGCGCGATCGCCTGGAGCCGGGGACGCGTTACGCCGTCAGCCTGGTGGGTGCCCACGACCAGCTTGGCAACCGCCTGGCCGGCGATGTCTCGTTCTCATTCACCACGCGTGTCGACGCCCAGCTGATCCGTATCAGCCCGGATCGGCACGAGCAGGGCGTCATGGCGCGGCAGATCACCATCCGCTTCAGCCAGCCGATGAATACCCGCGCGACGCACCGGGCCATGCGCGTCGTCGATGTGGCCAGGGGCCGGCGAATCGGCGGCACGCTCGAATGGAACAAGGCGAGCACCGAGCTGCGCTACGTGTTCAATCAGCAGCTGCCGCTCGGCCGGACGATCGAGGTCAGCCTCAGCAAGACCGCCCGGGACGAGGACGGCAATCGGGTCAGCGTCAACTGGAGGTTCGAGACAAGGGCGCCCGGCGCTCCCGACGTTGCAACCGCGATCGAATCGGCGCCAGCTCCGGCAGGCGTCAGCGGGCCGCCGGCGCCGTCCGACCTGCAGGCGTTCGCCCTGTGGCAGATCAACCAGTCGCGTGCGCAGTACGGCCTCGGGCCGATGCGCCTGGACGCCGCCGTCAGCAGCGTGGCATCGGCTCATGCCTGGGACCAGATCAACTACGGCTACTTCAGCCATACCGGGCGCGACGGTTCCAGGGTCTCGGATCGCCTGCGCAGGGCGGGGATCGGATTCAGCTGGTCGGGCGAGAACATGTGCTACTACAACGGCATCGGCCTGCGAGCCATGCTGGAGTGGTGCCACTCGACCTTCATGTCCGAGCCGTATCCCGGATTCGCCAACCACATCGGCAACATCCTGAGCACGCACTACTCACGACTCGGCATCGGCATCGCGCAGAGCGGTGGCAAGGTCATCATGGTGTGGGACTTCGCCGGCTAGCAGCGTACACTCCCTGACCGATGCCTCCAAAGAAGCGCGCCGCGGGTGACCTCGTCATCGTCGAGTCGCCCGCCAAGGCCAAGACTATCGAGCGCTACCTGGGCCCCGGCTACTCCGTGCAGGCTTCGTACGGCCATGTCCGCGACCTGCCGCAGCGCAGCCTGGGAGTGGACGTCGACCACGACTTCGAGCCGCGCTATGAGCCGCTGAAGGAGCGTCGCAAGGAGCTGGACAAGCTGGCAGACCAGGCTCGCAAGGCCGACCAGGTCTGGCTGGCCACCGACCTCGATCGTGAGGGCGAGTCGATCGCCTGGCACATCGCCGAGTACGCCGGCCTGAGCGCCGATCGCATTCGGCGTGTGACGTTCAGCGAGATCACGAAGGGCGCCATCGACGAGGCGTTTGCCCACCCGCGCAGCATCAACCTGGACCTGGTCAACGCTCAGCAGGCGCGCCGCGTGATCGATCGGCTGGTGGGCTACAAGCTGAGCCCGCTGGTCAGCAGCAAGATCCGACGCGGCCTGTCGGCGGGCCGGGTGCAGAGCGTGGCCGTGCGGTTGGTGGTCGATCGTGAGCGCGAGATCGAGCGATTCGTGGCGGAGGAGTACTGGAGCCTCACAGCCCAGCTGCGCCGCCAGGACTCGGCTGCCAGCTTTGCTGCCGAGCTGACCCGGATCGAGGGCAAGAAGGCACGCATCGGCTCCGAGGCTGAAGCCCGCCAGCACGAGGAAGCCCTGCGTGCCGCCAGCTACAGCGTCACCAAGGTCACGCGCAGCACGCAGAAGAAGGGCGCACCGCCGCCGTTCACCACCAGCACCCTGCAGCAGGAGGCATCACGCAAGCTCGGTTTCGGCGCGCGCCGCACGATGAGCGTGGCGCAGTCGCTGTACGAGGGCGTCTCGCTGCCGGAGGGACAGGTCGGCCTGATCACCTACATGCGCACCGACTCGGTGACGATCGGCAAGGGCGCCGTGGCCGAGGCACGCCAGGTGGTGGGGCAGCGCTACGGTGCCGAGTTCGTGCCGGACAAGCCAAATGCCTACCGGACCAAGACCCGCGGTGCACAGGAAGCCCACGAGGCGATCCGCCCGTCGAGTTTCGCCCGCTCGCCGGAGTCATTGATGGCGCACCTCAAGCCGGACGAGCTGCGCCTCTACGACCTGATCTGGAAGCGGGCGCTCGCATCGCAGATGGCCCCGGCGCGCTTCGACCAGGTCGGGGTCGACGTCAAGGCGGACCGATACCTCCTGCACGCCGGGGCGCGGAAGCGGATCTTCGACGGCTACCAGGCGCTCTATGTCGAGGGCAAGGACGACGAGGAGGACGAGCGCCTGACCATCCTGCCCGACCTGCAGGACGGAGAGCCGCTGGATCTCATCGGTCTTTCGTCAGAGCAGCACTTCACCCAGCCGCCGCCGCGCTTCACCGAAGCGACCCTGATCCGCGCGCTGGAGGAGCGGGGCATCGGCCGCCCGTCGACCTACGCACCGACCATCGAGACCATCCGCCAGCGCGGCTACGTGGCGATCAAGGAGCGACGGCTCTTTCCGGAGGAGTCGGCCTTCCGCGTCACCGACCTGCTGGTCGAGCACTTTCCGGAGATCGTGGATCTCGATTTCACGGCCCGCATGGAGGATCAGCTGGACGACGTCGCCCGTGGCGAGCACGAATGGGTGCCGATGGTCCGCGATTTCTGGGTACCGTTCAGCGCGAAGGTGATCGAGGGGCGCGAGAAGATCGCCAAGCAGGTCGAGGTTACCGACATCCCATGCCCGCTTACCGGCGACAAGGGCGACGTGTTGGTCAAGCGATTCGGCCGTAATGGCTGGTTCATGGGCTGCTCCGGGTACCCCGACTGCAAGTACACCCAACCGTTGCCCGGCGAGGAGCAGGAGACGCCCGACCTGCCGGGCGTGGGAGAGGTCTGCCCGCAGTGCAACGAGGGCCACCTGGTGGCCAAGCGCGGTCGCTTCGGTGCCTTCGTCGGTTGCGACCGATACCCGGAGTGCAAGTACATCAAGAAGGATGCGCAGCCCGCCAGCGAACAGTTCGGCACCTGCCCGCAATGCGGCCAGGGGACGGTGGTGACCAAGCGGGCGCGGCGCGGTCGCCGGCCGTTCTGGGGCTGCGACCGCTATCCCGATTGCGACTACGCCAGCTGGACAAAGCCGGCCCCGGTTGCTGCCGAGGCCGCCACCAGCGACAGCCCTGCCGACGATGATGTGGCCGGCGACGAACCCGCGGTCGCCGCTGCCGGCGGGGCGCGTGGCTGAGCAGGCGCCGGCAGCCGACGCAGCCAGCGCGCTGGAGCGCTTCCTTTCGCACCTCAGCAGCCGTAACGCGGCCGGCGGCACGCTCGTCGAGTACCGACGCAATGCCACAGAATTCCTTTCGTTCCTGGCCGACCGCGGGGTCGACTGGCGCAACCCCGACCGCGCCACGGTGCGCGCCTACCTGGCCGGCCTGGCCGATCGGCAGCTGGCCGCATCGTCGGTGGGGAGCCGCCTGGCCGCCGTCCGCTCGTTGTACCGGCACGCGGTGCGACAGGGATGGATAGGCGCCGATCCACTGGCCGGTGTCCGCACGCCGCGCAAGCCGGGCCGGCTGCCGCGCGTGCTGAGCGTGGACGATGCGGCGCTGCTGGTGGAGGCGCCCACCCGACGTCCCGCGCCGACGCGACGCGGCATCAACGAACAGCTGGCCCGGGCCCTCGCCCTTCGGGACGCGGCATTGCTCGAGCTGTTGTACGCGACCGGCATGCGCATCAGTGAGGCCGCGTCGCTGAGCCTGGACCGCGTGGACCTGGCGCGACGACGCCTGCGTGTCATCGGTAAGGGTTCGAAGGAGCGGGAGCTGCTGTTTGGTGAACCGGCGCAGGCGGCACTGAACGCGTACCTGACTGGCGGACGCCCATACCTCGCCTCCCCGGCCCCACCCATGCCGGCCCTCTTCCTCAACTCGCGAGGCGGCCGTTTGACGGCGCGTGGCGCGCGGATGATCGTCGATCGCTGGGTGGTGGTCACCGGCGTGGCGACCCGCACCTCGCCGCACACGCTGCGCCACTCGTTCGCAACGCACCTGCTGGAGGGCGGCGCCGACCTGCGCTCGGTGCAGGAGCTGCTGGGCCATGCCAACCTGGCCACCACCCAGATCTACACCCATCTCTCGGACGCCGCCGTGCGCAGCGCCTACCGATCGGCGCATCCGCGCTCGGGACGTGGCGGCGCTGGCGACGGCCGGTGACCGAGGACCGTCGGGAGGGAGCAGCAGAACCCGGCTCGCCCGTGTCGGGTAGCGCGCCGCTGCCCGATGAGACGCAGCCGGAATCGGTCGCCCCCGATGCCGCCGTTGAGGACCGGCAGGGCCCTTCAGCCGGTCGTGTGCTGGCCACTGCCAGCCTGATCCTGACGGTCGCCGCGCTGGCCAGCCGGCTGCTGGGCTGGGTGCGGCTGCTGGTGATCGGCTCACAGTTCGGCGCGACGCGCGAGCTGGACGCCTACTTCGCCGCGTTCCGCATTCCGGACGCCATCTTCCAGCTGGTGGTGGCCGGGGCCCTGAGCGCAGCGCTCATCCCGGTATTTTCCGGCTACCGGGCTCGTCAGCAGGAGGCGGAGGCGTGGCGCCTGGCGAGCAGCGTGATCAACCTGGTGGTCATCGCCCTGGCGGCGCTCAGCCTGGTGATGGCCATCTTCGCTCCACTGCTGGTCCCCATCGTGGCGCCAGGTTTCGACGTCCCGACCACCGAGCTGACCGTGCGCATGACGCGAGTCATGCTGCTCTCGCCGGTGCTGATCGGGATGGGAGCCGTGGTCAGCGGCATCCTCAACTCGTACGAGCGCTTCGCGGTGCCGTCCATCGCGCCGCTGGCCTACAACCTGGCAATCATCGGTGCCGCAATTTTCCTGGCGCCGTTGATGGGAGTGGAGGGGCTGGCAGTCGGCGTGGCGATCGGCTCCCTGGCCCACCTGGTTATCCAGCTGCCGGAGCTTGGCAAGGTGGGGCAGCGCTACGACCTGACCATTGGCCTGTCGCACCCGGGCGTGCGCAAGGTGGTCTGGCTGATGGGTCCCCGCATGCTGGGCCTGGCGGCCGGGCAGCTGAACTTCATCGTCTCGACGGTGCTGGCGTCGGGCCTGCCGGAGGGCAGCATCACTGCCTATAACTACGCCTTCCAGCTGAGCCAGATCCCGGTGGGGGTCCTGGGCGTCAGCGTGGCGGTGGCGCTGTTTCCGACGCTCAGCCGCGACGCGGCGTTGGGCAAGGTGAGTGAGATCAGGCGCCAGGTTGCCACCAGCCTGCGCGTGCTCATCTTCCTGGCCGCGCCGCTGACCGCGGCAATGATCGTGCTTGCAGGACCGATCGCATCGGTCTTCTTCCAGTACGGACTCTTCAGTGAACGGTCGGCAGATCGGACGGCAGGCGCGCTCGTGTTCTTCGCGCTGGGGCTGGGTGGCCACATCGTGGTCCACCTGCTGACACGCGCCTTCTACGCGATGCAGGACACCCGCACGCCGGTGCTGTGGGCGATCATCGCTGTGGCCATCAATGTGCCGCTGATGGCCTGGCTGGTTGGGCCGATGGGCGTCGAGGGCCTGGCGCTGGCGCTGTCGATCAGTGCCGTGCTGGAGGTCATCGGCCTGCTATGGGCGCTCCATCGCCGGATTGAGTCGGTGGAGGAGGGCGCGGTCCTCCGCTCGACAGTCCGATCGGCGATCGCCGCAGGGGCAGCCGCTCTGTTGATGCTCGGAGGCCTGACCCTCGTCCGCGAGTGGATACCCGACGCGCTGCAAGGCGGGCTGACACGCCTGGTGGTGGTCGCGGTTCTGACGGGCGCTGGCGCGGCGATCTACCTGCTGGTGGCCTCGGCGCTGCGTTCGCCCGAGATCGCCCTGCTGCGGTCGCTGCTGGCGCGACGAGGACGGGGAGCGGCAACGTGATTCGCGTACGCCCCGCCACCGACGGAGACCATGCCGCCTGGCAGGAATTCCTGGCTCGAACGCCGTCGGGCGACTTCCTGCATGACTGGTCGTGGGCCGACGTCGCCGCCTTCGACGGCCAGCCACAGTATCGCTTCGTGGCCGAGGAGGACGGGCAGTGGGTGGCCATCCTGGCCGCCCAGGCGCGTCGCCTGCCCCTGAAGCGCAGCTTCTGGTACGTCCCCCACGGCCCGGTGCTCGACTATGACCACCCCAGGGCCGCCGAGCGCCTGCGGGCGGTGGCCATTGGCCTGCGGGAGGTCGCCCGCCGCGACAGGGCGCTGGCCGTCAAGCTCGAGCCGCGGCTGGAGCTGGGCAGCCGCCAGGCCGACCTGTTCCATCGGCTCCGGCACGACCCGGTCGCGCTGCAGGTCGGCCAGACCAGGCTGATGCAGCTGGCCGACGACGAGACCATGCTCGCCTCCTTCGACAAGGACACTCGGTACGCGGTCCGGCGCGCAGAGCGGGAGGGCGTCGCGGTGGCAACGGTGACCGACGCCGGTGACCTGCAGGCGATCGACGCGCTGCATGGCCTGGTGATGGAGACGCAGCGCCGGGCCGGCTTCCCAAAGCCGGCGCTGCAGCGCTACCGCATCGCCTGGCGTGGCCTGGCCAGCGCCGGTCGCGCCACCATCTTCGAGGCGCGTCGCGAAGGACAGCTGCTGGCCAGCGGCATGCTCGTGATCGAGGGCGATCGCTCCTTCTACCTGTTCGCGGGATCGCTCCGTGAGGCTCAGGGCGAACCGAAGCGCTACGCCTCGTACGCGCTGCAGTGGGCGATGATGCGTCACGCCCGTGATGCCGGGGCGCGGATCCACGACCTGTGGGGCGTGGCGCCTGACGGGGCGACGCCGGCGCACCCCTGGTACGGCGTGGGCCTGTTCAAGAAGGGCTTCGGCGGTCGGGTGGCCGTGTGGGCCGGGACCTGGGATGTGGTGGTCGACCCGACGCTGTATCGCATGCGCAGCATGGAGCAGCACGGCCGGCAGGTGGCCGGCACCCTCTTGCAGCGCCTCCGTCGGAAGGCCCGATGACCTCGCCTCGCAGCATGCCATTGGGTCAGCTGACCGACGTGATCGGCCCGCAGCGGGTCATCGGGCTGCCGGTGGGCGAGGTCCGCGGCGTTGCCTACGACTCGCGAGCTGTCGAGCCCGGGACGCTCTTCTTCGCCATCCCGGGCGTGCACGTGGATGGGCATGACTTTGTACCGCAGGCGGTGACGGCCGGGGCGATCGGGGTGGTCACCGAGCACGAGTTGCCAGATCCCGGCGTTCCACAGCTGATCGTCGCCCGTTCACGCGACGCGCTGGCGGATGCCGCCGCCGCCTGGTTCGACCATCCGTCGCGGGAGCTGTCCGTCATCGGCGTGACCGGCACCGACGGCAAGACCACCACCTCGTTTCTGGCCGAGGCCATGCTGCGCGCCGCCGGCCGGAAGCCTGGCCTGATCGGCACCGTGGAGGTCGGGATCGGCGACCAGCGCATCCCGAACGAGGATCGCAACACCACGCCGGAGGCGCTGGAGCTGCAGGGATTGCTGGCGCAGATGGTCGCCGCCGGCAACGACTCGGTGGTGATGGAAGCCACCAGCCACGGCCTGGCGCAGGCTCGCACCCGCAACGTGGCCTTCGACGTGGGCATCCTGACCAACCTGACCAGCGAGCACCTGGAATTTCACGGCTCGCTCGACAACTACCGGGCGGCCAAGGCGATGCTCTTTCAGCAGGCGCCGATCGCCATCCTCAACGCCGACGACCCCTCCTACCACTATTTCCGCGACCAATCCAGCGGTCGCGTTGTTACCTACGCATTGGAGGCCGATGCCGATGTGCGCGCCTCCGCCGTCGACGCCCGCGCCAACGGGACCTCGTTCAACGTCACGGCCGGCGAGTGGTCGGGCCGCGTCGACCTGCAGCTGCCCGGTAGCTTCAACGTGCACAACGCGCTTGCGGTCGTGGCGCTGGCCCAGGCCGAGGGCATCGACCTGGACCTGGCGGCGCGGGCGCTCGGAGCGGTCGCCGGCGTGCCGGGACGTATGGAGACCGTCGACCTTGGCCAGCCATTCGGGGTGGTGGTCGACTACGCCCACACCGCGGATTCGCTGGGCAAGGTGCTCAATGTCCTTCGCCCGTTGGCCAGCGGACGGCTCATTGCCGTCTACGGATCGGCAGGCGAGCGCGACCCCACCAAGCGGCCGGCCATGGGCCGCGTGGCCGCCGAGCTGGCGGACATCAGCATCATCACCGACGAAGATCCTCGCCTCGAGGATCCGCGGGTCATCAACGAGGCAATCGCCGCCGGGGCGCGGGCCGTCGGTGCGCGCGACGGCGAGGACCTGCTGGTCATCGACGAGCGGACCGCGGCCATTGCCCGCGCCATCAGCCTGGCGCGCGCCGGCGACGTGATCCTGCTGGCCGGCAAGGGCCACGAGAAGACCATCATCTACGGCACCGAGGACCGTTGGTGGAACGAGAAGGAGGTCGCGCGCCGCGCGCTTCGCGATGCGGGCTACGGGGAGATTGATGCCTGACCTGCGAGCCTGGCGCGTCACCGACCGAGACGCCTGGAACGCGTTCGTCGCGAACGCGCCATACCGCTCGTTCCCCCAGCTGTGGGAGTGGGGTGAGCTGCGCGAGGCATTCGGCTGGAGGCCGGTGCGTCTCGCCGTCGGGCCCGACCCTGCCCAGCCGCCGCTGGCGGGCGCCCAGGTGCTCATCCGCCAGGTGCCGCTGCTCGGTTGGCAGATCGGCTATGCGCCACGCGGACCGATCGGTGACCTTGACGACGCCTCGGTGAGCGACGCTCTCCTATCGGCCCTCCGCTCGCTCGCCCGTTCCGAAGGGATCGCCACCCTCAAAGTCGACCCGGAGGCCACGCTCGATTCGCCTTTTGGCCAGGCATTGCTCGCCGCACCCTGGCGTGGGACAGCCAAGGTCCAGCCGCCGCGCACCCGCCTGATCGACCTCGCTCCATCCGAGGGCGAGCTGCGCGCGGCGATGAAGAAGAAGCACCGCCAGTACGTCGCCAAAGCTGAGCGCGAGGGCATCACCGTGGAGCACGTCGACGCGTCCGCCGACCAGGCCACCGCCACGCAGGCCGTCAGCGACTTCTATCGGATCTACGCCTATACCGCGGAGCGCGCCGGCTTCGTGGCCCGCGCCCGCTCCTACTACGACCGGGCATGGCAGCTCTTCGCGCCCACCGGCCACGCCCACTTGGCCTTTGCCACGCGCGACGGCGAGCGGCTGGCCACCCTGTTTCATTTCACCGTCGGTGACCGGGCGGCAGAGGCCTTTGGCGGCATGACCGATGCCGGCGCCGATGCTCGCGCCAACTACCTGCTCAAGTGGGCGTCGATGATCGGCTTCAAGCAGCAGGGATTCGCGGTCTACGACCTGTGGGGCCTGGCCACCGGCGGCATTGCGCAGTTCAAGGAGGGCTTCGGCGGTCGCCAGGTCGACTACGTCGGTGCCCGCGACCTGCCCTTGAAGTCAGCCGAAGACGCGGCCATCCGGTTGCTGCTGCCCGCCTACGGCCTGGCCCAGCGCGCCCGCCTGCGCCTTTCTGACCGTCACCTTGCTGGCTCGGACGACTGAGATGGCGATGAGGTATCGGTCGGCTTCGGTTCTCCGCCGCCCTATGACTCTCCAGTCATCAACGACACGCCTGGCTCAATACGCGTCCGTGTCATGACCCAGCTGTTATGACATGGGACCGATCCTTACAGATTCAGTCATCGGTAAGACCGTCTGGTCATGACTCGACGGATTCGTGGCTGGCCGGCAGCCTGCGTGCTGGGACGACTGGACATTGACCAATGAGTTATCGGTCGGTTGCCAGTCCTTCCACCAACAAGCCACGAGAGGAGTTCGCAATGACCACGATGACGAAGCCTGGCTCCGAGAAGAACCTCGATGGATATGGCTCCCCACCCCTCGAGTGGGACCGGGTGATGGGCAGCCTCGAGAAGACGCCCGGCCTGGATGCGGAGGACGCGGCCGGCCGCACCTGGCTGGCCACCACACGACCCGATGGCCGGCCCCACGTCATGCCGGTCGGCGCAATCTGGGACGACAACAGGTTCTACTTCACCGCCGGCGCCGGCACTCGAAAGGCCAGGAACCTGGCCAGCGATGCGCGCTGCACCATCACCGTGGCTGCACCCCGGACCGACATCGTGACGGAGGGCGAGGCGCGGATCGTCAGGGATGAGGGCACCCTGCGGAAGGCCGAAAAGCTGTTCGAGGGCTGGGGTCCAACGGTGCGCGATGGTGCCTTCTGGCACGAGTTCAGCGCCCCCAGTGCCGGACCACCGCCCTGGGACGTGTACGAGTTCACGCCGACAACGATCTTCGGCCTCTCCAGCGACGAACCGCACGGGGCGACGTGCTGGCGCCTGTCTTCAGAAGACTGATTTGGCCAGTCCCGTTGACGATTTCCTGGGGAAGCTTGCCGAGCCTCAACGAGCCGCGCTGGAGGACCTGCGCAGGGTCATCCGCAAGGCGGCTCCGGGCGCAGCAGAGCTGATCAACTACGGCGTCCCGATGTTCAGGCTGAACGGCAAGAACCTCGTCAGCTTCGCCGCGGCCAAGGATCATTGCTCGTTCTACGTGCAGAGTCCTGCTGTGATGAACGCGCACGCGGCGGAGCTGACCGGCTTCAAGACGAGCAAGGGCACCGCGCAGTTCACACCGGATAAGCCGATCCCTTCCGATCTCGTGAAGAAACTGGTCATGGCCCGGATCGCCGAGAACGAAGCAACTGCGAAACGGCAGAAACCGTCTGGTTGATCATCGCCTCGATGATCCCCGCCTCGATGTTGACCGGTCCACCAATCACGCTCCACGTGACCGTGTATCGCGCCTCCGAATCATTGGCGTAGACCCCCGTCGCGGTCCCGAGATATGCGGAGGTGATCAGTGGGCACTACGAATCCCGCATGTTCCGAAGTGGATCTGGCAACGCCAGGTGAACCCGGGTGACGATCTCCGTGCAGAGGTCCTGAGACAACATCGCAGGCGATGATTGTTGCGTGGGAGCCCACGCCAAGGACCAACAGGACGACCGCCAATGCCACTGGCATCAGCCTGCGTGGCCGTCCGATCTTAGATGGGCATCTGTCGGTTGCAGATCCCCACGTAACCAATTGCAGCGAGGCCAGCGAACGCCGCGATCCACAATACAGCGAAGCCACCTATCGCTCCGGCCACCGTACCGAGCCACGGTTGATGGTTGCGGATCAGTACTGCTGCAATTAGTCCAAAGGCCGCGTATCCGCCGCCGGCAACAAAGCCGACCAGAACCCCGGCCAGAGCCATTTCACCGCCGCTCAACCGCGTACCGAACCGACAGCCCGCGCTATCGCCAACCACCGCCGCGGCGAACAGAGCGCCAGCTGCGAAGCCGACCAATCCAGCGACCGCGACAGTCGCAATCGCCAGTCTCCGCGTATCAAGCCCGTACCAGGCGAAACCGGCTACGACCGGGGCTGCGGTCAGCAGCGGGGTTACGATAAGCCAGCCGAACTGGGCACGGTCAAATGGACCGATGTACACCAGCCGATCACTTATCGCCCACGCGCCATATGCAAGCGCGAGCATGGCCAGCGGGGCGGCGACCTTCAATGCGAACTGGCCAACGCGAATGCTGCCCGATTGCTGCTGCATCGCTGGATGATCCGCTGTCCGTCAATGATCCCTGGCGAGCTTGAACAGGCTACGCTTCGGCTCGATGCCCCCCATTGCCCGTCGCGCTGACGACACCGATCGCCCCGCCTGGGACGCCTTTGTCGCCTCACATCGCGAGGCCGACATCCTCCAGGCATGGGGCTGGGGCGAATGCACCGCCCTCGCCAACGAGCCGCCGCTACGCATCCTGGTCGAGGACGGCGGCCAGACCCGAGGCATCGCCCAGGCGCTGATGCGCCCGGCCGGCTTCGGCAAGCAGGTTGCCTACGTGCCGCACGGCCCGGTCTGGGACCGATCGGCCCCAGACGCCGACCGCGTCTTCGCCTGGCTCATCCAGGGACTGCGCACGCTCGCTCGCAAGGAGAAGGCGCTGGTAGTCAAGATGGATCCCCGCGCCGAGCCCGGCGACTCTACCGATTTCGCGCCGCTCGCCGCCGAGCATGAGCTGCGCCGGGCGCCGGACCTCCAGGCACCAACAACCCGCCTCGTCGACCTCCTGGACGGAGGCGAGCAGCTTGAAGCTTCCTGGCACGCCGATGCCCGTCGACTCTCGAAGCGCGCCGTTCGTGAAGGCACCGTTGTCACCATCTCCCACCAGGCAGATGACGGCGAAATCGCGATCCTTCACGACCTCCTGGCCGATGTCGCCGAGCATGCCGACTTTCGTGTCCGATCGCCCGAGTTCCTGACCCGCCTCGCCACAGAATTCGCCAGGACCGATGGCTGGTACCTGGGCATCGCCAGCGTCGACGGCACGCCGATCGCCACCATGGCCTTCCCCCGCATCGGCGACCGCGCCTACTACCTGTATGGCGCCCTGCTCCGCGACGAGAAGTACAAGCACCATTACGGCTCGCACGCGGTGATGGCCACCATGCTCAAGGCTCTAGCCGCCGATGGCTGCCGGTCCGTCGACATGTGGGGCGTCGTTGAGCCGGATGACCCTGGCGCGGATCCTGCCTGGAAGGGCTTCAGCGACTTCAAGCGCACCTTCGGCGGCGAGCCATTGCGCCACCCCGGCCTTTACGACCTCGTGACAGATCCGTTCTGGTACCGGGTGCGTGCAGTCCGCGAGCGATTCCTGAAGAGCTGAGTGTCAGCGGAGTCAGGCAGCAGCCGGCGCCGGAGGAGGCGTCGGAATCACGCCATCCCGCAGCTCCTGCTCGAAGCGGAGAACATTGGTCTGGCCGTCGATGATCCAATCGAGGCGGCCGCGAATCGAGTCGGCGTCCGTCTCGAACGATGGCACACCCCGCTTCAGCATCATGTCCCGCATCAGGCGCATCAGGCGCTCGAACTCGGCGTACTCGCCTGGCGAGTCATACGCGACGCGCACCTTCTCCACGGTGTCCGCGAGGACGGTCCACCAGCGGACGACGTCCTCGCCGAAGTTCAGCCACAGCAGCTCGAGATCGAGATATCCGTTCCGGTAGAGGAACTCGAGCTTCCGGAAGAAGGCGTCGACCGCCCCCGTGAACTCCTCGATGGGCTGATCGCCGCCGTACCTTAACCCGAGGCCCAGGCGCAGCTTGATGTGCCGCATCCGCGGTGAAACCCACTCCCGTTCGAGCTCCTGGAATTGCTCGAATGCGTTGGCGGCACGCTGCACGCGCAGCTGGCGCCCAATCGCGAGGACCGTGACGGTCAGGGCCACCATGGTCAGCATCGTCCAGAACCATTCCGATCCTGCCCCAAAGATCGTCAGGTCCTCGAGGTTCAACAGCTTCACTGCTCGGTCCTCCATCCCGAACCCAAAGGGTCCGTCTCACCGCGACTCTAGCTCGGTCAGCTACCCAATTACGGAGTAGGACGTTGAGTGTGGCGTCTGCGAGGGGGCCGTGAAGCGGGCACAAAACTCGACGGATGGGGAGCCGCTCGGTCGGGAATTCGAGGTGTGAGGAATTAGGGGCGTGAGGCGGCCGGTCCGCTGCGAGTTGCGATAGCCGAGCGAGGACCGGCCGGTTCGCGCCACAGCTCCATCGGTCCATCATCCCCACCGACCGGCTCACGCCACAACTCCATCAGTCCCAGCACGTTCTGAGCGTGCTGTTACCATCAACACGTGGATCTAGCCCGCCTGCGGGCGGCTCCTGCCGCAGTCGTACAGCGCATCGCGCGCACGCAGGCCCCGGCGGAGCCGACCCATACGATCACCGACGTCGTCGATGAGGCGCGTCGTCATCGGCCGAGCGTCAACGTCGGCCTGATCGAGCGTGCCCACCAGGTGGCGGAGCAGGCGCACGAGGGCCAGGAGCGCGCCAGCGGCGAGCCGTACATCAACCACCCGGTCGAAGTCGCGCACTACCTTGCCACCCTGCAGATGGATGCCGAGACGCTGGCCGCGGGGCTACTGCACGACGTGCCGGAAGACACCGAGATGACCATCCTGGACATCGAGAAGCGCTTCGGGCGCGAGGTCGGCAAGCTCGTCGACGGGGTGACCAAGCTTTCCAAGTTCGGCTCGGCGCGATCGATGGAGGAGCAGCAGGCCGAGAACATCCGAAAGATGTTCATGGCCATGGCCGAGGACGTGCGGGTGGTCATCATCAAGCTGGCCGATCGGCTGCACAACATGCGCACGCTCACCTTCCTGCCCGCCGAGAAGCAGGCGCGCATCGCCCGCCAGACGATGGAGATCTACGCCCCGCTGGCCCATCGGCTGGGGATGTGGCAGATCAAGTGGGAGCTCGAGGACCTCAGCTTCAAGTACATCGAGCCGGACAAGTACCGCCAGTTGGTCGACATGCTGGCCGACCGCCGCAAGGTGCGCGAGAGCTTCATCAACAAGAGCATCGGCATCCTGCGCAAGGAGCTGGCCAAGGTCAGTATCGCGGCCGAGATCAGCGGCCGACCGAAGCACCTGTACTCGATTTACAAGAAGATGGAACGCAAGGGTGCCGAGTTCAGCGAGATCTACGACCTGCATGCCGTACGCGTACTGGTGGAGGATGTCAAGGACTGCTACGCCGCCCTTGGGGTGGTGCATTCCATGTGGCGGCCGATTCCCGGGCAGTTCGACGACTACATCGCCATGCCCAAGGCGAACATGTACCAGAGCCTGCACACTGCCGTCATCGGGCCCGATGCCAAGCCGCTGGAGGTCCAGATCAGGACCCGCCACATGCACGAGGTATCGGAGGCGGGGATTGCCGCCCACTGGCGCTACAAGGAGGGGACGCGCGGCGATCGGCGCTACGACGAGAAGCTGGCCTGGGTCCGCCAGCTGATCGACTGGCAGCGCGAGGTGGCCGATGCCACCGAGTTCGTGGAAGGGCTCAAGCTGGAGGTCTTCCAGGACCAGGTGTTCGTGTTCACACCGAAGGGCGACGTCAAGGATCTGCCGGCCGGAGCCACCCCGCTGGACTTCGCCTACCGCATCCACACCGATGTGGGTCACCGCACCATCGGCGCCAAGGCCAACAACCGGCTGGTGCCGCTCGATTACAAGCTGCACAACGGGGACATCGTCGAGATCATCACCACGAAGGCTGCGCACGGGCCGTCGCGCGACTGGATGAACATCGTCCAGACCAACCAGGCGCGCGAGAAGATCCGCCAATGGTTCAAGCGCCAGCAGCGCGATGAGAACATCTCGCAGGGAAAGGACCTGCTCGACCGCGAGCGGCGGCGCGTGGCGCACGAGACGCTGGGCTCCGTCTCGGCGGAGAAGCTGAGCGAGATCGCCTCGCAGGCGCACTACAAGGAGCTCGACGACTTCTTCGCTGCGATCGGCTACGGTGCCATCTCGCCCGGCAGCGTGGTCTCCAAGCTGGAGATCCACGACGACGCGGCCATCACCCTGCCCGAGGTGGCGCCGGCCTCGGTCACGCCGTCCACCACCGGGGTGCGGGTCAAGGGCGTTGGCGACCTGCTGGTGCGCTTCGCCAACTGCTGCTCCCCGATTCCGGGCGACCCGATCACCGGCTATGTGACGCGAGGCAAGGGCGTCACCATCCATCGCGCCAACTGTCCGTCGGTGCTGTCTGAGCGCGACATCGAGCGGCTGATTGACGTGGACTGGGAGAGCGTCGACCAGCAGACGTACCCGATCAGCGTGCGCATCGAAGCGCTGGACCGCGCCGGCCTGCTGAATGAGATCACCAACGTGGTGGCCGAGGCCAAGGTCAATATCGTGGCCGCCTCTATTGGCACGCACCCGGATGCGACGGCCACCATCAGCGCCACTCTGAAAGTGACGTCGCTGGAGCAGCTCTCAAGGGTGCTGACCAAGATCGAGCGGATCAGGGACGTGACCAGCGTCAGCCGCGAGGCACGCTAGGCGCGCGGCCGCCAAAGCGTGGATTGCGGACCAGCAACCAGACCTCGGCGCAGGCAGCACCGATGAGGGTCAATCCGATCAGCCATACGCTTGGATCGGCCCGGAGGATCTCTCGCAGCCGGTCGGGAACAGCTCCGGGATTGATGTACGTCAGCGCGTAGAGCAGCGACGCGGCAAAGGCGGCGCTCAGCGCGAGGTAGGCGGCCAGGCTGCGGAGCGAGACGGCGGCAAACGGAGCCAGCAGCGCCATGGCAGGGAACAGGTATCGCTCGTGCGCGCGGGTCGGCAGGAAATAGAAGGCGAAGACGACCAGCGACCCGGCTGCCAGCAGCGCTGGCATGTCCTGGCGCCGCCAGAGCGGGAGCGTTGCCGCCACCAGACCGATCAACAGCAGCGTGACGCCGACCCAGGCCAGGTTCCCGTCCGGAATCTCAAAGCCCACCAGCAGCCCCCACGGGTTGAGCGCGAAGAGCGAGACGAATGGCCTGAATGCCGCGTTCTCCCACAGCTGATCTGCGTACCGCGCCGGGTCCAGCAGCAGCGGTGCGGCCACCACGCCGTAGGCAACCACCGCGCCGACCACGGTCCGCAGCAGCGGACGGAAGCTGGACCGAGTCCGCCAGAAATGGAGTGCCACGAAGACGACCGGGATGACGACGAGGCCGAACTGCGGCTTGGCCATTCCAGCCAGCACGGCGAGGACGCCGGCTGTGGCCCAGCGGCGCGACGCTGTCGCCAGGAGGGCCAGCAGGAAGAGGAGGGTGCCTGCCGCGTCAATCTGGCCCCACAACGGGCCGGCGATCACAACGGCCGGATTCAACAGGTAGAGCGCCGCGGCGCCCAGAGCCGGACCGCTTCCCGCCCACCTGCGCACGACCAGCCACAGCAACACCCCAATCGCCAGGTCGAACGGGATGGACGATGCCTTGATCACAAGGTCGAGGGCTTCACCATCGAGCAGGATGCCAAGCGGCCAGTAGAGGTAAAGGAGCGCGGGATAGACGGAGGCCGTGCCCTCGTAGAAGCTCCACGGGCCCACATCGGCCATGCGCTCGGCCCAGCGATGAATGACCGACACATCGCCGTTATGGCCTTCCATGCCAAGCGCCACCCACCGCGCCGCGACCGCCACGGCCAGCAACAGGGCCAGGGCCACCAGCCCCGCGAGCTTCCGCCTATCCATGCGGTCCCGCTCCATGCCGGCAGGCTAGCGCATGCGGAGCAGGAGCCAGGGCGGGCGCAGAGTCCCATACGCGGTCGGTACACTCCAGCGGATGGCCCGCCAGATCAGCGCTCCGCGCGGCGCCCGTGACCTGCTGCCCGAGGAGGGGGCGGCATGGCTGCGAATGGAGGCCATCGCCCGTGACCTGAGCGACCGTTACGCTTTCGATCGTATCGACACGCCCGTCTTCGAGCGGGTCGAGCTCTTCGCCCGCGGCCTGGGAGAGTCGTCCGACGCGGTGGAGAAGGAGATGTTCCGAGTGTCGGGCGCATCGGGCTCGGACGAGGAGCGCGCCGAGTGGGCGCTGCGGCCGGAGCCGACCGCAGGGATCGTACGCGCCTTCGTCGAGCATGGCATGCACGTCCGTCCCGGCCCCTTGCGTCTGTGGATGCTGGGGCCGATGTTCCGTTACGACCGGCCGCAGGCCGGGCGCTACCGGCAGTTCACGCAGTGGGACGTCGAGGTGCTGGGTGATCCGGGACCGATGGTCGACGCCGAGCTGATCGAGCTGGGGCACCGCTTCCTGGCCGAAGCCGGCATCCGCGACGCGGTCGCGCACCTCAACTCGATCGGCGACCAGGTCTGCCGCCCAGGCTACCGCCAGGCCTTGATCGCGTACTTCAGTCCGCACGAGGACCACCTGACAGATGATTCGCGGCGACGGCTGCAGCTGAATCCGCTGCGGGTGCTCGATGACAAGCGGCTGGACCCTAACCTGGCTGCGGGCGCGCCGCGGAGCATCGATCACCTGTGTGACGCATGCGCGGCGCACTTTGCCGCGGTTCGCTCGCTGCTCGACGCGCTGGGCATGCGCTACGTCCTGGACAACTCAATTGTTCGGGGCCTCGATTACTACACGCGCACGACCTTCGAGTTCTTCGTGGCGGGACGCGAGGGGCAGCAGCAGGCCCTGGCCGGTGGCGGCCGCTACGACGGCCTGGCGGAGGTGCTCGGTGGGCGACCCACGCCGGGGATTGGCTTCGGGCTGGGAATCGATCGCGTGGTCATCGCCGCCGACGAGCAGGGAGTGGTCGTGGAAGCGCCCACGCTGGTGGCGGTGGTCTCGGCCGATCCGGATGCGCTGGAGGCGCGACTGCGCGTGGCCGGAATGCTGCGCGATGCCGGCCTGCGGGTCCGTCCCGATGGCAGCACTCGCAAGCTGGGGCGCCAGCTGGAGGCCGCGGCCAAGGTTGGGGCGCGGTGGGCAGTGATCGTGGGGGCGGAGCTGGAGCAGGGCAACGTGGTGCTGCGTGACCTGTCCAGCGGGGAGCAGCGAACGCTGCCGTTGGCGGACGTGGCGGGAGCTATCGGCTCCGATTGACCGCTGGTCCCCCGGAGGACATTCGCCGACTGCTGTGAGCGGTACATCCGCACCATCGGCCAATTCGCGCGCTCGCGGCACCACTCTGGGCAGTGCCGCGTAACCCGAGCGGGCATTCCAGGCGCAAGTTGACCCCCGTGGGCAGTACGTTTGCGAAAAGTGGTTCGCATGTACCGGCTCAAGCGGTAGCGGCGGTGGAGGGGGTTGCCTGGCCAGTTTCTCGCCGGGGCAGCTCCGGTACCATTCAGCGTCCCATGGCACAGGCATTTCGAAGCCACACCTGCGGCGAGCTGCGCCCCGATCACGTCGGGGAGCGGGTGACGCTGGCCGGTTGGGTGCATCGGCGCCGCGACCACGGCCACCTTGCCTTCTTCGACCTGCGCGATCGTTACGGGATCGTCCAGGTGGTGACCAGCGCCGACGATTCGCCCGACGCGCACACAGCCGCCGAACCCGCTCGCAGCGAATGGGTGGTGCAGGTCGAGGGCTTCGTGCGTGAGCGCCCGGCAGGCACCGTGAACGCCGAGCTGGCGACCGGCGCGATCGAGGTGGCGGTGGATCGGTTCACCGTGCTCAATCCCAGCCTGGTGCCGCCGTTCTACATCAACGAGGAGCAGCCCGGCCTGGACGAGTCGCTGCGGCTGCAGCATCGCTACCTGGATCTTCGGCGCCCGGCCCTGCAGGAGCGGATCCTGCTGCGGGCCCGCATGTCCGGGGCGATCCGCCGCGCGCTGGAGGACGACGGCTTCGTTGATATCGAGACGCCGACGCTGATCCGCTCCACGCCGGAGGGTGCGCGCGACTTCATCGTGCCCAGCCGCCTGCAGCCGGGAACCTTTTACGCGCTGCCGCAGAGCCCGCAGGTCCTGAAGCAGCTGCTGATGGTGGCCGGCTACGACCGTTACTACCAGCTTGCGCGCTGCTACCGGGACGAGGACTTCCGCGCCGACCGCGGGCCGGAATTCACCCAGATCGACATCGAGATGAGCTTCGTGGCCGAGTCGGACGTGATGAACGCCGTCGAGCGCGTGGTGTCGCGGGTGACCCACGAGATCCTGCCGGATCGTCCGATCCTGTCCGAGCCCTTCCCGCGCTTGACCTACCAGGACGCCCTCGAGCGCTACGGCTCGGACAAGCCGGACATCCGCTTCGGCATGGAGCTCTCGGACCTGACCGACCTCGTCCGCGGCGTGGACTTCCGCGTCTTCGCGGACCCGATCGCCGCCGGTGGGCGCGTGCGCGCCATCGTGGCAGAAGGCTGCGCCGGCTATTCGCGACGCGAGATCGACGAGCTCACCGATCTCGCTCGCCGCCATGGGGCGGGCGGCCTGGTGCACCTGGCGATCGAGCCCGGCGGCGAGCTGCGCGGGCCAACCGCCCGCTTCCTGGACCCGCTGGCCGACGCGCTTCGCTCGGCGACCGGAGCCGCACCGGGTGACCTCATCCTGATCGTGGCCGATGAGGATCCGGTCAAGAGTGCCGAGGTCCTCGGCCGGCTGCGGCTGGAGATGGGTACCCGGCTGGGTCTGCGCACGCCCGGCGTGCTGGCATATGCCTGGGTCCATCGGTTCCCAATGTTCAAATGGGATTCCGAGGGTCAGCGCTGGGACGCGACGCACAACCCCTTCACCGCGCCAGTGTGGGAGGAGGCGGATGACATGGAACGCGACCCAGAATCGGTCCATGCCCAGCAGTACGACCTGGCGCTGAACGGCTGGGAGCTCGGCGGCGGCGGGATCCGCATCCATCAGCGCGACCTGCTGGAGCGCGCCTTTGCCCTGATGGGCCACACCGTGGAGGGCATGCGCGATCAGTTCGGCGCGCTGCTCGACGCGCTCGAGTTCGGCGCGCCACCGCACGGTGGGATCGCGTTCGGGCTGGACCGATGGGCCGCCCTGTTCGCCGACCAGGACAACATCCGGGAGGTGATGGCCTTCCCGAAGACGCAGTCGGGGAGTGACCTGATGATGGGCGCCCCCTCGTCGATCACCC
>JBDUEE010000142.1:0-1790 GCA_040002615.1 Chloroflexota bacterium | reverse complement strand
GTCACGACGCAGCGTCCCTCAGACCTGCCCGCAGCAGCATCACCAGGCCCACAACGGCGGCCACGCCGGCGCCGCCGAACACGAGCAGGCTCCCCCACCGAACGGCGTTCATGTTGACCAGGTCCGGAGCAAAGACCGAGAAGGCGGTGATGGAACCGATGACCGCCACCACCGAGAGCGCGATCCCCACCAGGAACGCCCACACCTCGCGGTTGCGCATGCCGTCTGCCACCTCGCCGGCCAGCAAGCCGCACACCATCAGCCCGGCGGCGAACCCACCGGTCAGCGCAAACCAGATCGGGTCGCTGATGGCGGCGAATGCCTCAAGGGCCAGCAGTGCCAACAGACCGATCCCGCCGCGCAGCCAGACCCTGGCATAGCCTCGAAAGATCACGACCGGCACCGCCACCACGATGTCCGGCACAGGATCCGGCAGGGCGGCCTTCGCCTCGAGCGCCTTGCGCTTTGCCTCGACCTCGGCATCGTCGATGACGCCGCGTGCGGTCTTGCACTTGAAGCAGTGGACATCCTCGGGCCGGTTCCACTTCCAGCAGACCTTGCAGACCCATCCGGTGGCCGCCGTCACGTTGCCCCTCCGTCGTAGACGCGATCGTGCCGGCGATTATGCAGCCGCTCGGCAGCTCGCAGACGGGCTTGTGGTCGGTCGTACAGTTGACCTGCTTTTTACGGCTCTTGAAGGAGGGCACGGTATTGACCATCCAAGAGGCTGCGGCGGACCTGGCCGATGCGCCGGAGCGGCGTGATGCAGGCTCGCGCACCAACCTGCTGAGAGGGGCCGGCGTGACGGCCGCCGCGGCGCTCGTCGCCGGAACGCTGTTGCTCACCCGCGAGCTGCCGATCGTGACCCTGGGAGCGATCGCGGTGAGCGTCGGTTTCGTTGCCCTGCTGATCACCGCGGCTGCGGCTCGACCATGGAATTGGGCGCGAGCGTGGACGGGTCCTGGAGGACATCTCGAGCCGCTCGCCGGGCCTGCGGCCTGGCTCGCAGTCATCTTCGCCACGGTCGTGGTGATGACGACCTATCTGCCGCTGATCGTACCGGCCTGGACGTCTGACCAGGTCTTCGCGGCAGCCATGGTGGCCTTCGTGCTGCTGACGCTCCTGGGCTGGGGACCGGGTGTCGGCGTCGTGCGATCGTGGCCGTCAAACCTGCGGCTCAGCTCCATGGCGATGCCCGGAACCCTGGTCGCGCTTGCTCTCGTGGTCGGCTACCTGGTCTTCGTCATCGTCATGCGCTTCGACGCCGTGAGTGGCGCAGTGGACGACACGGAATGGGCGCGCCTGGTCGAGATTCGATCCACGCTTGAGGCCCTTGGCTTTGCCGCCGCCGGGGCGCTGCTCGGCGCCATGCTGCAGCGCCAGGCAGCCGCGAGCACGTTGAGCGCCAAGGATCGGACCATCGCCGACCAGGAACAGGAGCTGGCACGCGAGCGGGAAACCGCCATGGCATCGGCGGGGAAGCTGGCATTCGCCCAGCGGAGCCTGTCCAGGGCCCTGCTGCTGCTCAGCCCCGGCGCGCCCGCCGGACTCGCCGAGATGGACACTGAACAGTTGGAACGGATGGGCCTGCGAGCGAGCACCGAATCGGTCAAGCAGGCTCGCCGTGAGCTGTTGGCAGGATTGCGCGACACGGCCGCCGGCTGATCGGGCCATTCGCCTCTCGACGCGGGGAGTGCGGCGCGGGACAATTGGCGTCGCAGGAGTGCATTACCGAGCCGGATCTATCGACCTGGAACGCGACTCCTTCGTTACGAGGCAGGATCTGTGGA
>JBDUEE010000141.1:0-8489 GCA_040002615.1 Chloroflexota bacterium | reverse complement strand
CGGCAGTCAAGGATGGGCCTTGCCGAGTTGGTTCAGACGGTAGCACGCAGTCCCTAAACTCGCACCGTTCCCTGGCGGCATCAAGATCTCAAACAACCTGTACGGTCATGCCCTCGGCGGTAGGGATGAGCTCGATGGGATCGCCGTCAACCGAATGAAAGAGGTCGTCCAGATCGGCGTCGGAATGGGTCGGATCATGGTGGAAGGGGGCTAGGGCGGCCGCGCCAACAGCCCTAGCGAATGCCACTGCCTCGTCGAGCGAGCTGTGGCCCCAACCGATCCTGCTCGACCGCTCATCCACGGTGTACTGCGCGTCATGGATCAGGAGGTCCACCCCAGTCGCCAGGGCTTGCCCCGATGTCCATTCCGGCGACTCAGGGAAACGGCGCGCTCCGAGGGCCGGTTCGTGGTCGGGCAGGTACGCCACGGCCCGGCCACCTTCGCTGAGCCGATAACCGACCGTCGGACCCGGATGGATGATCAACTCGGCAACAACCTGGACATTGCCCACCATGATCGGCCGCATCGGTGCCGGGTGCAGGGTTACGCTCGAGGGGACCTCCTTCAGCCGGACCGGGAACAGAGGCGGCGATAGATAACGGTTCAGGCGCGTAGCTAGATCAGCGCGCAGCGAGGGCGGCCCCCAGATATGCACCTCCACCTCCGGGCGGAACAGAGGCGCAAAGAAGCCTAGGCCCTGGACGTGGTCGAGGTGGAGGTGAGTGAGGAAGAGGTGGATCGTACGCGCGTCGCCGAGCGTCGCGCCAAGGCGCCGAATACCGGTGCCGGCATCGAGAATGATGAGGCCGCCGGACGAGTCGCGGATCGCTACGCACGCGGTGTTACCACCGTAACGAACGGTCTCTGGGCCCGGGCTCGCCAGCGAGCCGCGAGTGCCCCAGAAGGTGACCTTCACGTCGCGGGCTCTAGCCAGAAGAGGGCCACCGCGCCGAGGTGGACTCCACCCTGGCCGACCAACGGAAAGGCGGTCGCCTCAATGGGCCTCCGGACGCCGTCGAGTCCCGAGATCCACAGATCGCTGTGCACAGGCCTCCGCTCACGGAGCGCGACGAGGAGCGGGATCTGGTCGGCCGGGAGCACGGCGCCGGCCTCATCGCCCGGCCGGAACGCGGCCAGCCAGTCTGCCGTCTCCATCACGCCCACCTCGTCGAACCTCACTCCCAACAACGACTCCGCGGGTTCGTTGTAGTAGACGAGTCCGCCCTGGGCATCCACGACGAAGATCGGCATATCCAGGTAGCTTGCCAGCTGACGCAGCAGGACCAGCTCGATGGGACGCTGTGCGGGATCAGGGTGCGACTTGTCGGTCATCTCGATCGCCTCGGACGCGGGCATTGGGACCGTGTGCCCGTACGTCTATTGAACACGATCTTTCCCCAGGTGCCAGAAGCGATTCGGCCAGGGTCGACGCGGCGGCTGCTCGTAGTCGAGCTGGAGCTTCGTCAGCCGTCAGTTATGCTGTCTGTCTGAGCACAAACCGGTGCGGGAGTAGCTCAGTTGGCAGAGCGTCAGCCTTCCAAGCTTCTGGGCCTGTGCGCTGTGCTAGCTCGAGTGGCAGGTCGAGCGTAGCGGGCTCAGTTATGCGCTGTCCGTTGGGCCCGGATCGGTGTTCGCGGTGTTGCGCCTGATAAGGAGCTCCTCGTGCCGTTGTTCACTCCGTTGGACATAGGCGGTCGCGCCTTTCGCCTGAAACACGATGATGGCCTGCTGGAGGGCGCCGAGTGCTTCTTCCCACCGGGTGGCCGCCTCTAGCACCTCGGCCAGGCTCAGCAGGGCGTTGCCATGCTGGATCGGGAAATCCGTCGCCGCTGCGCGACCCTCGGCGTCCTTCGCCAGCGCCAGCGCTGCCTGCGGGTCCCGCCCAGCGAGGGCGCGGGCGCGGGCGCTGCGCCACAGGACCTGCGACACGGAGTCGTCCTCGTTGGAGATCCGCTCCGCCGTGTCGCTCAGCGTCAACGCCTCGTCTATCGCGCCGCGATCGCAGAGCACATGTGCCAGCAAGCCCGCCGTCGTGGAACGCATCCCCAGTTCGCCCGCCCGCTCGAGCGTCTGGTAGGCCGCTCGAAGCTCCGCCTCGGCCATAACCAGGTTGCCGGCCAGGCGCTCCATCGGTCCCGAAGTCAGGCACATCCCGGCCACATCGAGGGGCTGCCCTAGCTCGAGCGCAATGGACCGGGCGAGCGCCGCGGTCGCATGAGCCTCGTCGAACCGCCCGGTCAGCCCATATAGCTCGACAAGGCTGAGGAGCACATACGATCTCGCGTAGCCGCTGGTCTCGACTTCCGGCAGAATCGCCTCAACGTCCTCGATCAGTGCGGCGGCCGGCAGCGGTCCGGCAGTCCACAGCAAAGCCCGGCTCGCGAGCAGCCGAGCCACGAGGTGACGATCCTGACTGAGCCTGGCCTGCGACATGGCCAAGTCACTAAATGGAACAGCCTCATCGTACCGACCGCCATCCATGTGCATGTCTGCGAGCAGTCGGTAGGCCAGGGCCGCCTCGCGATGCAGTCCTGCGCTCTCGAGTGCCATGGCCGCACGTCCTACGGCGGCACCTTGGTCGGGGAACGCACCAGCCGGATCAACGAACATGGTGACCCGGGTGAGGAGAACCCTGGCCATCGCCTCAATGGTGCGCTCCCCGGAATCACTAGCCCACGCCAGTGCCTCCTCGAGGGACGCCTGCGCCTCTACCAGGCGGCCGGCGGCAGCGATCGCATCCCCGAGCGCGATCAGGGTCTGCGCACGGCTGGCACTGGGCTCGGTCTGCAGCGCCAGAGCGCGCTGCAGGAGGTTGATCGCCGCCTCGGAACCGCCAGTCTCGAGCGCGCGGCGGCCGGCCGAGGCGAGGCGCAGGGCGGCGCGTTCGCCCAGCGTGGATGTCGCGTCGAGCGTCCCCAGATGGCCGCGGTATGCATGGGCCTGTTCGAGGTGGTAGCCGATAATCTCCTCGTACTCGTCGAGCCGGTCGCCGCTGACCCGCTCCAGCCAACTGCCAAAGCGCTCATGCAGCTCGGCCCGCACGGCCTTGGGCAGCGCCTCATACGCGGCGTCGCGTATAAGCAAGTGGCGGAAGCGGTAGGCGTCGCCGGCGCTGAGCATAGAGCGATCCGGGCTGATCAGCTCCTTCCGGACCAGCGCCAGCAGGTCGCGCGCCATGGCGCCGCGCTGGCCGCCGGGCAGCAGCTCGGCCAGCGCCGCCTGCTCGAACGACTGGCCCACCACGCTGGCCCGCTCGGCCAGGCTGCGTTCACGCGGTTCCAGTCGGTCGAGGCGGGCGGCCAGCAGGGCCGCGATGGTGGGCGGCACGATGACTTCGGCCAGTTCAACCGTGGCCAGCCAGCGGCCGTCGGTCAGGGTCAGGTGTCCCTCGTCGACCAGCATGCCCAGCATCTCTTCCACGAACAGCGGGTTGCCCTCGGCGGCGTCGAGTATCCGGGTCCGCAGCGGGTCCGGCAGCTGCATGCCACCGGGGAGCTGGTCGATCAGCTGTCCCGCTGACTCGGCTGGCAGCGGTTCGAGGCGTTGGGTGGTGACCTGTGCCAGCCCGCCCCCCCAGCCCGGACGCCGCTCGAGCAACTCCGGCCGCGCGGGGCACACGATCAGCAGCGGCGCATCGAGCGCCAGCTGAACGATATGCTCGAGCAGGTCGAGGAAGGTGTCGTCGGCCCACTGGATGTCGTCGAACTCGATGACCAGCGGGCGCTGCCGGGCGAGCGTCTCGAGCAGTTTCCGGGCCGCCCAGAAGATCTCCTCCTGGGGCGCCGAGCCACCCTCCAGGCCAACCGCCTGGCCGATGCGCTCGGCCACGACCTCGGCCTCGGGGGCCCCGGCAGCCAGGGCCCGCAGCTTGGCGGTGGCACCGTCGCGATCGTCGGCCTCACCGATGCTCGCCGCCATTCTGATCACCTCGGCCAGCGGCCAGTAGGTGATCCCCGCACCATAGGGCAGGCAGCGACCGGCCAGCACGGTGGAGTGATCGCGGACCGTGGCCAGGAACTCGGCCGTGAGGCGGGTTTTGCCGACCCCGGCCGCGCCGAGCAGGGTCACCAGCGCGCAGCGTCGCTCGGCCAGCGCCTCGCTGAAGGCGGCCTGCAACATGGCCAGCTCGGCCTCGCGCCCTACCAGCGGCGCGTCGAGCCGGCGGGCATGGCCGGCGGCACCCTCGATCACCGAGATGATGCGATAGGCTTGCACCGGCTGCGCCTTGCCCTTCAGCTCGAGCGGATCGAGCGGCTCGACCGTCACAGCGTCGCGCACGAGCTGGTAGGTCAAGGGGCCGATCACCGTCTCGCCGGGGGTGGCGGCCTGCTCGAGGCGGGCGGCGGTGTTGACCGCGTCACCCGTGACCAGCGTCGAGCCGGATGCAGGATCGCCAGCCACCACCGGTCCCGTGTTGACGCCGGTCCGGAAGCGGATCGCGATCCCGCGCTCGGCACCGAGCTGCTCGTTCAGCTGTCGCAACCGTTCGCCGATCTCGGCCGCGGCGCGCACCGCGCGCAGCGCGTCATCCTCGTGCAGCTGGGGGATGCCGAAGACGGCCATCACCGCGTCGCCGATGAACTTCTCGACCGTGCCGCCGTGGCGCTCGATGATGGTCCGCATCTCGGCGAAGTAGCGGCCCATTAGGGCGCGGAGTGACTCCGGATCGAGCTGCTCCCCCAGACTCGTGGAGCCTGACACATCGGCGAACAGGATGGTCACCGTCCGACGCGATTCGCGTGGCCGGTCTTTGAGCGCAATCGGTGCGGCGCACTCGGCGCAGAACTTCGCCTCGTCGGCGTTCTGGGTGCCGCAGGAGGGACACACCACGGCCATGCGGCGAGTGTAACGCCCGACCTCCGCACCGGCGCCACCACAATCAGCGGCCAGTACCCCGCTCATCGGCGATTGCCCGCTGGATCAGCCGTCGTATCCAGCAGTAGCCGGCAGCACGTTATCGCGCTGTCCGAGCGCTGTGCTACCGGATTCGTCGCCGGAAGACGGCCTCCTGCGTCAGTTATGCTGTCTGCCTGAGCACGATCCGGCGCGGGAGTAGCTCAGTTGGCAGAGCGTCAGCCTTCCAAGCCTCTGGACCTGTGCGCTGTGCTATCCCGAGTGGGACCCTGAGCGTATTGGGCTCAGTTATGCGCTGTCTGAATAGCCTTGTGGCTGTTTTCGTCGATCCGGGTGCGGGGCGCCAACCTGCGCTGTCGGACCCGCGTCTGATTCACACTAATACCACTTAGTGCGAATCCGACCACGCCGCTGAAGTCCGCTCCAACAATTCCCGGGCTCTGGCCTCGAAGACGACGTCGCCCCGGACTCGTGCCAGATCGAGGAGTTCCTCTGCACGCGTGCGCGCTTCGTCGAGTCGGCCCATATCCAAGAGGAGCTCAGCCAACACCAGCCGGGACCCTGTGCGCAGGTCGTAGACTTCGCCCTGGTCGGCCAGGGCCATGGCATCGGCCGCCAAAGAAAGCGCCTCAGTCATGCGGCCCCGTTGGGCGGCGAGGCGCGCGCGGACAAGTCGCACGCGGACTTGGGTAGCCATATCGTCATCCGCGCCAGCGTCCTCAGCAACGGTGCAGACCGCCTGGGCCTCGTCGACGCGGCCGAGGTCGATCAGGGCGTCGGCGAGATCGGCTGCGATGGTGGACAGCACCCCGCGCTCACCCATTTCGCGCAGTTGGTCAAAGCCCTCTCGTAGGACGCGTTCGCGGGCCAGGGCATCGCCAGCCAGGTACTCGACCAAGCCGCGTTCGGTCGACATGCCCGCGCGTAGCAGCGGCAGCCCGAGCTCGTCGACGATTGCGAGGCATTCCGTCATCAAACGCCGGGCCTCGTCGTGCAAGCCGCGGCGCCCCGCTTCTGCTGATTGGGCGCGGAGCACCCCTGCTTGGATCCCCAGCAGGTTGTGCTTTCGTGCGAAGGCGAGATTCTCCGCGTGAATGCGATCGATGTCCGATGCGGTGCCGGTCGCCATCCATGTATCAAAGCCGACGCTGATACGGGCATCTGCTTCGAGAGCCAGGTCGCCCGCCCGCTGTGCTGCCTCGATCGCGAGCTGAGCCTCGCGCCTCGCCTCTTCCGTCCGTCCGTAAAACGAAGCCCGATACGCAAGTGTAAGCCTGGCCATGGCAAGCGGCCGCGGGTCGCCAGTAGCCTCAGCGATCGCCAGCGCCTCTTCGACGTCTGCATCCTGGTCGATGCCCCGTGCACCCCTCTGGAGGGCAAGGCCGGTGCGCGTCAGCAGGGCCTCGACTCGCGCCGCCGGCTGAGATCCGTCATCAGTCGCGGCGATCGCCTCGCTCAGTGCGGCTTCGGCTTCGTCAAACCTGCCGCGTCCGGAGAGGGCATACGCCAGTTGAGGGAGAAGTGGAATGCGTTGAGCAGCAGTCGGCGGCAAGAGCCGCAGTGCTCGGGAAAGCATGTTGGCCGCCGCAGCACCATCCCATCGGTCCAGCGCACGCTTGCCGGCGGCACCAAGGTGGGCGGCGGCCCGCGCTGCGACGTCCAGGCTAGCCGGCTGGCCGCCGAGGGACTCCCACAACAGGTGGGCTTGCTCCAGGTGGTAGCCGACCACCTCGTCCAGCAAACCCAGCTGTTCGGCCGGGAGCTCCTCCAGCATGGCGGCATAGCGCGCATGCAGGCGCGCGCGCTCGGCCTTACTCATGCCCGCGTAGGCGCCGTCGTGGATCAGCTGGTGTCGGAAGCGGAACGCTTCGTCATCGGCGCCAAGCGGCAGCTGCGCCTCGGTATCGGGGCGAAGCAGGTCGCGGCGCACCATGGCCATCAGAGCGGAGCGGACCGTTGCCCGTTCGGACTCATCGCTCAGGCGGGCGAGCTCCCCGGCGCCGAACTGGATGCCGATCACGCTGCCACGCTCCAGCGCTGCTCGATCACCGGCGGGTAACTGCGCCAGGCGGGCCGACATCAGCGCCTCAATGCTGGGCGGCACCTCCAGCTCGGCCGGTTCGGCCGTTAAGCGCATCCCGTCAGCCTCGGGCACCAGCGCGCCGCCCTCGATGAGCATCGCGACTAGCTCCTCGACGAAGAGCGGGTTGCCCTCGGCCGCGGCTGCGATGCGCCGACCGAGTCCGTCCGCGATCTCGCTGCCGACCAGATGGGCCAGTACAGAATCGATGGATGACGCGTCGAGCGGTTCGAGGAGGAAGGTGGTGGCGTTCATCTTGCCGCCGCCCCAGCCTGGGCGTCCATCGAGCAGGTCAGGGCGTGCTAGGCCGACCAGGAGGATCGGGGCGTCCCGCGTCCAATCAGCCACGTGCTCGACCAGGTCCAGGAAGGTCGGAGTCGCCCACTGCAGATCGTCGATGACCAACACCAGCGGCAGCTGCCGGGCCATGCTCTCCAGCAATCGCCGCACCGCCCAGAACCCTTCGGTCCCTCCGGCTGCTTCGCCGACACCGAGCAGACCCGTCACCTGCTCGACGATGGCTTCGGCCTGCGCCTGGCCGGCGACAAGCCGCGTGAGTCCGGCGCGCCACGACTCGGCGGGCTGGCTGTCGTCTACGGCCACAACGGGGCGCAGCGCGTCGGCCAGCGGCCAGTAGGTGATGCCCTCCCCATACGATAGGCAACGGCCGGCCAGGAAGGTTGCCCGTTCTCCGATCTGGCTGCGGAACTCGGCCACCAGACGGCTCTTGCCGACCCCCGCGGCACCTAGCATGGTGACCAGCTGTCCGGCCCGGTCGGCCACCGAGCGCTCGAAGGCATCGGTCAACAGCCGCAGCTCGCGACCGCGGCCGACCATCGGCGCATCCAGCCGCCGGCTGAGCCCGGCGGCGCCGGCGATGACCGACACCAGCCGGTAGGCCGGCACCGGCTCCGCCTTGCCCTTGGCCTGGATCGGCTCGACCGGTTCGGCCACCACTGCGTCGCGCACCAGGCGATACGTGGCCCGGCCGAGTAGGATTTGGCCGGGCGGCGCAGCCTGCTCCAGGCGGGCGGCGGTGTTGACGGTGTCGCCGGTGACCAGCGTCTGGCCGCTTGAGGGGTCGCCGGCCACCACTTGGCCGGTGTTTACTCCGGTCCGGAACACGATGGCCAGCCCGCGGCTCTGCTCCAGCTCCTTGTTCAGCTCGGCCAGGCTGTCGCGGATGTCGGCCGCGGCGCGAACCGCGCGCAGGGCGTCATCCTCGTGGAGATCGGGGATGCCGAAGACCGCCATTACCGCATCGCCGATGAACTTCTCGACCGTGCCGCCGTGACGCTCGATGATGGTCCGCATCTCGGCGAAGTAGCGGCTCATGAGGGCACGCAGCGACTCGGGATCGAGCTGCTCGCCCAGGCTGGTCGAGCCCGACACGTCGGCGAACAGAATGGTCACTGTGCGCCGCGACTCGCGCGACCGGGCTTTGAGCGCAATCGGTGCGGCGCACTCGGAGCAGAACTTCGCGCTGTCGGGATTCTCGGTGCCGCAGGAGGGACACACCACGGCCATGCGGCGAGTGTAGCGCCCGACCTCCGCC
>JBDUEE010000140.1:0-21152 GCA_040002615.1 Chloroflexota bacterium | reverse complement strand
CGCCGAGCAGTACTCGGAGCAGCTCAAGGACAAGTGCGACACGCTGATCACCATTCCGAACGATCGCCTTCGCGAGGTGGTCGACAAAAAGACCTCCATCCTGGATGCCTTCCGGGTGGTCGATGACGTACTGCGCCAGGGCGTGCAGGGCATCAGCGACCTGATCACCGTGCCCGGCCTCATCAACCTGGACTTCGCCGACGTCAAGACGATCATGCGCGACGCGGGCAGCTCGATGATGGGCATCGGCATCGGCACGGGCGAGAACCGGGCCATCGAGGCGGCGCGGGCGGCGGTCATGAGCCCGCTGCTGGAGGTCAATATCACCGGGGCGCGGGGCATCCTGTTCAACGTCACGGGCGGCAGCGATCTCGGCCTGTTCGAGGTCAACGAGGCGGCCGAGGTGATCAAGGAGGCCGCCGATCCGGAGGCCAACATCATCTTCGGTACAGTGATCGACGATCGGATGCGCGACGAGGTCAAGGTAACGGTCATCGCCACCGGCTTCGATGCCACCAAGAAGCCGCGCGCCTCCGGGCGTGGAGCAGCCGCCGCGGAGGTGGCGGTCGGCATCGAGAGCAGCCTGGATGAGCGCAGCCGCGAGATCCTGGCCGAGATCGAGCGCGAGCGTCAGCAGCGCCAGTCGCTGGACGACCAGATCCCCGAGCCCTCGCCGTTCGCGACGCCGACGGAGCGCGAGGCGCCCGCGGTCGAGCGCCAGGCGGTTCCGGTCCGCGGCGATCGCCCGGCATACGCCGAGACGGACCTGGACATCCCGTCCTTCCTGCGGCGCAAGAGCGAGTAGGGCCTACTGCAGCCGGTCGACGAGCCTGAGCTCACTCCAGAGCTCATCCGGGACCGATACCAGCGCCTGCTGACGCGCCTTCGCGCGGTCGCCGAGGCGGGCGGGCGAGACCCGTTCGGCTTCCGGGTCGTGGCGGTCACCAAGGGCTTCGGCGTGCCCACGGTGGGGGCGGCGCTGGCCGCCGGCCTGTCCACCTTCGGCGAGAACCGCGTCCAGGAGGCCGCGGCAAAGGTCGAGGCCGCGCAGGAAGCCGACTGGCACCTGATCGGGCATCTGCAGTCAAACAAGGCGCGCCCGGCCGTGCGCCTGTTCGGCACGATTCACTCCGTCGACTCGCTGGAGCTGCTTGATCGCATCGAGCGCATCGCCCACGACGACGGACGTCGACCGCAGGTCCTGCTGCAGGTCAACGCCGGAGGCGAAGCCGATCGGGCCGGCTTCGCGCTCGACTGGTTCGCGGCCCAGGTCGATGCGCCGGACGGGCCGCTCGTTCGGGCGCTGGCCGGGCTGCGCCATGCCAACCCCATCGGCCTGATGGTCATGGCCTCCCTCGACGCGGCCCCTGCCGCGGAGCAGTTCGCGACGCTGCGGCAGCTCAGCGCGCGGCTGCGCGAGGCAAGCGGCCTTCAGCTGCCGGAGCTCTCGATGGGGATGACCGCGGACGCGGAGGAGGCGGTGCGGCAGGGTGCCACCCTGCTGCGCATCGGCACCGCCATCTTCGGGCCACGGCCGGAACACCACCGGTAGGCGCGCTCGACGCCTGCTATTCTCGCGCCGATGCCTGCCTTGATCGGCACCTTCGTGGGGATACTGGCCCTGGTGCTGACCGTCCTGATCCTGGGCCGGGTCATCGTGAGCTGGACCAATCCCAGTGGTGGCGGCGGCCTGACCGCTTTCCTGTACCAGGCGACGGAGCCGATCCTGGCGCCAATCCGACGCGTGATCCCGCCGACCTCCGGTATCGACTGGGCACCGATGATCGCCATCCTGCTGCTCGGACTCCTGACGCGCACCTTTCTGCGCTAGCGGGCCTCGCCGGATTGAAGGGCGCTGAGGCCCGCCGGTATACTGCCGATCCCCCGTGGGCGATTAGCTCAGCTGGTTAGAGTGCACGGTTCACATCCGTGAGGTCACTGGTTCGAATCCAGTATCGCCCACCACCCAACCACCTTCGAAACGACCGATGAGCCTGCTTCCGGCCTCCCTGCGCGCGCGCCTGCGATCGATTCGCCTTCTGGAGCCGCTCCAGCGGCGCGATTTCGCGTTGCTCACCGCTGGCTCACTGGTGTCCTCGCTAGTGGGGGCCTTCTTCATGGGGATCCTGCTGTTCGTGCCGGGCGTGCGGAATCCGGAACGCATGCCGATCGGCGTCATGCCGTCCGGGACGGCCTCGTAGATGACCGATCCAGGCCAGCGGCCGGAACCCGGGCGCGTGGTTGCGATGTTCGACCGCATTGCGCCGTGGTACGACACCATGAACACGCTCATGACCGCTGGGATCGATGGCCGCTGGCGCCACGACGCGATCATGGCCGCCCGGCTTGGTCCCGGGATGCATGTGCTCGACGTGGCCACCGGCACCGGCAAGCTGGCCGCCGCCGCCGCGCGCGAGGTTGGACGCGGTGGCGAGGTGATCGGCCTGGACCCATCGGGCCCGATGCTGGCGCGCGCGCGCATGCTACCCGTCCGCGAGGCCGCTGCGCGGCTGACCTGGGTGCAGGCCGATGGCACGGCGCTGCCGTTCGCCGACGGGACATTCGACGCGGTGACGATTGGCTTTGGGCTCCGCAACCTGCCCGATCCGGCGGCCGGCCTCCGCGAGCTGGCCCGGGTGGCGGTGGCGGGCGGTCGGGTGGTCGTGCTCGAGATCGCCGAGCCACCTGGCGGCGCAGCACGCCTGCTATTCAGCACATGGTTCCGCCGCGTGGTGCCATGGCTGGGGCGACTCATCGGGCGCGGCGCCGACTACGCGTACCTGCCCCTCAGCCTGGAACGCTATCCGCCGCCGGCGCGCATCGCCCAGCTGATGGCAGCGGCCGGCCTCGTCGACGTGCGCTGGCGCTGGCTGACGACGCGACTGGTCACGCTCCACGTCGGCATCCGGCCCGGTGACGCGGCATGACCGCCGCGCGGTCGCTGCGCATCGCGATCTTCGGCGAGTCGTACCTGCCCTATTTGTCGGGCGTGACCGTCTCGACCGAGACGCTGGCGCGCGGCCTGGGCGCTGCCGGCCACCAGGTGCTGCTGGTCGCGCCCCGACCCGCGAACGGCAGGGAGCCACCGACCGCCGGCGCACCAGGCCCCTCGCCGTCGTATGCCTGGTTGCCCTCCTACCAGCCTCCGCGACCGGCCCCGCCCGGCTATCGCGTGCCGTTGCCGCTGCCCAGCCGCGCATCGCGGGCAGCGCGTGATTTCGCGCCGGACGTGGTGCACGCTCAATCGCCGTTCGTGAGCGGGCTGATGGCCCGCCGGCTGGCGCAACGCAGCAGGTCGCCGCTGGTCTTTACCCACCACACTCGCTTCGACGACTACGGCCACTACCTCGGTCCGCTGGCGAACGCCGGCGGACGGACGCTGGCCGCCTACCTCCGCGACTACTGGGCCAGCTGTGCCGCGGTGATCGCCCCGGGCAGCGAGCTGGCCGAGGAGATCGCCGAGCAGCTGGGAAACCGGCAGCGGCCCGTGGTCAGGTCAATCCCGAACGGGATCGACGTGGCCGCGATCCGAGCCCTGCCGCCCGCTGACCTGCGCAGGTCGAACGGCTGGCCCCCTGACGCGGTGGTGGTGGTCGGCCTTGGCCGGCTGGCGCCGGAGAAGAACGTCGAGCTGTTGGTCGCGGCCTTCGCGGCCGCGGCGGAGCGCGATCCGCGGCTGCGGCTGGTGCTGATCGGCGGCGGTCCATCCACGCCTCAGATTGCGGAGCGCGTTCGCCGGCCGGACCTCAGCGGCAGGGTGGCGCTGAGCGGCCGATTGCCGCGGCTGGAGGCGCTCGCCCAGCTGCGTGGCGGCGACCTGTTCGCGTTCGCTTCGCAGACAGAGACGCAGGGATTGGTGCTGGCCGAGGCGCTGGCCGCTGGACTGCCGGTGGCCGCCCTGGCAGGCCCGGGGGTGGGCGACTCGGTGCGGCCAAACGTCGACGGCGTGGTTGTCGAGCATGCGGCCGGCGACCGCCATGGTGCGGAGGCCGGCCTGGCGGACGCGATCGAACGCCTGGCAGGCGACCCCGAGCGGCGGGCCGACATGGCGGCCGCGGCCGCCGAAGGGTCCGACCGCTTCGACGTGGGCCGCCGCATCGGCGAGGTGGCGGCGCTCTACGCTGAGCTGCTGGCCGGCGCCAGCTGAGGGGTCTGGGGACGCGGCGCGGGCCGCGATACGGCGAATGCTTGCGCGGCTCGGACTGCGGCGTACAATGCCGGCCATGCGAGTGAGTCTCACGGCCCGCTACGTCTCTCACCCAACCATCCATTTTGGAGTCGGCCGCCTGCTGTCGCGCCGCCGTCGGCTGGGGTTGAGTCGCGCTGCGACCGTCTACCACCGACCGCGCGCCGCGCGAGACGCATTGGCGACCGTGGCCTCACTCCGCCCGCAGACGAGCCACTTCAGGTTCCCGTCCTTCGGACGCGCCGTCCGGATCCGGGACCGTCGCACCGCTCTGCCGCTCGGCCTTCAGCGCGCTCGCCGCGCGTAGCGGGGCGGTGGGCGCCCTTCGCAACGCCCGCGCCACATCGGCGGGGGGCGTCGTTCACCGAATGGCAGACGGACGCGTTGAGATCGTCCTGGTCCATCGCCGCCAGCCGAACCTGTGGGCACTCCCCAAAGGCACGCCGAACGCGGGCGAGACATTGGAAGAGACCGCCCTGCGCGAGACGCGCGAGGAGACCGGCCTGCGGGTCGAGATCGAGGCGCCCATCCGCGCCATCAGCTACGTATTCGTGCGCGGCCGGACGCGTTTCCACAAGTCGGTCCACTTCTACCTGATGCGGCCCCTTGGCGGCGCGCTGGAGGACCACGACCATGAGTTCGACGAGGTCGCGTGGGTCGAGGTCGATGAAGCTATGGAGCTGATGACCCACGCAACCGAGCGGGCCGTGGTCGAGGAGGCGATTCAGCTGCTGCGCGGCGTTGGCTCGCCGCGCACGGCCAGCCAGGGCGCCCGGCAATGAGCCAGGCGACCGCGGCGCGGCGACGCACGCCGCTGCATGATCGGCATGTGGAGCTCGGCGCGCGGATGGTGCCGTTTGCCGGGTGGGAGATGCCGGTCCAGTACGCGTCGATCGTCGACGAGCACCGCACGGTGCGCAGCGCGGTCGGGTTGTTCGACCTCTCGCACATGGGCGAGGTGCTGGTGGCGGGGCCCGAGGCGCTGGCCTTCACACGCTACGCGGTCGTCAGCGATCCCGGCGCGCTGGAACCCGGCCAGGCCCAGTACTCCATGCTGTGTGAGGAATCCGGCGGGATCATCGATGACCTCATCATCTACCGCACGAATGACGGTTACCTGGTCGTCTGCAACGCGTCCAATCACGACGCGGTGGTGACACACCTGGAGAGCCTGCGCGGGCGGGGCGACTTCGATGCGACGATCGAGGATCGGTCGGACCGCACGGCGCTGATCGCGCCGCAGGGTCCGCGCGCCGCCGAGCTGCTGGCCGGGCTGACCGATCTCGAGCTGGATTCCCTCGGCTACTACCGTTCGTTGCGGGGGGCAGTGGCCGGCATCGACTGCCTTTTGGCGCGCACCGGATACACCGGCGAAGACGGCTTCGAGCTGTTCTGCGATGCCCGTCGTGCCGTGCAGGTATGGGACGCCGTGATGGAGGCCGGCGCCTCGCTGGGCATCAAGCCGTGCGGGCTCGGCAGCAGAGACACCCTGCGCCTCGAGGCGGGAATGCCGCTGTATGGCAATGAGCTTGGTCGTGACGTCAACCCATACGAGGCGAACCTGGGCCGGGTGGTCAAGCTGGACAAGGGCGAGTTCATGGGGCGCGCCGCGCTCTCATCGGTCCAGCAGTCCGGGCCGGTACGGAAGCTGGTGGGCCTGGTCATGCGCGAAAACGCCATCGCTCGCCACGGCTATGCGGTACGGGTCGACGGGACCGATGCCGGCCTGGTCACCAGCGGCACCGCCTCGCCGACGTTGGGCGAGCCGATCGCGATGGCCTATCTGCCGGTCGAGGCCGCCGCCGTCGGCCGCGAGGTGCAGGTCGTGGTGCGGGAGCGCCCGTATCGTGCCGAGCAGGTAAAGTTGCCCTTCTACAAGCGGCCCAGGCCGGACGCCGGCTGATCCGCCAGACCGGCCGCCATATCCACTCCAAGGAGCCCCATGCCGCCCTCGTTTCCCGATGACCTCCGCTACTCTCGCGAGCATGAGTGGGTGCGCGTTGATGGGGAGCAGGCGACCATTGGCATCACCAGCTTCGCCGCCGACGAGCTTGGGGACATCGTGTTCGTGGAGTCTCCGGAGCCGGGGACCCAGCTCAAGCAGTTCGCGGCGTTCGGGGTGGTCGAGAGCGTGAAGGCGGTGAGCGACCTGTTCGCGCCGATCTCCGGCGAAGTCATCGAGGTCAACCAGGCGCTGCGCGACAAGCCGGAGCTCATGAACAGCGCGCCGTTCGCCGACGGCTGGATCGCGAAGGTCAAGCTGGCCGACCCGGCCGAGCTGGACGTCCTGCTGGACGCGGCCGCCTATGCGGAGCTGACCAGCGGCTGATGGCCTACTCGCCGCATACGGAGGCTGACCACCGGCGGATGCTCGCCGCGGTGGGGTTGGCCTCCACCGAAGACCTCTTCGCCGATATCCCGGATGCCATGCGGGCCGCTCGCTTCGAGATCCCCCCGCCGCTGACGGAGCAGGAGGTTCGGGCCGAGCTCTCGCGCCTGGCCGGTCGCAACCACATTCCGCGCGTCAGCTTCCTTGGTGCCGGGGCATACCGCCACCTGGTGCCGGCGGTGGTGATGGAGGTCATCGGGCGCAGTGAGTTCTCGACGGCCTACACTCCCTACCAGCCGGAGGTCAGCCAGGGCACGCTGCAGAGCATCTACGAGTTCCAGTCGCTGATCTGCGAGCTGACCGGCATGGAGGTCGCCAGCGCCAGCCACTACGACGGCGCCACCGCAACCGCCGAGGCAGCCCTGATGGCCTGCCGGCTCACCCGTCGTGACAGGGTGGCAGTCTCGACCGCGGTTTCGCCGCAGATTCGCGCGGTGCTCGCCACGTACTGCTCGGGCCCCGGCATCGAGATCGTCGAAGTTCCGGCCGACCTGGCCGAGGGCGGGTCCGGCCTGACCGCGGTCGACGCGGCCGAGCGCATCCTGGATGACGGGGTCGCCTGCTTCATCGCACAGCAGCCGAACTTCTTCGGCGGGATCGAGCCGATGCAGGCGCTGGGCGATGCTGCCCACGCGGTTGGGGCGCAGCTGGTGGCCGTCGTGGAGCCGACCTCGCTGGCCATGCTCCAGCCACCGGGCGAGTACGGGGCCGATATCGTGGCGGCCGAGGGCCAGCCGCTGGGCATCCCGCTCTCGTTCGGTGGGCCGTACGTGGGGCTGATGGCGGCGCGCATGGCATCGGTGCGGCAGATGCCCGGCCGCCTGGTGGGAGCCACGCGCGACGTCCAGGGCCGGAAGGGCTACGTGCTGACCCTGCAGGCGCGCGAGCAGCACATCCGTCGTGAGAAGGCGGCCAGCAACATCTGCACCAACCAGGCCCTGCTCGCGCTGGCCGCCACCGCCTACCTGACCGCTGTCGGCCCGCAGGGCCTGCGCGAAGTGGCGGAGCTGTCGGCCACGCAGGCGCGTCACGTGGCGGCCTCCCTGGAGGAGGCGGGACTGGGCGAGCGGCGCTTCAGCGCCCCGTACTTCGCCGAGGTGGCGATCAGCCTGCCAGACGCCGAGCGTCGACACCAGGCCCTGGCGGAGAAGGGGATCGTGGCCGGGTACCCGCTGGGCGGCGACTACCCCGGGCTCGCGGGCACGCTGCTGCTGGCCGCGACCGAGCTGACGACCGATGACGACGTGGCGACCCTGATAGACGCGCTGCAGGAGGCGCGGTGAGCGTCGCCGAGAGCCCCACCACCGACGCCTCGGGACGCGGAGCGGCTTTCCACTCGCCGGAGGGCGGGGAGCAGCTGACCATCGTCCAGCCGCTCATCTTCAGCGCCTCGGCGCCCGGCCGCCGCGCGGTGCGCTTCCCAGGGCCGAGCGACCGCGCCCGGAAGGCCGCCGCTGCACAGCCCGACCTGCCGACCGCCGCCCTGCGCAGCGCCGACCCGCGCCTGCCGGAGGTCAGCGAGCTTGACCTGCTGCGCCATTTCAACCGCCTCTCGCACCTCAACCACTCCATCGACCTGGGCTTCTATCCGCTCGGCTCCTGCACCATGAAGTACAACCCCAAGGTCAACGAATGGGCGGCACGCCTTCCCGGGCTGGCGGAGTCCCACCCTCTTGACCCCGAGGTTCTGTCGCAGGGCAGCCTCGAGCTGGAGTGGCTGCTGGCCGAGCTGCTGAAGGAGATCTCCGGCTTTGCCGCGCTCAGCCTGCAGCCGGCTGCCGGCGCCCACGGCGAGCTGACGGGAATGCTGATGGCGCGCGCCTACCATCGGTCCAGGGGCGAGGGCGAACAGCGCACCAAGGTGCTGGTGCCGGACAGCGCGCACGGCACCAACCCGGCCACCGCCAGCATGGTGGGCTACCAGTCGGTGACCATCCCCTCCAACGAGCGGGGTGGCATCGACCTCGAAGCGCTCCGCTCTGAGCTGGGTCCCCACACTGCGGCGCTGATGATCACCAATCCCTCGACGCTGGGCATCTTCGAGGACCAGATCGACCAGGTGGTGGCAGCCGTGCGCGAGGCCGGCGCCATCGCCTACATGGACGGCGCCAACCTGAACGCCATCCTCGGCCGCTTCCGCCCGGGGGATGCCGGCTTCGACGTGATGCATTTCAACCTGCACAAGACCTTCTCGACGCCGCACGGCGGTGGAGGTCCCGGCGCCGGGCCCGTGGGCGTCAGCCAGCGCCTGGCGCAGTTTCTGCCCGGCCCGCTGCCCGTACTGGTCGAGGGCGATCCGTCCCATGTGCTGCGCAGCGCGCGGGCCGGCCGCTCGACGCCCGGAGCGCGCTTCGCGCTCGAAAGGCCGGGGGATCGGCCAGAGAGCATCGGCCGGGTGCGCACCTTCACCGGCAACTTCGGCATGTTCGTACGCGCCTATACCTATATCCGTAGCAACGGCGACGCCGGCCTGCGAGCCGTCAGCGACGACGCGGTGCTTGCCGCCAACTACCTCCGCGTGCGCCTGGCCGATGCCTACGACCTGCCCTATGACCGCATCTGCAAGCACGAGGTCGTGTTCAGCGGGCGCCGCCAGAAGCGCGATCATGGCGTCTCCACCCTGGACATTGCCAAGGCCATCCTGGATCACGGCATGCACCCGCCCACGATCTACTTTCCGCTGATCGTCGAAGAGGCGCTCATGATCGAGCCGACCGAAACCGAGTCGCTCGAGACCCTTGATCGTTTCGTGGACGTCATGCTGGAAATTGCTGAGCTGGCCAAGACAGATCCAGACGAGCTCAGGCAGGCCCCACGCACCACGCCGGTTGGTCGCCTGGACGAGGCCACGGCCGCGCGCCGGCCGGATCTTAAGCACGACTTCGACACCGTGCCGAGCGGCGCATCGGCCCATCAAGAGGTGGGTGCGTGAACCCCGACGACGGGCGAGGGGTAGTATTCGGCACCAGGCGGCGCATCGAACACGGAGTGCCAGTGGCCACCCGGCAGCCGGAAGGGCTCGTCGCGCGCATGCAGTCGGGCGATCTCGACGCGTTCGAGGAGTTCTTCAATACGTACAAGCGGCCGGTCTATACGACCGCGCTGGCGATCACCCGCGACCCATTCCTGGCCGAGGAGATCCTGCAGGATTGCTTCGTCAAGGCGTATCGGGTCAGGCACCGCCTGCGAACCGACTGCTCTCCGCTGCCCTGGCTGCAGCGCGTGACGACCAACCTGTGCTACAGCCGTATCGCCCGCCGCAGGGCCATCATGGAGCCGCTCACCGCGCTGATCAGCAACCTGGTCGCCGACCTGACCTCGCGCCCCGACCAGGTTGCCGAATCCCGCGAGATCATCGAGGTCCTGCAGCGCGGGATCGACTCGCTTCCGCCCAAGCAGCAGAGCGCAATCATCCTGTACTACCTGCATGGCTACTCGCTCGCAGAGTCGGCGGAGATCGCAGCCTGCAACGTGGGCACCATGAAGTCTCGGCTGCATTACGCCCTCAAGGCGCTGCGCTCCCTGCTTCCGGCCGAGCGGCGAGCAGCTGGCGGGGCAAAGGTGTCCGTCAGTGAGCTGTAGCAGGGTTCGTCGCGAGCTGTTGGAGTATTTCCGCTTCAACGAGGAGCTGGCTGCTCGCTCCGGGCCGCATCTCGCGCACCTGGAATCATGCGCGGCCTGCCGCGAGGAAGTTGGCATCGACCGCCAGCTGGTCGAGCAGCTGCGTCGCTCGCTTCGGGAGCGAGTCGAGGGCAGCGCCCCGTCGGCAGCCAGCTGGGACCTCGTCCGGCGCCGGACCGTGGACCGCCCGGTAACGCCCTGGAAGACACGCGTTTTGCAATGGGGCAGCCTGCTGCCGGCAGCCGTCGCCGGCCTCATGATGTTCGCCGTCGCCACCGCTTCGGAGACAGGGCTCCTCAACCTGACCCAGCCGCCGTCGCCCGTCACGACGTCGGCCCAGCACGCTGTCCCGCCCGTCGGACAGGCCGTTGGCTGGGAGCCGCCGGCGTGGGCCACGAAGAGGGCCCCGCAGGCAGTCCCCGAGCTGCCGAATGGGCACGAGGACGCGCAGCCCGCGGATGAGCCTCCCACGGGCGAGATGCCGCCGATCTCCAGACGGATGCAATGACCGCCGTCCCGTGGACGGCCCGTCCGACGACGGCTGGCGTGCGTGAATTGAACTCAAGCGGCCCTGGGGATGTATGAAAGGTACGCGACGGTCCGCACTATGCTGCTCGCCCTTGACGCCAAATCGCAGTGCGGACAAAGATTGGCCCGAATCAATGCCACACACGGATTCGTCGCAATGACCGTAACGGAAGGGATAATCTCCTAAACGATGGTTGCCCTCCAGGACGTCGCTGGCTTCCAGGGCGATGCCCAGGCCCCAGCGAGTGGCCGAAGCCTGCGTCAGATCATTTGGGCGCGTCTGAGTCGTGACCGCGTCGCGATGATCTGCCTGGTCGTCCTGGTGGTGTATTACCTCATCGCGATCTTCGGCCCGGTGGCCGCCGGCATCGTGGGCATTGACCCCTACAAGTTTGATCCAAAGGCGATCAGTGAGCTTGGTGGTCGTCCCTTCGGGGAGAACGGTGGAATGAGCGCTGCGCACCCCCTCGGTGTCGAATGGGGAACGGGGCGCGATATCTTGGCCCAGATGCTCTACGGGCTTCGGATCTCCCTGGTCGTCGCGACCAGCGCCACAGCGATCACGGTCGCGATCGGGACCGTTGTCGGCATCATCGCCGGCTATACCGGGGGCTGGACCGACACCATCATCGGGCGCTTCATGGACCTTGTCCTCGCCTTTCCGTTCCTGCTCATCATCCTGGCGCTCTCCGGCGTCCTCACCCAGCGGCTCACCGACATGGGTGTGCCCGAAGGCAACCCGTCACGCATCACCTACCTGATTCTCGTGCTCAGCGTCTTCGGGTGGCCCTACCTCGCGCGGATCGTGCGGGGACAGGTGATCAGCCTTCGCGAACGCGAATTTGTTGAAGCGGCGATCGCCATGGGATCGAGCAAGCGCCGGATCCTGTTCAGCGAGATCCTGCCGAACCTATGGGCGCCGATCCTCGTATATGCGACGCTCACGCTGCCGGCGTATATCGGGCTCGAGGCTACGCTCTCGTTCCTGGGCGTGGGCGTGATCCCGCCCGAGACGACCTTCGGCGCGATGCTCGCCAGGTCGGTGGCCTATTTCAACGTCGTGCCCACCTATCTGTTCATTCCGGGCACCGTGCTCGTGATCCTGGTCGTCTCCTTCAATCTTGTCGGGGACGCGCTCCGGGATGCACTCGATCCAAAGGCAATTCATTGAGTAGAGGCTGTCGAAATACCGGCGGGAGGGAGCCGCCGACGTTCGAGCCCAGCACCGTACCGACGTGTATAGTCGGTCATCAATTTTGCGCCGGGACCAGCCCTGGCCCAACTCGTTGGAGGATGGAAAATGGTTAGATCAAAAGCGCGGGTGATCCGCGCCTTGGCCCTGGGGGTCGCAGCCGCGCTCACGCTGGCGGCCTGCGGCGGTCAGCCGGCCAGCCCAGGAAGTTCGGACGGCACAGGCACCACCCCCACGCCGGGCGGAACTATCTACATGCTGACCACGGCGGAGCAGTGGAATCGCATCGATCCGCAGCGCGCCTATACCGGTGAGGACCTCGCCTTCTTTGGCGCGACAATCACCCGGTCGCTCGTCTCGTACAAGTACTCGACCGATGTCGAGGAGGCGAATTCGCTCGTTCCGGACCTGGCAACTGACATCGGGACGCCGAACGCCGACGCTTCCGAGTGGAAGTTCACCCTGCAGGACGGGCCAAAGTGGCAGGATGGCTCGCCGGTCACGTGCGAGGACGTCGCGTACGGCGTCTCGCGGACATTTGCCACTGGCGTGATCAGTGAGGGTCCGACCTACCAGATCGCGTACCTGGACATCCCGAAGGACGAGGACGGAACCTCTTCCTACAAGGGCCCCTATCCCATCGACGGCAAGGTTGTCGGCCAGGAGCTCTACGACAAGGCCGTGAGCTGCGACGGCAGCACGATCACGTTCAAGCTGGCGCAGTCGGTTCCTGACTTCAACTTCACAACCACGCTCGGGTTCTCTCCTGTCCCGAAGGCTGCCGACACGGGTGAGAAGTACGATTCGGCCGACGTCGTTTCCAACGGCCCATACATGATCGACACGTATGAGACCGGCAACGGTGGCAAGTTCATCCTCGTCCGGAATCCCGAGTGGGATCCGGCGTTCGACACGGTCCGCAAGGCCTATCCCGATACGTGGGAGGTCGACTTCGGCATCGACGTGCAGGTCATGGACCAGCGCATCATGCAGAGCACGGGCAACGACGCGTTCACCATCCAGTACGGCAACGTCCAGCCCGCGAACCTCGCCACCGTCTTTACCGATCCGCAGACGCCGACCCCGCAGTTCGCGGGCCGCGCGGTCAGCGACTTCGACCCGTATTCCCTCTACCTGTGGATCAATGTCGAGAAGGTACCCGACCTCAAGATCCGGCAGGCCATGGCGGTCGCTCTTGACCGCGAGGCAGTCCGGCTGAACGCCGGTGGCGCATTCGCCGGCGACCTCGCCGACGGCGTCATCAAGCCGAACATCGGGGTCGACTACGCGGAGACCGGGTGGGCGACCGATCTGTTCGGGGAGGCGATTCCGCCGGCCGGTAACCCGGAGCTTGCGAAGACGCTGATCGCCGATTCCGGCAAGCCGGCTCCGACCCTCAAGTACGACTATCCGTCGACCCCGGTCAACGACCAGGCGGCGGCAATCGTGAAGGCCTCGCTTGAGTTGGCCGGATTCAAGGTCACGCCGAACCCGATCGAGGCTGGCGTTTACTACAGTGTCGTCTTCGACCCTGCCAAGAAGGGCGACTTCGGCTCCGGTGGTTGGGGCCCCGACTGGCCCAATGCCTCGACAGTCATCCCGCCGCTGTTCACACATGAGGGCGGATGGGACCTCTCCGAGGTGGAGGACAAGGACTTCAACGTGAAGGTCAAGGCCGCTCAGACCGAGCTTGACCGTCCCACGCAGGCCACGATGTGGCAGGACCTGAACAAGGAAGCGGCGTTGAACGCCTGGATCATCCCGACCCGCTTCGGCCTGACCCAGGTCATCGCCGGATCGAAGGTCCAACCGGTCTACCAGTGGGCGCCGTACGGTTCGTGGCCGTACGCGGTGATGTACGTCACCCAGTAGTAGCTAAGGTAGTAACCGCGATCAGAGTTCCCGGGGGAGCGGCGAGTCCGCTCCCCCGGGAACAGACCAACCCAGATTTCCCTAGCGGAGGGCAGGCAACGTGTTGGCATACCTCGTTCGCCGAATCGTCGGTATGCTGCTGCTCCTGTTCCTCCTGAGCATCACCGTCTTCTTCCTCTTCAGCCTGCTGCCGGGCGACCCAGCTCGGCTGACCTGCGGGAAGTCATGCTCGCCCCAGATCGTCGAGGCGAACCGTCACCGGCTCGGGCTGGACGAACCGGCCCTGACGCAGTACACGAAGTTCGTGGCCGGGCTCTTTGTCGGGCGCACCTACTCGGCCGACTCGCCCGATCCGATCGAATGCTCCGCCCCGTGTCTGGGCTACTCGTTCACGCGCCGCGAGCAGGTGCTGTCGCTGATCGCACGGGCAGCCCCCGTCACCTTCTGGCTGGCCATCGGAGCCTTCTTACTGTGGCTCACCGTCGGCATCTCGCTGGGGATCTTCGCCGCGCTCAGACGCGGGCGCTGGCCGGACCGGGTGGTGATGGGCATCTCGATGGTTGGCTACTCGTTACCAAGCTTCTTCATCGGGCTGGTGCTCATCTTCTTTGTCATCATCAAATGGGGATTCCTGCCGTTCCCCTCCTACGTGTCGCCATTCGAAAACCCGGTCCAGTTCTTCCAGACCATGCTCCTACCGTGGATCACTCTCGCGACCCTGAACGCGGCGTTCTACATGCGACTGACCCGCAACCAGGTGCTCGAGGTCTTCGGGGAGGACTACGTGCGGACCGCCCGGGCCAAGGGCCTACCCGAGCGCCGGGTCGTCGTCAAGCACGCCCTCCGAGCAGGGTTGACCCCGATCGTCACGGCCGCCGGGCTTGACCTCGCCTACCTGCTCGGCGGAGCCATCATCTCGGAGAACATCTTCAGCCTGCCCGGCCTCGGCTCGCTGGCCATCGGCTCGGTGATCCAGGCGGACCTACCGGTGATCACCGGGATCACCCTGGTGACAGCGACCCTGATCATCGTCATGAACCTGGTGGTCGACATGCTCTACGCAGTGGTTGACCCGCGGGTTCGGGTCGGATGATTCCCGTCAGCGCGCCAGTCGAGCGTCCGTTCCTCACAGTAGACGACCTCGCGGTTGCGTTTCCCACCGAAGACGGCCTGGTGCGCGCCGTCGATGGCGTTTCCCTGTCGGTGGAGAAGGGCCGCACGCTCGCGATTGTCGGTGAGTCGGGCTCCGGCAAGAGCGTCACGGCCCAGGCAATCATGGGCCTCGTCGACAAGAAGGCCGCGCAGGTTTCGGGCGAGATCTGGCTCGACGGACAGGAGCTGATCGGCCTGCCACAGGACGAGATGCAGGCGCTCATGGGCTCGGAGATCGCCATGATCTTCCAGGACCCGATGTCGAGTCTTCACCCCTTCTACCGGATCGGCGACCAGATCGTCGAGGCGATCCGTGCGCACCGATCGGTTGGGCGCGCGGCAGCGCGCCAGGAAGTGCTCGAGATGCTCCGCCACGTGGGGATCCCCGCGCCTGAGCGGCGGATTGACGCCTACCCACACCAGCTTTCAGGCGGAATGCGTCAACGCGTGATGATCGCGATGGCACTCATCAACTCTCCCGCGCTCCTGATCGCCGACGAACCGACCACGGCGCTAGATGTCACCGTCCAGGCCCAGATTCTTGAGCTGATCCAGCGCCTGCAGGGCGAGTTCGGGACCACGGTCATCCTGATCACTCACGACCTCGGGATCGTCGCGGACGTCGCCGACGAGGTCGCCGTGATGTATGGCGGCCGCATCGTGGAGCTGGCCTCGGCCGCGGAGCTCTACACGCAGCCCGAGATGCCCTACACCCTGGGGCTCCTCTCCTCGGTCCCTCGAATGGACCAGAAGCTGCCTGAGCGGCTGGACCCCATTCGTGGCAACCCGCCGTCGCCCATCAGCCTTCCGAAGGGCTGCGTCTTCGAACCGCGCTGCAACTACTCCGACCGGACCGGCGGAGCCTCGCAGACCACTCGGCCCGAGCTCCTGGAGTCCAGGCCGGACCACTTCGTGCGCTGCCATCTGCCGGCCGAAGAGCGCCAGCGGATCTCGAAGGAAGTGCTGCGCGTCCTGGACGGAGGTGCACCGTGACGACCGAGACGAAACAGATCCTCAACGTCTCCGATCTCCGCACCTACTTTCCGGTCAAGTCACGAGGGATCATCCCGCGCACCGTCGGCCAGGTGAAGGCGGTCGACGGGATCGATCTGAAGATCGGCGCCGGCGAGACGCTCGGCCTCGTCGGCGAGAGCGGATCGGGCAAGACCACCGCGGCCAGGTCGATCCTGATGCTCGTCCGTCCGACCGATGGCACCATCGAGATCGACGGCGAGGAGATCACGCACCTCTCAGCCCGCGAGCTGACGCCGGTCCGCCGTAAGGCACAGATGATCTTCCAGGATCCCTACAACGCCCTGAATCCGCGCCATACGGTCGGCGGCATTATCAGTGCGCCATTTAAGGTCCAGGGCGTTGACCCCCCAGGCGGTATCAGGAAAGCGGTCCTGGAGCTCATGGAGCGCGTGGGCCTGAACCCGGAGCACTACAACCGCTACCCGAATGAGTTCTCCGGCGGCCAGCGCCAGCGCATCGGGATCGCCAGAGCGATTACGCTCCAGCCGAAGCTGATCGTCTGCGACGAGCCGGTCTCGGCGCTTGACGTTTCGATCCAGGCCCAGATCCTCAACCTCCTGCGCGACCTGCAGCGGGAGTTCGGGATCGCGTACCTCTTCGTCGCCCACGACCTGGCGGTCGTCCGGCAGATCTCGCACCGCGTGTCGGTCATGTACCTCGGCCACATCGTCGAGAGCACGTCACGAGAGGTGATGTATTCGGCACCGCTGCATCCCTATACGCACTCCTTGCTCTCGGCGGTGCCGATCCCAGATCCGAAGCGTCAACGGCATCGGACGCGGATCATGCTGCAGGGCGACCTTCCGAGCCCGATCGACCCGCCCAGCGGGTGCGTCTTCCGGACTCGCTGCTTCCAGGCACAGGAGCGTTGCGCCGTCGAGGTTCCGCCGCTGAGGGAGCTGGCACCCGGCCATCACGTCGCGTGTCATTTCCCGATCGCTGTCGAAGACCTGCCTGAACGGATCGAGATCGATGCCGCTGCCCTGGAGGAGGCCCCCGTGCCGCAGGGTGTCCCGGGTGTGACCTTCCAGGAGCCTGGACCGCCCCACGCCTGAGTCCCGGCGCGCTCGCGACTGTCGAGACCGCGGAGAGTTGATCCTGCCGCCCTGCACGATCGACGGGCCGTCGTCGAGTTAGGCTTCCGGCGTGGAATACCGGATCGGGCTGGCACAGTACGCACCGCGCCTTGGCGAAGTCGACGCGAACCTGGAGCTGGCCGACTCGTGGCTGCGTCGCGCCGCGGCCGAGGGGGCGCAGCTGGTCGCCTTCCCGGAGCTGGCGCTCAGCGGCTATCTGCTCTCCGACCTCGTGCCGGAGGCGGCCATGCCGGCAACGGACGAGCGACTCGGGACGCTGAGCCGGGCCGCGCCCGGCGTGCTGGTGGTCATCGGCTTTGTCGAGGAGACCCACGATCACCGCTATTGCAACAGCGCGGCGCTCCTTCGTGACGGTGAGCTCATAGGCGTGCATCGCAAGGTCTACCTGCCGACCTACGGGCTGTTCGACGAGGGCCGCTTCACGCGACCCGGCCAGCAGATCAGGACGCAGGAGGTGGGGGAGCCGCTGGGACGCATCGGCCTATCCGTGTGCGAGGACTTCTGGCACCCCAGCCTGCCGATGCTGCAGGCCCAGGACGGTGCCTCGCTACTGGTCAATATCGCGGCCGGCCCGGCGCGGGCACCGGGCAGCGCGGCCGGCACGCGGTCCATCGCCGGCTGGCACAAGATGCAGGACACCTACGCACTGCTGGGAACGGTCGCGATCGCGTTCTGCAACCGGGTTGGCAACGAGGAGGGGCTCACCTTCTGGGGCGGCTCCCGAATCCTGGGCGCCGATGGCTCGGTGATCGCCGAGGGGCCGTTGTATGACGAGGCGCTGGTCATGGGCTCTCTGGAGACCGACGACCTGCGCATGCAGCGCTACCAGCTGCCGTTGCTGGCCGACGAGCGCCTGGAGCTCGTCCGTCGCGAGCTGGATCGGGTCATCGGCGAACGCGCTGGGATGCCGGTCTCCGAGGACACTGCGGAGTGAGCCACGCGCTGGAGGAGGCGCCCCTGCCCGCTATTGACGCCTCCCAGGCGGTGGCGGTGATCACCGGCTTCATTCGCTCGCAGCTGGCGCAGACCGGTTATTCCCGTCTGGTGGTGGGCCTGTCGGGGGGCGTCGACTCCGCCACGAGCGCGTTTCTTGCTGCGCGGGCGGCCGGCGCCGATAACGTAATGGCGCTGCGCATGCCGTATCGGACGTCGGCTGTTGAGTCGGAGGCGGACGCCATGTCGGTGGTGACGGCGCTCGGCTGCCAGACCGAGCTTGTCGACATCAGCCCCATGGTCCAGCCGATGCTGGCGCTCATCCCGGGTGACGAGGATGCCGCGCTGGTCAGGCGGGGAAACGTGATGGCACGCCAGCGGATGATCGTGCTGTACGACCGATCCGCCGCATTCGACGCCCTGGTGCTCGGCACCTCGAACAAGACGGAGGCACTGCTCGGCTACGGCACCATCCACGGCGACATGGCAGCTGCCCTGCAGCCGATCGGCGACCTGTACAAGAGCCAGCTGCGGGCGGTCGCCGAGTGCCTGGGCGTGCCGCAGCCGATCCTGTCGAAGCCGCCATCGGCCGATCTGTGGCCGGGTCAGACCGATGAGGGCGAGCTCGGTGCCAGCTATGACGACCTGGATCGGATCCTGTTCGCGCTGGTTGACCGACGCTGGACCCAGGACCGATGCGTGCGTGCCGGGCTGGATGCAAGCCTCGTTGAGCGTGTTGCGCGGACGGTCGCGCGGATGGAGTACAAGCGGCAGCTCGCGCCGGCGGCGAAGGTCTCGCTGCGCACGCCGGGGATCGACCACCTCTACCCGCGTCGGCGTCCCGGCTCCCGCCGGGAGCTGGAGTGACAGACCAGGCGCCGGCCCAGGGACAGTTGCTGGTGGTGGGCACGCCGATCGGAAATCTTGGCGACCTGACACCGCGTGCCGCCGATGCGTTGCGGACCGCTGACCTGGTAGTGGCGGAGGACACCCGCATGGCCGCACGCCTGCTGGCACACGTCGGGGCCGACACGCGCACCATCTCGTTCAACGAGCACAACGCCGCCTCTCGCCTGCCTGCTCTGCTTTCTCGGCTCGCCGCGGGAGCGACTGTGGCGCTGACCACCGATGCCGGCATGCCCGCCGTTTCCGATCCGGGCGCCCTGCTCGTGGCGGCGGCCCGCGACGCGGGTGCATCGGTCCAGGTCGTTCCCGGGCCCGCTGCCGTGACTGCCGCGATGGCGCTGGCGGGCGTGGAGGCCCCCGGCTTCGTGTTCGGCGGCTTCCTGCCCTCGCGTCCCGCCTCCGCCCGGGCCGGGGCCCTGGCGTCGCTGCTCGGAGCGGCAGGCGCCCTTCGCCTGCCGTTGATCCTGTACGAGTCGCCTCACCGCGTCGCAGGTTTGTTGTCGGCTGTTGCCGGGCTCGCACCCGAGGCACACGTGGCAGTCGGCCGCGAGCTCACCAAGCGCCACGAGCAGGTCGTGGTGGGAACTCCGGCGGAAGTCATGAACCAGCTGGGCGAGCGAAGGGGAGAGTTCACGTTGGTGCTCAGCCGGCTCCCGGCCCCGGCTGGCGGCGACGGTCAGGACCTTGGGGCGCTGCTGAAGGCGGGCCGCAAGGCCGGACTCCCGGACCGGACGCTGGTTGAGCTGCTGCGTGCGCTGGGCACGTCGCGCCGGGATGCCTACCGAATGGTCGCCGCAGCCCGGCAGTAAGCGGTTGCTAAGCGCCCGATAAGCGCCATCCGCCTAGCCTGCTGCGACTCGGCAGCCGTCTCGCCCGGCGTGCCGCTGTGGCCCAGGTGCTGGGCAGAAGGAGCATTGGCATGAACAAGGTATTGCTGGTTGGGCGCCTCACGCGCGATCCGGAGCTCCGGACGTTGCCGTCCGGGAAGGCGGTCGCGAACTTCGTGATCGCCACGAATGAGTTCCGTGGGAGCGGCGCGGCCGAACGCACCGAGTATCACAACCTGGTCGCATGGGACCGGCTGGCGGAGATCTGCGGTCAGTTCATCTCGAAGGGCCAGCTGATCGACGTCGAAGGCCGGCTGCAGACCCGCCAGTGGGATGACGACGCCGGTGTTCGACACTGGAAGACCGAGGTCGTGGTCGCCTCGCTGGAGATGCTGTCGGGACGCGGCAAGAAGGAGTACGCCAAGGAGGCCCAGGCCGTCGCCGAAGCAGGCCCGGACGGTCTTCCGGTCGAGGCCGCCGCGAACGGCGCGGGCGATGGCGCGGACGCAACCGAGGAAGTGCTCGTCGCCCTTTGAGGCCAAGCCAATCCCGGAAGCCGTCCCTGTCGTTCGGGGCGGCTTTCGGCTACGACAGCGCAGCGGTCTGCGAATTGACAAGTCTCACGTCGGCCATCGGCTCTGCATCCTGCGTCCCAAAGCCCAACCTCGACAGAACATCTCCGCGAGCGCAGACTGCGCGTACCAGGCGGGGACGGAGGAAATTGGGCATGAGCGACAAATCAATCGCGATCAAGCTTGCAGGGGAAGACAATCAGACCCACGCGTCCGCGTGGACTTCAGATGACGAGACCTGGATCAAGCAGCTAAGCGATTCGGAGAAGGTGGTTCGGATCCGGATCCCCGCGGATGCAGACACCGAGGGTCATCAAAGCTCGACCACCGTGACCGTGTTGGTCGACGCGGACGATGACGACACCGAAGGCCATGCGCTGAGCCTTCATTTCCCGTCGATGCACGAAGCGAACAACTTCCGTCGGAATCTGATGGCGGCGGGCCTGCTCACCGCGACCCTCGCGGTCAGCGCGGCAGGTGGAGCGGCAATCGGGACAGCTGCCTCCGGCATCGGGGCCAACGAAGCCAGCGTGGTCTCGAGCCAATACGTCCCCAATGTGGGTCAGTACGACACCGCGAACATGGGCGGCACGGCAGCAGCGATCCAGCAGGCTGCCAGCCTGGGCCAAGCCGATGCCGCAAACATGGGTGGCACGCTCGCGCCGTCGGCTGCCAGCCTGGGTCAAGCCAATCCCGCGAACATGGGCGGCACGGCGGCATCGATCCGGGAGGCTGCCAGCCTGGGCCAAGCCGATGCCGCGAACATGGGTGGCACGCTCGCGCCGTCGGCTGCCAGCCTGGGCCAAGCCGATGCCGCGAACATGGGTGGCACGCTCGCGCCG
>JBDUEE010000139.1:0-9147 GCA_040002615.1 Chloroflexota bacterium | reverse complement strand
CCGCGCGGTCGCCGCCGCGCAGTTCTCTCCGGCACCCCTCACCGAGGAGCGCATGCACCCCATATCCGATGCGGACGCGCGGTTTGACCGCACGGTCGAGCGCTGGTTTCGCGAGATGCTGGCGATGGATCCCGAGAATGCGACCTACCTTGGCGTGCACGAGCACGACCACCGATTGGCCGATGGCACGCGCGAGCAGATCGAGCAGCAGGCGGCGTTTCATCGGGCGACGGTCGCCGAGATGGAGCGCTTCTCTGCCGACGACCTGACGGCGGAGCGCGCGCTTGACCGCGACCTGGTCATCCACGAGGGTCGCCTGGCACTGCACCAGCTGACGGAGCGGCGTGAGTGGGCAGGCTCGAGTCGCGCGGCTGAGCACATCGGCAATGCCCTGTTCCCGATCTTCACCCGTGACTACGCGCCGCTCGCCGAACGGCTTGAGTCGATCGCCGCGCGCCTGGAGGCGGCACCGGCGTACCTCTCACAGTCCCGCACGCGGGTCGAGGCCCCGGTCCGCCTCTGGATCGAGATCGACATCGAGGGCAGCGAGTTGCTCCCCGACTTCCTCGACTCGATCGTGGCGGTGGCGCGATCCGAGCATGTCGATCCGGCACTGGCCGCCCGGGTGGTGGCGGCTGCCGATGCGGCCGGAAAGGCCCTCGTCGAGCACGTGGCCTGGCTCCGCGAGCAGATGCTGCCGCAGGCGGAGGCGGCCTGGCAAACGGGAGCGGAGGGCTTCGAGCGCCTTGTCGAGCTGCGTCGCCTTGATGCCGATGCGGACGAGATCCTGGCGGTCGGCGAGCAGATGCTGGCCGAGGAAACGGCGGCTCGTGAGGCGGTCTGCGCTGAGATCGACCCGACCCTGGAACCGGCCGAGGTCGGCGACCGGATCAAGGACAATCATCCGAGCTCGTTCCCCGAGGCGCTGGAGGCGTACCGCGAGTCGATGGCTCGGGCACGGGCGTTCGTGGTCGAGCACGACCTGGCCACGCCGCCCGACCAGGATCGGCTGAAGGTGATCGAGACGCCGTCGTTCGAGCGACACCTGATCCCGTTCGCGGCCTACTACCAGCCGCCGCGCTTCGATCCCGACCCGGCGGGCACGTATGTGGTCACGCCGCCCGGCGCGCCAGAGATGTGGCGTGAGCACAACTACGCCTCGATCAGCAATACCAGCGTCCACGAGGCCTACCCGGGACACCATCTGCAGCTCTCGGCCGCCAACGTCAACCCCAGCCTGGTGCGCGCCCTGTCGCTGAGCGCGGCGGAGTTCGATGAGGGTTGGGCCTTCTACTGCGAACGGATGATGAAAGAGGCTGGCTTCGACGACACGCCAGTCCATCGGTATATCCAGCACACGGACGCCATCTGGCGCTCGGCACGCATCGTCCTGGATGTGCGCTTGCACCGGGGTGAGATCGGCTTCGAGGAGGCCGTCCAATATCTCATCGACGTCACCGGATTCGAGCGGCCGGCAGCGCTGGCCGAGGTCAAGCGCTACACGAGTACGCCCACCTACCAGCTCAGCTATCTCTACGGGCGGCACATGATCGAGCGGCTGCGTGATCGGGTGCGCACAAGGATGGGTCCGGCCTTCAACCTGAAGTTCTTCCACGACACGCTGATCTACGGAGGCACCATGCCGGTCTCGTTTGCCGGTCGCCTGTTCGACGCCAAGCTCGGAGGGCTGGACCGATGAGGCCAGTCGGAGGCCCGCCCTGGCTGCCGATCGTGGCCGCCGCGGTGCTGCTCGCCGCCTGCGCGACCGGGCCGTCGCCAACTCCCACTCCTGCGTGCCCGAGGCAGGCGCCCGCCGGCGGGGAGGCGGCGGACATCATCGGCGACACCGTGGCGCTCGAGGTGCGGACGAACAAGGGCAGCTTCACGATCGGGCTGGAGTCGGAGTCGGCGCCGGTCGCCACCGCGAACCTCGTCTCGCTGGCGCGGTGCGGCTTCTACAACGGCATCACCTTTCACCGCGTGATCGCCGGCTTCGTGGCGCAGGCCGGCGACCCGCAGACAAAGGCGAATCGAGGCGACTTCGCAGAGCTCGGCAGCGGCGGTCCCGGCTACCAGTTCGAGATCGAGCTCCCGCCGGAGACCACGACCTATCGGACCTACATGGTCGCCATGGCCAACGCGATGCAATACGACTTCGCCACCGGCGAAATCCAGGGCGGGACAGATACCAACGGCAGCCAGTTCTTCGTCATGCTCGCCGATGTCGACTCGCTGCGACCGTACTACAGCCTGCTGGGCAAGGTCACGGCGGGCACCGAGGTGGTGGACGCCATCGGCCAGGTGCCCACCAGCGGGGATCCGCTGAACGTGCCGCTCGACCCCGTCATCATCGAGTCGATGACGCCGATCGGGGCGCCGCAGGCCTCCTGATCGGCCCCCCAGGCACCACGATACCGCTCTGAAATGTGAAGGATTCTTAGTCCCTGACCATTGACCTCGAGGGGGCTTTTCCCTTAGTATGTGTTCGCTGTTCGTACAGCGATTCACCACTGGTCGCAAGGTCATGGGTAGGTTTGGGTAAGGGTAGTGCGGGAAACCGTGCGTGAAAGATGCCCTTGCGGTTAGCGAATCCGGCAGCAAATGAAGGCCCCTCTTCGGAGGGGCCTTCGTCTACGCAGGGTCTTCTGAGCTGCCGCTACAGGTTGCCCGTCAGCAGCAGGATCAGCAGGATCAGCAGGATCAGGCCAATGATCCCTCCACCCACGTACATGGCGTTCCTCCTCGTTTCAGCGGGTGTCTCTCCGATTGAGGTGATGCACTGGGCGTGCCAACGACGTTCTCAAACAGCGGCTGCGGTATCATGGCCGCTCCCCGCGCGCCGGTAGCTCAGTGGATAGAGCGTCGGCCTCCGGAGCCGAAGGTCGCAGGTTCGAATCCTGTCCGGCGCGCCAGCACCCTACAGATGCTCGTCCTCCGGATCATGCCGCTCGTCGCCGCCCAGGATCGACTGCGGGCTGATCGGCCCATGGTCTGCCTGTGACGGCAACGTGCCCTCTGGATTGTCGCCGCCCTCGGCGCGACGAGCCTCAGCGCGACGTTGTGCCGATGCCGTCAATTGCCGAGCTGCTGACGGATCGTTGATGTCCCTTGTCTCGGCCGGCACGAACTCGTCGTCCGGCTCATCGGGCGTGAGGTTGCCGGTGGCGCCCGTCATCCCGCCCTGGCTCTCCCCCTTCGCGCGGCGTTCGAAATCGCTCATGGCTTCCTCCGCTGCATTCCGCGCGCCAAATCCTGCCAGGCACGGCATCATCGGTCCATGCAAGGCAGCCTGCTGCGTCGCGATCGCCTCAGGAGGGAGGCCGAGGAGCAGCATCTCAGCCCGCTGGCCACGCGCTCTTCTGCGACGCGTGGCAGGAACCGGCAAGAGACGCCGGACCAGCTGCGCACCGCGTTTGAACGTGACCGCGATCGGATCATCCATGCAAAGGCCTTCCGCCGCCTGAAGCACAAGACCCAGGTCTTCATCAACCCGGACGGCGACCACTACGTCACGCGGCTGACGCACACCCTGCACGTCGCCCAGATTGCGCGAGCCCTGGCAGCGGGCCTGACCCTCAACGAACCGCTGGCCGAGGCCATCGCCCTGGGCCACGACGTCGGCCACACACCGTTCGGGCATACCGGCGAGGAGGCGCTGTCGCCGTATTTCCCGCCGGATGGCTGGCATCACGCCGCCCAGAGCGTTCGCATCTTCGAGGTGCTGGAGGACCTGAACCTGACCTGGGAGGTGCGCGACGGAATCCGCGCGCATTCCTGGAAGATCGAGCCGCCGCCGGCCACGCCCGAGGCGTTGTGCGTGAGATACGCGGACCGCATCGCCTATCTGACCCACGACGCACTCGATGCGATCCGGGCCGGCGTGCTCTCCCGCAAGGCACTGCCCGACCGGGTACGGCGGCGATTCGGTGAGCCGGGGCGCGCCTGGATCGGCGAGATGATCGAGGCGGTCGTCCGGCACTCGCTCGAGGTCGGTGCCGTGGGTATGGACGAGGAGACGCTGTCGCTGATGCATGAGCTGCGCGACTTCATGTTCGATCGCATCTATCAGGCACCCAGCCAGCGCGGGCAGCAGGAGCAGGCGATCGGCCTGCTCCATGCCCTGGTCGAGCATCATTTGGCGCATCCCGCCGATATCCCCGAGACCTATCGCCAGGACTCCGCGGAGCTGGTGGTGCAGGTCGCCGATTACGTGGCCGGCATGACCGACCGCTACGCCCTGTCCACTTACGCGCGCGTTTTCGGAGCCGATGCAGCGGCCGCCACCGGGCTGCCCGGCAGCTGAGACGGTGTGTGCGTCACGCCGTCCCACGTGTAGGTCTGGAACGTGCCGTTCGCGCAGTCGAGTGCCACGCTCCCGGGCCGGTCGGCGGCTGCGGTCGATGGCGAGCTCCCGGGCGGACCCAGGACGCGTCGAGTGGTGAGGCCCATGAACGTCGAGCCGATATCGGCCGCAGGCCCTTCGACCGCGAACGCCGGGCTGGGCGCAGGGGTGCCCTCCGCCAGGTAGGTCCGGTCCGCCCATAGCAGGCGGGAGGAGGGGCACCCTTCCTCGGACCGGAAGGCGACCGCCATGCCAAGCAGCCCGATGCCCACGAATATCGCGATGCCCAGCACCCCGCAGCCGGCGGCCCGCCAGTTCATGTGCGGATCACGAGCGGCTGATCTCGAAGCGTCCGAACTCTCCCGAGGCCGGCTTGCGAGCGGCATCCACCCGCTGGACGCGAGCGGCACCGGGGCCCTGCCACAGCAGCCGTTCGAATTCGTCAAGCTCGGCCGGTGCGCCCTCTGCCACCACTGCCAGGCCTCGTTCGTCGTTCTCGTTCATCACCCAGCCCGTGAGGCCAAGCTGCTCGGCACGCGTCCGGATCCACCAGCGAAAGCCAACGCCCTGCACGTAGCCGACGACATGGGCGGTCAGCCGCTGCTCCCCCGCCATCAGGCCGACGCGGGCCGCCCCTGGGCGGTCGGCCATGCCAGCATCGCCATTTCCAGCGCGAGCCGCGGGGCGGCGTTTGCCCGAAGCCCGTCGGAGATGCGCTCGAGCAACGCAATGAACGCGACCAGCTCATCGCGGGCCACTCCCCGCGCCGTATCGTGGAGGTCGTCAACGAGCTGCGACGCGGCGACAAGCTCAATCCGCCCGGCACCCGTCACCAGGAGATCTCTGGCAATGCTTTGCCAGGCCTCGACGATCATCAGCGCGGCAGCCCGCTGCGCCGAGCCGGCTGCGCGGGCCGGCTCGTCATCAGGTGCCGGCTCGGACTCCTCGGGTGGCGGCATGCCGAGCCGCAGCGTCTCATCCAGCAGCTCCCGCACGGAGCTGAATCGATCCGCGCGGCCCCGCGCCAGCAGCGCGAGGAGCTCGACCTGGGTTCGTCGCCGCCAGGCGAGGAGGCCCTCGCTACGGGCGTAGCCAACGGCGCGCCCGATCATGCCGCCGGAGATGCGGACCAGCGCATCGGCCAGGTCCGCAGGCAGCCGCTCGTGGTCGACCAGCCAGGCCCGAAGCTCGCCGTGCGGAACGGGCCCCACGCGGAGTGGCTGCGATCGCGACCGAATGGTGGGCAGCAGCCGCGTCTGCTCATCCGCCACGAGCAGGAACATCTGGCGCGGTGCGGGCTCCTCGAGCGCCTTCAGCAGCGCGTTCTGGATCTGCTCATTGGCCCGGTCCGCCCCCTCGATGAGAACGACTCGCAGCTCGCCGGCGATCGGTGAGGTGGCTGCGGTCAGCAGCCAACGCCTGGCCGCGGCGACGATGCTCTCGCCGGTCGAGCGTCCATCGCGCCAGATCTCCGGGGAACCGACGACGAGGTCAGGATGGGCTCGCGCTCGCGCGTCACGGCAGCCGCGACAGGCGTTGCAGGGACGTGCTGCTGGGTCCTCGTCCCGGCAGAACAGCAGCGCCAGCAGGTCGTCGACGAACGCGCCCTTCCCCGACCCGGCCGCCCCGTGCACCAGGGTGGTGCGCTGCAGCCGGCCGGCGGCTGCGGCTCGCAGGGCCGCTGCCCGTGCCACCGGCTGACCGAGGCTCAGGAAGCCAGGTTTGATGGCGGTCATGCTCACGGGCGCGAGTATATGCGCGGCAGCTGCTGGGCCTCGACGGTGGCACGGGTGGGGTCGGGCGGGCCGGTAAGCCGGCCGTAATCAGCCGATGACGGCGGTTCGGCATGCTATCTCTCGCGCATGCCCGGCGGGTCGCTCAGGGCACATCGCGGTGGCGGCCGGCCGGCAACCGGACCCGCCATCGAGGAGGCGGCCCGCGCGGGCGCCACCGAGCGGTGGCATACTTGATGGACCGATCCGGTGCCGACGCAACCAGGAGGACGACATGGCCGATGAAGTGCCAACGCGGGTGCGCTCGATCGTCGAGAAGCTGCTCGAGGCAGATGTGACGGACCAGATCACGAAGCGCGGCCGCGAGCTTGCCGCCGCCGTTGGCCAGGCGACCGAATCGGTCTCGCAGCGTGCCGACGAGGCGTGGAGGGACTCCGCGCCGCAGCGCCGTGAAGCCGAGAAGGCTGCGCGTCAGGCCAGCCGCGACGCGCTGCTGTGGGGGCGCCGCACGTGGCAGCGTGACGTCAGCCCCAGCCTGCGCGGCCTGTGGGGCCGGCGCGGCGCGGCGATGGCTGCCGCCGGCGCGGCGATTCCCGTCGGCCGCGAGCTGATGGACGATGCCGCCGCGCGGATTGGCGTCCGCAAGCGCCGCGAGCAGCGGCACTGGACCGCATTCTTCGTCGGACTGTTGATCGGCGCGGCGGCTGGCGCGTTGATTGCCGTGCTCACTACCCCGAAGCCAGGTCGCGAGATGCGCGACGAGCTGGCCGAGAAGGCGCGGGAGGCGGCGGACCGCGCGCGAGAAGCAGCCGGGGGAGCAAGCGACTGGGTGCCGATCTTCCAACGTCCGGGCACCAACGGTGGGACCTCGCCTTCCGTCCCGCCACAGGCGCCTGTCGAGAATGAGCTCCCGTCAAGCCCCGCTGTCGATGCCGCGCCGACGGAGGGCGAGGAGCCAAGCTAGGCAACGCCACCCGACCCGCATACAAGCAACGTGCCGGCCCACCGGGGCCGGTCGTGTCGCGTTCTGCGGGAACGTGCTCAGGAGGTTGAGCCGCCTCCACGCGCCGAGCGGAATCGTTGCCAGATGCCCTGGGCGTCACCCTCCGCAGGCGCTTCGCCGGTTGTCTGGCCGCTCTCGGGCGATTGAGCGGAGCGGGTCCGGCGGCGCGGCGTACTGGGCTTTGCCTCGGCCTCGCCCGGCGCCGACGAGGGCTCCGCCTTGGAGGTCGCCCGGGCGCGAGACCGGCGGGCCGGCTTTGGCTTGGACTCATCGGTCGCGGGCGCCTCGGCTGAGGGCTCCACTGCTGTGTCGCCCTTCCTGACACGCGAGCGGCGAGCCGGCTTGGCTGCCGTAGTGGGGGGCGCCGGGGTCTCCGGAGTGGCCTCGGCAGTCTCGGACTTCCGCGGGCGCCCACGGCGACGTGGCGCCTTCGTCTCGGCTGGCTCTACGTCCGTTGCAGGCGCGGCAGGCGCCACCACCTCGGTTGCGGCGTCAAGCAGACCCAGCTCGGCCAGGGTGGCCTCGTCGGCCTCCTCGAAGGTGTACTCGCGCTCTCCGCCCAGGTCATCGGTCAGTGGGCCGACACCGGCCAGCGCGTCGACCTGGGAGACGTCATCGAGCTCGACCCAGCCGATCTCTCCCGGTTGAGCGGGCACTGCGGTCGCGGTTTCGCCGTTGCGACCACCGCGGCCGCGGCCACGCCGACCTCGTCGGCGACGGCGACGGCGACCCTCCTCGCCTTCTGCCACCGGCTGGTCAGCCGAGTCGGCCGGACCGACAGCCACCATCGGCTGGGGCTCATCGGCCGGTGCCGGCTCAGGGCGACCGCGCCCGCGGCCACGCGGCCGACCGCCTCCTCGCGGTTCCTTGCCCTCACGCAGGGCCGCCAACGCGGCGGCCGCGACCGTTGGCGAGGCCTCGCGGAAGCCGAACTCGGGCACGACCTCCTTGGCGGGCATTGGCGGGGCGCTCATGCCCTTGGCTGCGGCGGCATCAGTTTCCTTCTTGCCGCGGCCGATGCTTGCGATCTTCATGATGTCGATGAACTCGTCCGCCACGGCGATCAGATCGGACGACGTGTTCGGCCGGAAGCTGATGACCTCGCAGCGCACGCCCTCGTCCTGGAGGGCGCGGATGGCGGGGGCGAAGTCACCGTCCCCGCTGACGATGACGGCGATGTCCATCCGCTTGGCGAGGCGGAAGAGGTCCACCACCAGCTCGATGTCCAGGTTGGCCTTGACCCGCCCGTCGCCGAACTTGCGGATGTCCTTGTGAACGACCTTGTAGTCGTTCTTGCCCAGGAAGTCGATGAACTTGCGCTGGTTCTCATTCTCCGGGTCGAGCCCGGAATAGGCGTAGGCGCGAATCAGGTCGCGCCCCTTGGTGGCCGCTTTGAGGAGGGCGACGTAATCGACGTCGACCTCCAGCCCGCGGGCCGAGTAGTAAAGGTTGGCAACGTCAACGAAGACGGCCACGTTCTTGCTCAAGCGAGCGTTCTCCTGTCGGTTTGAAAATGATGCGACTGACGGTCGCGGTGTCCCGGCCCGGCGCGCCTATCGGATGAGGATCGTTCCTCAACCAACGGCGCGGCTCAGCAGCGCCCCTCGCCGCTCGAAGCCAACGCTCTTGAGGAGCGACAGCTCGGCGGCCGCGAGGGGATCGGAGACCTCCACGCGCGCACAGCCCTTGTTCCTGGCCGAGGTGATCAGCTGCGCGAGAATCGAGCTGCCGATCTCCGTTCGTCCAGAGGTGTCCGCCCGCGCCGAGCGCGTCGCACGTCCCGCGGCTCCCGCCAACCCAAGCTCGTCGATAACACCAACGAACGGAGCTGATCGGACCGTCGGACGAATCGAGAGGACTCCCACGCCGACCACTCGGCGCTCGGCCTCGGCCACGACAACGGTCGCAGACGGCAGGAAGAGCAGGCTTCGTAGTCGATCGGTGTCCCCGCGCCGGTCGCCAACCTCGTCCCCGTCGCGCATCAGAATGCGGATGACGGGATCGACATCGGTGTGGCGGGCGCTGCGGACGTGAAACTCCACGGAGGCCTCTCGGGAGCGAAGCGCAGC